>NZ_CP035088.1:3961250-4279375 GCF_004786035.1 Pseudomonas viciae
TTGTTCCCCCTCGGACTCGTAAGTGTATTTGACGAGTTTGAGGGTCTGATCAATTTCACGCACGGCCCGCAGAATTTGCGCCTCGTACGTGGCGCCGATTTCCAGGCTTGCCGTGGCGGCGCCCTGTTGCGCGCGAACCTGTTCGACCTTGATCAGGTACAGGGTGCCCGCCCAGATGGCCAGCAACAGGAGCACCGTTAGCAGCGGAAATAAAATGTAGATTTCTTTGGCTTGGTCGAACCCGCGCCGAAACAGGCTATGGGTGGTAGCGGAAACGGAGTTTGCAGCATTGGCAATATCAGAGGCCGATCCCAATATATTCGACCGTTGGACCGGCATGATGTGCTCCCTGCATCGTTTCACTGCTGACGGCTTGCGGGCCTTTGACGCGGTAACGGCTCCTGGAGTTAATTGCTCCTGATCGGCCACGCGAAAGGATTCCGGCTCTGGTGAAAACTATAGACTACAAAGAGCGCCTGTCAGGCGAGAGCCTATTGGTTTGAGGTCAAAATCAGTATCCAAAGGCAAGATCAAGCAACCGCCTGCGCCACCTCAGTCATCCAATCACTTTCGCATACACCGATCTATCGACATTCCCACCCGACAGAATCACCCCCACCTTCCTCCCCTTCATCGCTTCACGCTCCTGCATGAGCGCTGCCAAAGCGGCCGCGCCAGCCCCTTCAGCGAGGTTATGGGTATCGGTGTAATACACACGCATGGCTTCGGTAATTTCCTGGTCGCTGACCGATACGATCCGTGTCGCAGCGGCCCCGTAGATGGCGAAGGCCTCGGCAATTGGCCTGCGCACGGCAAGGCCGTCAGCAAAGGTGTTGGCCGAGGCGGTTTCGCACAGGTCTCCCGTTTCAAACGATAACTTTGCCGCCATCGCCTCAGTGGACACCACACCCACTACCTGGGTTTTCAGGCCCAAGGCATCACGGGCGGCAATCACCGCACAAATCCCCGAGCCACAGCCAATCGGCACATAGACAGTGTCCAGGTCCGGCGCGGCCTTGAACAATTCAAAGGCATAAGTGGCCACGCCTTTGACCAACTCCATATGAAACGGTGGCACCAGGTAGAGGCCATGCACTTGCGCCAGGCGCGCAGCCTCCTCACGGGCCTCATCGAAATCGCGGCCGTACTCAATCACCTCGCCGCCAAAGCCGCGCATGGCGTTGTTCTTTTCGACGGAATTACGCTCCGGCACCACGATCAACGCCCGCAAACCCTGCGCCGTTGCCGACAGCGCCAGGCTCTGGCCATGGTTGCCACGGGTGGCGGTGACCACGCCTTTCACGTCCGGGTGGGTGCGTTTGAGCCAGTGCATGAAGGTGATACCACCGCGCACCTTGAAAGCACCGGTCGGGGTGTGGTTTTCGTGCTTGACCCACACCGTGCAACCCAGCCGTTCAGCCAGCAACGGCCAGGCGTATTGGGCGGTTGCCGGCATGACTTGATAGACATGATGCGCAGCTTGTTCAAGATCGTCGCGAGTCAGTGTGTGCATGAGTGACCTCCAGGTTTTGCCCAGTCTAGGCATGGGCGCCAGACGGCGGCTTTCAGAAAACTGACCTGACTTTTGTGCTCGCTCTTCTCTACTATGGTGTTCATGAGCCATCGAAACCGCCTGCCGCCATCGCGTCCATCCGAACCGGTCCGTCGTATCGAGGCTGGCCCATGGGCGATCGAATTGTTACCCGGCTGCGCCTACGCGGCCCGTTATGTCGCGACCCAGGCGGCGATTGGCTTTGCCTTTGACAGCCAGCGAGGCGTGCATGCCATTGGCAGCGACCGCGTGCAGCCCTTCGAGGCCATGCCCAATGGCCTGGCGTTCGTCCCGGCCGAGTGTGACGTGTTCTCCGAATCACCGGGGGGCGGTGAATACCTGCGGGTCATGCGTACAGACGGTTTTCCATTGGTAGGCGATCGGGCCTTCAACAATCGCATTGATCAACAGGCCATCGCCCTCGCCCGACGAATGCGCGGGGCACTGTTGCGGGCCTCCATCGAGGACGATTGGGAGGCCTGGGCACTCGGGCTGGCTGAACGGACGATGGATAACCTGGCGTTGTCGACCCCGCCCCCAGGGTCTATCACCGGCAACCGCATGCGTCTGCTCGATGAGTTCATCGACGCTGGCCTCGACGGCCCACTGAGTGTACCGGCCATGGCGGGATTGCTCGGATTGTCCGAAGGCTATTTCATGCGCGCCTTCAAGCATGCGACGGGCAAAAGCCCCCATAGCTACCTGATCGACCGACGCCTGGCCAAGGCCCGCGCCCTGATGCGTGATTCAACAGCCGGGTTGGCGCAGATCGCCCACACCTGCGGCTTTAACTCCCAGGCGCACATGGCGACTGTCTTCAGGCAGCGCCTTGGCGTCAGCCCGGGGCAGTTGCGTAGAAGTTCGAGGGACTAGGTGAGCAGCTGGCTTACGCAGGACCGGTTAACAACCCTCTACCTGTTTATTTTTTGATCGTCTGTTGAAACGCTCCAACCGCCTGGCCGCGACGCGGTTATCCACAGACATACTCACGGTTTTTCTGGATAACTATGGATGAGTGCAGCGACGCAAGTGCTTGAGCGTTCACTGTTTCCGGGTAGATTAAACCACCGTCGGAATGCATCGCTCCGGCCGGGGGCCGACGCTGGCTTGGGCCCTGTCCACCAGCCATTGCACCCACCTGGCATCCTGGTCATTGACCACGGCAAAACGGTTCGGCGGGAAAAAGGTCCAGTGATGGGCAATCTCTACAAGGCGCTTGAGTTCATCGGCGGACATCCAATACGGCGTCTGCGTCAACGGCATTGGCGCCCCGTCGAAACGCCGCCCCAGAGGTAGGTTGGTACCGGGGGCAAAGGCAAACGCCAGTTGTTGGCGGGGTTGCATCTGTTTGTCCAGCGCAGGCATTCGCCCGACCCGCTCGTAGGTGAAACTGCCCGGATATCCCTCCTTGAGCGCGAGCCAGTGGCCCGCAGCGGTCTTGGCCAGGACCCATTGCGACACACCGGAGTCTTGCATACGCTCAAGTTTGCCATTGGTCCACTGCATGAGGGCGTTGCAATCCGGGTCATAGTCACAAGACCATAGGCTGATGCCAGAGACCAGGGTATGGCGCTCAAGCTCGACCAGTCCTTGGTCCGGCATCGACTGCCAGTAGCGTCTGGTCGGGGCGCGGGTATCGCGCAAAAAGTTGTGCAGCGCCCAACCGGCCATGAACAGCAACGTCGCCAGCGCAAGCCAGCCAAGGGAGTCACCGACGATCCGGTCAACGTCCAGACCTGGGGCGACTAGCGCTCGATACAGCCACAGGCCGAGTAAAAACGCGATGCCCGGCAGCACAGGGCCAAAGCACAACGGCGGCACGAGCACCGCGATCCAGCTGAAGCGGTGCATGGCAGCGTGCTCATGCGCCCAGGCCAGCTCCTGGGCGAGCATCGGCACCTGTTCCCGTGGAGCAATTGCAGGGTCGGGGGTCTTGAAGCGCGTGAACAGTGTGTAGGAGTCATCGCTCATGGATCGAATCAGGCTCTTGCGTCATCGTTCATCGGATCGTCGATCATGCCAGGCTCAGCTTGCTTCTGCTGACTGCGACAATGAGTGCAGGTGATTTCAATCAAGCCTGGTCCGGCGCGATATTTAGATCAAGAACTGCTTGCATCGCCAGTTTGAGCTTGTAGGATCCCGGCAATGCTGCCAACAGCGATCCACCGGGGCAGCCAAAAAACGGTCATCGGGCTCCCGCTCGTCTACCCTCACAAAGCGCCGTGCCTTTAACAACCTGTGGCTAGCGCTTAAACATTCTTGCGTTAATGTACCGGAGATCTTCCATGTTCAAGCGTTCCCTGGCACTGGCTGCAGGCTTGACCCTGTCTTTTTGCACCCTGCTGACGCAGGCCGCCGACACACTCAAGGTCAGCGCGATTCCCGATGAAGCCCCTACCGAGCTGCTGCGCAAGTTCAAGCCACTTGGCGCTTACCTGGAACAGCAAACCGGCATGAAAGTCGAGTTCGTGCCCGTGAGCGACTACCCGGCCGTGGTCGAGGCACTGGCCACCGACCGGATCGACATGGCCTGGCTGGGTGGCTTCACGTTCGTACAAGCCCGCCTGAAAACCGGGAATGCCATTCCGTTGGTACAGCGCGAGCAGGACGCCCAATTCACCAGCAAATTCATCACCGCCGACCCCGCCGTCAAGTCCCTGGCCGACCTCAAGGGCAAGACCTTCGCATTCGGCTCGGTGTCGTCGACTTCCGGCAGTTTGATGCCGCGTTATTTCATGCTCCAGGACGGCATCAAGCCGGAAACCTACTTCAGCCGCGTCGGCTACTCGGGCGCCCATGACGCCACCGTCGCCTGGGTCCAGGCCGGTAAGGTCGATGCCGGGGTGCTGAATGCCAGTGTCTGGGAAAAACTGGTCGCCGCCGGCAAGGTCGACACCACCAAGGTCAAGGTGTTTGCTACCACACCGGCCTACTTCGACTACAACTGGACGGTGCGCGGCACCCTCGATCCCGCCCTGGCCGCCAAGATAAAAGCCGCCTTCCTGGCACTCGATCCGGCGAACCCGAAAGACAAGGAAATCCTCGACCTGCAGGCCGCCAGCCGCTTCATCGAAACCAAGCCTGAGAACTACAAGGGCATCGAGGAAGCCGCACGCGCCGCCGAACTGCTCAAATGACATTGCACCTGACCCAGGTCAGCCTGGTCCACGGCAACGGTGTCCAGGCACTGCGTGACGTGGACCTGCACATCGGCGCCAACGAACAGGTCGCCATCATCGGCCCGTCCGGTGCGGGCAAGTCGAGCCTGCTCAACGTGTTGGGCACCGCCCTGCGCCCGGGCAGCGGTGAAATGCAAGTGCTCGGCGTGCGAGCCTGGCAGTTGTCGGCGCGCCAGCGTCAACGCCTGCGCGCGCGCATCGGCCTGATCCATCAAGCGCCCCCGCTGCCGCCGCGCCAGCGCGTGGTCACTGCGGTTCTGGCTGGCAAGCTGGGCCAGTGGGGGATTGGCAAGAGCCTGCTGAACCTGCTGCATCCGCTGGATATTCCCGGTGCTCGCGCGGCATTGGCCAGGCTGGACCTGGGCGACAAGCTGTTCGCCCAATGCCAGCAACTGTCCGGCGGCCAGCTCCAGCGCGTGGGCATCGCTCGCGTGCTGTATCAAGCGCCCGAGGTGTTGCTGGCCGACGAGCCGGTATCGGCCATGGACCCGGTCTTGGCCGAGCACACACTGTCGGTGCTTTGCCACCATGCCCGGGAGCACAACGTCACCCTGGTCGCCAGCCTGCATGCGGTGGAGCTGGCCCTGGCGCATTTTTCGCGGATCGTTGGCCTGCGCGATGGCCAGATCCTGTTCGACTTGCCAACCGATGCGGTCGACCGTGGGCTGCTCGACACGCTCTACGCCAATGAACAATTGCAGTCCACACCGATCCCGGCGCCGCCCTTGAGCGTACAGATTCCCCGATGCTGACACGCGATACCCGAGACCCCGCCACCCGCCCTCGCCTGCTGCTCAGTTTGCTGGCACTGGTTCTGCTGTGGCCGGGCATTCGATTCAGTGAGTTGGACCTCAGTGTGTTGGTGGCCAGTGACAGTCAGAGCGAAATGGGCCGCTTTGTCTCAGCCTTCTGGCCTCCAGCCCATGGCGAGGAATTCATTGAGCTGCTGTTGCAAGCCACCTTGCAAACGCTGGCGATCGCCACGGCGGGCATGGCCCTGGCGTTGCTGTTGGCCGTTCCCGCCAGCCTGCTGGCCAGCCGTGCCCTGTCGCTGTCTGCGGCCTCCCATGCCGGCATTCCAGGCTATTGGGGCCAACTGTTGCGGTGGCCCGTACGCGGTTTACTGATCTTCCTGCGCAGCGTGCCGGAAATCGTCTGGGCCCTGCTCTTCGTGCGCGCCGTCGGCCTCGGCCCGACCGCCGGGGTATTGGCCATTGCCATTACCTACAGCGGCATGTTGGGCAAGGTCTACGCGGAAATCTACGAGTCAGTCGACCAGCGTCCGGCCCACGCGTTGCTGCAGGCCGGCAGCAGCCGGCTCGCGGCCTTCGGCTATGGGATCCTGCCCAATGTCGCGGCAGAGCTGTTGTCCTACACGGTGTACCGCTGGGAGTGCGCCATCCGCGCTTCGGTGGTAATGGGCTTCGTCGGTGCCGGTGGCCTGGGCCAGCAAATGGACCTGTCGTTGCGCATGTTCGCCGGCGGTGAAGTGGCCAGCCTGCTGCTGACGTTCCTCGTCCTGGTGTTGCTCGCCGATCACCTCAGCCGCCTGCTGCGCTGGAGGCTGGCATGAATCGTCTGTTCAACGCGCTCATTGTCCTGGGTATCGGCGCGGCGGTCGTCGCCTCGTTCGCCTATCTGGGCATCGACCTCGGCGAGCTCAACGACAGCGGCAACCTGACCCGGATGGGCGCTTATGCCCAGCGTTTTCTCAGCCCGGACCTGAGCCTGGGCCACCTGCGCGCGATTGGCCAGGGCGCCGTGGAAACCCTTGCGATGTCCGCCATCGGCACGCTGCTGGCGGCGGTCTTCGGCCTGTTATTGGCATTGCCCGCGGCCGGGCGCTACGGCTGGCCGTTCCAGAGCGCCTCGCGCCTTGTGCTCAATGCCTTGCGCGCGGTTCCGGAACTGGTGTGGGCCGCGCTGATGGTCTTGGCCGCAGGGCTCGGGCCCAATGCCGGCACCCTGGCGTTAGCCCTGCACACCACCGGCGTACTCGGCCGGCTGTTCGCCGAAGCGCTGGAAAACACCCCGGCAGAACCGGCCAATGCCATCCGCCTGCAGGGTGGCAATGCTGTCGTGGCGTTCTGTTACGGCACACTGCCCAATCTGTTGCCCCAGTTGCTGGCCTATACCCTGTACCGCTGGGAAAACAATATCCGCATGGCCAGCGTGCTCGGCTTCGTCGGTGCCGGGGGGTTGGGCCAGATGCTCTATGTCAGCCTCAGCCTGTTCCAGGAGGCCCAGGGCAGCACAGTGATCCTGGCGATGCTGCTACTGGTGTTCGTGGTCGATACGTTGAGTAGCTGGAGTCGTCAGCGTTGGGTCCAGGCTTGACGTGGTCGCGCGCCTCTAGACCCTCACCATCAACTCCCGCTGCGTATCCGCCACCCCGTGCAACAACTCGATCACCCAGTCGATAAAGACCCGCACCCGAGGCGATAACTGTCGATGCGGTGGGTACACCGCTGAGATCGGCCACAACGGCACGGCGTATTCATCCAGCACTTGCACCAGGCGCCCCTCGGCCAATTGCCGCTGGACGTGGTAACGCGGTACTTGAATCAAGCCCAAGCCGGCCTCACAGGCCATTACGTAGGCGTCGGCATTGTTGACGGTCAGCTCGCCCGGCAATTGCACTTCGCGCACCTGCCCTGCCACCTCGAACTCAAACGGGAAAAATCGTCCATTGCCCGAGGCAAAGTTGATGGCCCGATGCGCCGGCAAATCCTCCAACCGTTGGGGCGTGCCCGAGCGGGCCAGGTAGTCGGGGCTGGCGCAGGTCAGTTGCTGCAGCCGCACAATGGGCCGTGCCACCAATGCCTGGTCGACGACGTTGCCGGCCCGAATCGCACAATCCACGCCCTCGCGCTGCAGATGGACCTGCCGGTCGTGGAAGCCGATGTCCAGTTGCAACCCTGGGTAGCGCCGATAGAAATCCGGCAGATGCGGCAGGATCCAGGTGCAGCCGAAGGCGATGGGCATGTCCACCCTCAAGGTGCCGCGCGGTTGGCTGCGCTGCACCGACAACGCGCTCTCGAGGTCATCGAGGTCGTCGAGCAGTTGGCCGCAGCGCTGGTAATAGGCCTCACCATCGAGTGTCGCGCGCACCTGCCGTGTGGTGCGCTGCAGCAGTTGCACGCCCAGATGGGTTTCCAGCTGCTGTATCAACAGGCTGACGCTCGCCCGGGGCAGTCCAAGGTCATCGGCCGCCTTGCCAAAACCGCCCAGCTCGACGATGCGCCTGAACACCTGCATGGCCTGTAATCGATCCATTCTCGGGCTCACTATTTAGATAGTGCGAATAGTTAAACCAAAAATCACGGGTTTATCCAGAAAACAGCTTGCTGGAGACTGAACGAGTCATTCACCGCCAGGAGCAATCATCATGATGACCCGCCAACTCGGCCATCACGGCCCCCACGTTTCAGCCATCGGCCTGGGCTGCATGGGCATGTCGGACTTCTACACCACCGGGGTGGATGAGCGAGAGGCCATTGCCACGCTGCACCGCGCCGTGGAACTGGGCGTGACCCTGTTCGACACCGCTGACATGTATGGCCCGCACACCAACGAAGAACTGCTCGGACGCGCCTTGCACGGCAAGCGTGAAAGCATCTACCTGGCCACCAAGTTCGGCCTGGTGCGCAGCAGCGACCCCCACGCCCGAGGCGTCAATGGCCGCCCTGAATACGTCAGGCAATCGGTCGAGGGTAGCCTCAAACGCCTCAAGACCGACTACCTCGACCTCTACTACCAGCACCGCGTTGACCCCCTCGTCCCCATCGAAGAGACCATCGGGGCCATGGCCGAGCTGGTCAAGGCGGGCAAGGTCCGCCACATTGGCATCTCAGAAGCCAGCGCCGAGACCATCCAACGCGCCCATGCGATTCATCCACTGGCAGCGGTCCAGAGCGAATACTCGTTGTGGTCCCGTGACCCTGAACACAACAGTGTGCTCGATACCTGTCGACGCCTGGACATTGCCTTCGTCGCCTACAGCCCCCTGGGTCGCGGGTTTCTGACGGGTGAACTGAAGAGTCCGGACGATTTTGCCGCCGATGATTATCGCCGTTTCAACCCACGCTTCCAGGCCGACAACTTCACTCGCAACCTGATACTGGTGGAACGGGTCAAAGCATTGGCCGCAGATAAGGGCATCAGCGCTTCGCAACTGGCCCTGGCGTGGGTATTGGCCCAGGGCAACCATGTCATCCCGATCCCGGGCACCAAACAGCGCAAATATCTGGAGAGCAATGTCGCGGCCACGGCCGTTACATTGAGCGCCGACGAACGGGTTCATCTGGATGACATTTTCGGCGCCGAAGGTGTGGTAGCGGGCGATAGATACGCCGCTCAGACGATGACCCTATTGAACGGCTGATCGATCGGTCGAGCGGCTGTGCCGTTTTGCACCCGCAGCCAATCGTCCGATTTACATGGCGAAGAAGGACCTTCGCAAACGGTGTGGAGGGGACGCCGGGCAGCTTTGCTGTGTTTCTGCGCAGATGTGTACGAAAGTCGTTGATCGATAGACGCAGTAAAAGCCAACGAAAAGACAATGTGGAGCGGGAAAGCAAATAGATAGTTTGAGACTGGGCAATACACAGGGGTCATCCACCGTTGGTGGTCCCTGTATATAGCCTGAGCGCCGCCGGGCGCCTCTGCGTAACCAACTCTAACAAGCTCGCTTTCGCAGAAGAGGACAGAGGAAGGCCCCGCGCGTATGCCGCGTATGCATCACGTCGCACTCAAACGAGTCCAGCCATGAACCTACTGAATCTCTTCAAAAAGGCCCGCGCCCACGCACAAGGTGCTGTCAGCGTGGTCTGCACCGCCAGTGAGCTTGACCAGGCGCTGGCCAGCGTGCGCGTAGACCCGGTGTTGGTCACCGGCTTTGTCTCTCCTCACCTGGACATCGACCAGATCGCCGCCAAAATCAAAAAGCGCTTTGGCCACAGTGCAATCAGCCTGTGCACGACGTCGGGAGAGCTGTGCAACGGCGCGAGCACGCTGTACTGCCAGACCGGCGAGACGTGGGACCGGGTGGTGCTGCAACTGTTTGATTCCAGTGTGATTGCTTCGGCCGAGGTGGTGATGGTGCCGCTGGAGTGCGAAGACATTCGCAGCGGGGGCAAACGTCTGGCCATGCGCGAGCGAATCGCCAAACTGGTGAACAATATCAAGCAGGCGCAGGTGAGCACGCCCATTGACCACCGCGACACCTTGGCCTACGTGGTGTTCGATGGTCTTTCGGCGTCCGAGTCGTTCTTTATGGAGGCGCTCTACGAGTCCGGGCGCTTCCCTTGCCTGTTCGTCGGCGGCTCTGCCGGGGGCAAGACGGATTTCAAGAAAACCCTGATCAGCGATGGCCAGCGCAGTTACCAGAACCATGCGCAAATTGTTTTTCTGAAAACCGCGGCGGATGTGCGCTTCGGGGTATTCAAAAGCCAGAACTTCCAACCCGCCGGATTAAGCCTCAACGTGCTGACCGCGTCGGTGGAAGACCGCACCATCGACCAGGTCATCGACAGCCGCGGCAATATCAAGAGCATGGTGCAGGCCCTGTGCGACGCATTCGAGTGCACGGCCCAAACGCTGGAAAAGAAGCTGGCCGACTACTCATTCGCCATCCGGGTGGGTGAAGAACTGTTCGTGCGCTCCATTGCTCGCATCGACTATCAACAACAAATCATCCAGTTGTTCTGCGACGTTGCGCCCGGCGAAGAGCTGGTGATGGTCAAGCGCACGCCTCTTCGCGAAGCGACCCGCATCGACTACGAGAAATTCCTCAGAGGTAAAGGTGGCCGGCCGGTAGCGGCCATTCTCAACGACTGCATCCTGCGCCGGCTCAACAACGGCTGTGACCTGGGCAGCATGGCCGGTATTTTCGGCGACGTGCCTTTGGCCGGTTTCTCGACTTTTGGTGAAATCCTGGGCCTGAACCTGAACCAGACGCTCACGGCGATTTTCTTCTTTCGAATCACCAAGGGCGCCCGTTTTGCCGATGAATACGTCGACAACTTCATCGCCCACTATGGCGAGTTCAAGGCCTTCTTCCTGCGTCGTCAGATCAAGAAACTGGCCGGCCTGAACCATGTAGTGGTCAAGCAGATCATGGCGTTCAAGATGAATGACTTCAACAGCGCCTTGGACACCCGCGGCCTGGATAACACGGTCCTGCCGGTGTTCAACGGCCTGACGGACCTGGGCCAGGTATTGGCACAGGCCAGCCAGCAGCAAGAGGAAATGGCCACGCAAATCAAGCATTACTCCGGTGAGCTGCACCTGTCGATGGATGACCTGACGGGCACGATAGATCGGCAAAATAGCGTTGCCGAGCAGGCGGGCACAACCGTGGAACAACTGGCCACGCAAGCCGGTGAAGCGGTGGTCGGCGCGCGTGCGCTCGCCAGCTCAAGCCTGCGTATCCAGTCGATCGTGCAGGTAATTCAGCAAATCGCCGGGCAGACCAACCTGTTGGCGCTCAACGCCGCCATCGAAGCCGCCCGGGCGGGTGAAATGGGCAGAGGTTTCGCCGTGGTGGCTGACGAGGTGCGTAAGCTGGCGGAAATCACCCGCAAGAATGCGGCTGAAATCGGCGTGGATATCGACCTGCTGTCAAAGGAGATCCAAGGCGTCGCCCAACAGATCGAAGATCAGTCCGTGGCCGTGGGCGCACTGCGCGAAATGCTCGATGTCCTGGAGGACTCCAGCCGCACCACTGAAGGCACAGCGCAACGCACCAAGACCATCGCCGACACCTTGACCGGGCTGACCCATGCCAGTGCTTGAGCCCTTCAGGGCACAAAACCGGCGGCCACCTTCGAAGATGACATAAATCAAGGTTGTCCCGGGGATATCTACTCATCATTTGGGGGCGTTAGTAAGCGACTGTCATGCTGAAGTCCATGAGTTCCGGCGAATGCGGCTGACTCCACTCTCCACAATCGTGTGAAACCTGTGATTTTGGTTCGGCTCCTCCCCCACATAGGTAGCTCGACATGAAAAATACCCGACTGGCCATGCTTTTCCTTCTTGCATCGCTTTCCCCCCTATGGACGTCAGCAGCCGAGCAATCTGAAGTGCCGTCGACGCAGCAACAAACCCCCAATGTTGCAGAGTTCGATACGCAGATGGCCCAGGCGCAAGAGACCTTCCAGAAAATGCAGGAGCAGATGGAGAAAATCCAGCAGACCCAGGATCCCCAGGAGCGGCAGAAGCTCCTTCAGGAACATTGGAATACGATGCAAAGTGGCATGGCCATGATGAATGGGATGGGGGGGCCGGGAATGATGGGATGCTGCCGAGGCCCCGGCATGATGGGCAAAGGAAAGATGATGGGCGGTGGTCATATGATGGGCTGGCAGGACTACTCCAAGCTGCCCCCGGAGCAAAGAAGTCAACGCCAGTACATGATGGATAGATTCACCGGCATGCAACAGATGATGATGGACCAGATGATGCGGCATCAAAACTACATGCAGGGGCAACCACCGGCCAAGCCTGGCGCATAAGTTATCGCCAGTGGTGCGGTGGCCGCCGACATGGATCGGGGAGGATATTGCGCTCATAGGCGGCCCAAACCGGGCCGCCTCCTGCGACGGCTCAGGCCGTCTGTTCCTGCGCCAGCCGCTTGAGCAACGCTTTGGCGGTGGCTTCGGATGAAGCCGGATTCTGACCGGTGATCAAATGCCCGTCCTCGACCACATAGCTGGCCCAGTCCGCGGCCTTGGAATACTCGCCGCCTTTGGCTTTGAGCATGTCCTCCACCAGAAACGGCACCACTTGCGTCAGTCCCACGGCGTCTTCCTCAGAGTTGGTGAAACCGGTGACTTTTTTGCCTTTCACCACCGACTGGCCATCCGGGGCTTGAACGTTCTTGAACACGCCAGGGGCGTGGCAAACCGCGGCCACGGGCTTATTTGCGGCATAAAAGGCTTCGAGGAGGGTCTTCGAATCCGTGTCCTCGGCCAGGTCCCAGAGCGGCCCATGACCGCCGGGGTAGAACACGGCATCGAAGTCATAAGGGTCAATCTCGCCCAGCGGCACCGTGTTGGCCAGGGCCGCTTGGGCGATCGTATCGGTACGAAAACGGTGGGTAGCCTCAGTCTGGGCGTCCTCTTCATCACTTTTGGGGTCTAGCGGCGGCTGTCCACCCTTGGGAGAGGCAAGCGTGACTGTCGCCTTGGCGTCGACAAACACGTAATAGGGAGCGACGAACTCTTCCAGCCAAAACCCTGTTTTCTTGCCGGTATCGCCCAACTGATCGTGGGATGTAAGGACCATTAGAATGTTCATGTGAGCCTTTCCTCCTGGTGTCAACGGGCGGCACGAGGTCGCCGCCCTGCTTTAGGTTCAGAGGCCACGCGGGCGCAGACGTTCAGTGGGCCGTCGCGATACTTTCCCGACTGGCAGGACCGGATGAATGTGCTTGGCTCAATCATCGAGCGCTACACTGTCAAATGCCCTTCCGCCTGGCATGAAGAACAATAGAAGCCTATGAACATTCTCTACGATGAGCGCGTCGATGGCGTATTACCTCGGGTCGACAAGTCCGCGCTGATTTCAGAACTGCGTGAGGCCCTGCCCGACCTGGCGCTGCTGCACAGCGCGGAGGACCTGAGGCCGTATGAGTGCGACGGGCTTTCGGCCTACCGCGTCATGCCGTTGCTGGTCGTCCTGCCCGAGCGCATCGAGCAGGTACAAGCGCTGCTGCGCATCTGCCATGCCCGTCAGGTACCGGTGGTGGCCCGGGGCGCCGGTACCGGGTTGTCGGGGGGCGCCTTGCCGCTGGAACAGGGAGTCCTGTTGGTGATGGCACGCTTCAACCGCATCCTTGAAATCAATCCCCAAGGCCGCTATGCGCGAGTCCAGCCCGGGGTGCGCAACCTGGCGATCTCCCAGGCGGCCGCGCCACATGGCTTGTACTACGCACCCGATCCGTCCTCCCAGATCGCCTGTTCCATCGGTGGCAACGTGGCGGAAAATGCCGGCGGCGTGCATTGCCTGAAGTACGGCCTGACCGTGCACAATCTGCTCAAGGTCGACATCCTCACCGTCGAGGGCGAAAGCATGACCCTGGGCAGCGACGCCCTGGACGCGCCAGGATTTGATTTACTCGCCCTGTTCACGGGCTCGGAAGGGATGCTTGGCATCATCACCGAAGTGACGGTCAAGTTGCTGCCCAAGCCCCAGGTGGCGCGCGTGCTGCTCGCCAGTTTCGACTCGGTGGAAAAGGCCGGTCGCGCCGTCGGCGACATCATTGCCGCCGGGATCATCCCCGGTGGGTTGGAGATGATGGACAATCTGTCGATTCGGGCCACTGAAGACTTTATCCACGCCGGCTACCCAGTCGATGCCGCCGCCATCCTGTTGTGCGAACTCGACGGTGTGGAGGCCGACGTGCAGGACGATTGCCAACGGGTCGAGGCGGTCTTGAAGGCTGCTGGCGCCGTGCATGTGCGGGTGGCCTGCGACGAGGCCGAACGGGCGCGTTTCTGGGCCGGGCGCAAAAATGCGTTCCCTGCCGTAGGGCGCATCTCCCCTGATTATTACTGCATGGACGGCACCATCCCACGACGCGAGTTGCCACGGGTGCTAAAAGGCATCAGCGACCTGTCGGACGAACATGGCTTGCGCGTGGCCAACGTGTTCCATGCGGGGGACGGCAACATGCACCCGCTCATTCTGTTCGACGCCAACCAGCCCGGCGAACTGGAGCGCGCCGAGACGCTGGGGGGCAAAATCCTGGAACTGTGCGTGCAAGTCGGCGGCAGCATTACCGGGGAGCATGGCGTCGGGCGCGAGAAGATCAACCAAATGTGCGCGCAGTTCAACAGCGACGAGTTGACCGTGTTTCACGCGGTGAAAAAGGCCTTTGATCCGCAAGGCCTGCTCAACCCCGGCAAGAACATCCCGACCCTGCAGCGTTGCGCGGAGTTCGGCTCGATGCACGTGCACCTCGGCAAACTGCCGTTCCCGGAACTGGAGCGCTTTTGATGCCCTACGATCATGACGCCAGCGCCGCGCTGTTGGAACAGGTCAACCATGCCCTCAACCAACGCACGGCGCTGCGCATCCAGGGCGGCAACAGCAAAGCCATGCTGGGCCGCCCGGTCTGCGCTGAAGTACTCGATACCCGTCAGCACCGCGGCATCGTCAGCTACGACCCCACCGAGCTGGTGCTGACCGCACGCGCCGGTACTCCCCTGGTGGAGATCGAAGCGGCGCTCAACGAGGCCGGGCAATTTCTACCGTTCGAGCCCCCGCACCTGGGCCCAGGGGCTACCTTGGGCGGTATGGTCGCCACGGGCCTGTCCGGGCCACGGCGCCCCTGGGCCGGCTCGGTGCGGGATTACGTGCTGGGCACTCGGGTCATCACCGGCCAGGGCAAGTTGCTGCGTTTTGGTGGCGAAGTCATGAAGAACGTCGCCGGTTATGACCTGTCGCGCCTCATGACCGGCAGCTTCGGCTGCCTGGGGCTACTCACGGAAGTGTCCTTGAAGGTCCTGCCCAAGCCACGCCAGTGCCTGAGCGTGCGACTGGCAATGGATGTTCGCCAGGCGTTGGCTGAACTGGCCGAATGGGGCCAGCAGCCGATCCCGATCAGCGCGGCCTGTCATGACGGCGAGGCACTGCACTTGCGCCTGGAAGGTGGTGAGGGCTCGGTGGCCTCGGCCATCGACCGTTTCGGTGGCGACGCCCTCGACAACAGTTATTGGGCTGACCTGCGGGAGCAGCGCCTGGGGTTCTTTGCCACACCCGAGCCGCTGTGGCGGCTTTCGTTGCCGAACAACACCGGGCCTCTCGACCTGCCCGGTCGGCAACTGCTGGACTGGGGCGGCGCCCAGCGCTGGCTGAAATCCGCGGCCCTGCCGCAAATCATTCGCCAGACGGCGTCCAGCGTTGGTGGTCACGCCACCCTCTATGCCGTCGACGAAGCGCCTTTCCACCCGCTGGCCGAGCCGTTGTTGCGTTATCACCAGAACCTGAAGAAACAGCTCGACCCCCAGGGGATCTTCAATCCGGGCCGTATGTACGCCGACGTCTGAGGACGAGCCATGCAAACCCATCTGAGCGAACAAGCCAAAAGCCTTCCCCGTGCCGAGGAGGCCGAGCGCATCCTGCGCTCATGTGTGCACTGTGGATTCTGTACGGCCACCTGCCCCACCTACCAATTGCTGGGCGATGAGCTGGACGGCCCCCGCGGGCGCATCTACCTGATCAAGCAGGTGCTTGAAGGCCAGGCAGTCACCGCGAAGACTCAGCTACATCTGGACCGTTGCCTGACCTGCCGCAGCTGCGAGACCACCTGTCCATCCGGCGTGCAGTACCACAACCTGCTGGACATCGGCCGCGCTGTCGTTGAGCAGAAAGTGCCCCGTCCCCTCGCCCAGCGCGCGTTTCGCCAGGCCCTGCGGGCAGTACTGCCACGGCCTGCACTCTTCCAAGCGTTGATCCAGGCCGCGAAGGTTTTCCGTCCGCTGCTGCCCCACGCCCTGCAAACCAAGCTGCCGCGCCAGCACCCTCCGGCCAAGCCACGCCCGCCAGTGCGGCATCCGCGCCATGTACTGATGCTCGAAGGTTGTGTGCAACCAACCCTGGCGCCCAACACCAACGCCGCTGCTGCTCGCGTCCTGGATCGCCTGGGCATTTCGGTGGTATCGGCCCGCGAGGCCGGTTGTTGCGGGGCAATCGACTACCACCTCAATGCCCAGGAAAAAGGCCTTGAGCGGGCCAGGGGCAACATCGACGCCTGGTGGCCGGCCATCGAGACCGGGGTCGAAGCCATTGTCCAGACGGCCAGCGGTTGCGGCGCCTTCGTGCGCGAATATGGTCAGTTGCTCAAGGATGACCCGGCCTACGCGGCCAAGGCCGAACGCGTCAGCGCCTTGGCCAGCGACCTGGTGCAAGTGCTAGGCGCCGAACCCTTGGAAGCCCTCGGCATGCGCGGTGATCGGCGCCTGGCCTTCCATTGCCCCTGCACCCTGCAGCATGCCCAGAAACTCGGTGGCGCCGTCGAGGGAGTGCTCGAGCGCCTGGGTTTCAGCCTCACGGCGGTGCCCGACAGTCACCTGTGTTGCGGCTCGGCAGGCACGTATTCGCTGACCCAACCCGAGCTGTCCCGGCAGTTGCGCGATAACAAACTCAATGCCTTGGAGAGCG
The DNA here is from genome assembly GCF_004786035.1 of Pseudomonas viciae. Lineage (NCBI taxonomy): Bacteria > Pseudomonadati > Pseudomonadota > Gammaproteobacteria > Pseudomonadales > Pseudomonadaceae > Pseudomonas > Pseudomonas viciae. The sequence continues at coordinate 3,978,150 of NZ_CP035088.1, forward strand.
GTAATCCGCAAGTGATCGTAACGGCCAACATCGGCTGCCAGACCCACCTCGACGGTGCCGCACGCACACCCGTGCGCCACTGGATCGAGCTTGTCGAAGAAGCCCTGCCCCAGACGTAACCCCCCGCAACGCAAAGCTGTACGCGAAAACACCGATGCCACCTGTCTTCGCGCCGGTGCTCGTAAAGTGCATGCTGAGTGATGTTGGGGGGACCGGGGTACAGCTACTCCTCGGCAGGCTTCATATGAAAAATCGTATAAGGCAGGATCAACGTATCGGCGATAATACTGAAAGGGAGGTCGATTATTGCAAGCGGTGCCAATACCCGCAGGGCTCCAGCGTTTTCCGCGGTCGTGGCCTTGATCACCTCGATATCAGTAGCAGCGCCGCAGTAGGGATGAAGGCCGCAGAGTTGTCCATTGCCAAAGGTTTCGTTGGCCGTTGCGCATCCTCCGAGCAGTGTCATTACCAAAGCCGTTACTACGATCCGCATGACGTCCCCTCCCCCCTGAAAGCGCGGGACTGTAGCATTGATGGCAAGCGGCCTACAGGGGCGAATCCTGATGTGTCGCTGGACAAACTTTTTGGCGCATTTTTGGAGCGCTTCCACCACGGACGTTTGCAGGCTCAGCGCAACGCTCAACGATTCACCCATGGATAACGCAGCATGATCGACAACACACGACCGCACGCCCCGCCCATGCCTTCGCTCTCTTTCACACGGCGCAATCTACTCCAGGCCGGCATGGCTGGGATGGCCCTCGGTGTGCTGTCGCCCTGGTCGGCATGGGCCGCCTCTTCAGGCGTCCTGGTTAACGATGTGACGCTACTCAACCCGATTTGGGTGAGCCGCGTGCTCGCCCCACGTACCACGAACGAAATCCGCCAGGCCCTCACTCTGTGGTCAGGCCCAATCAGTATCGGGGGCGCCCGCTATAGCATGGGCGGACAGATTGCCGCCGAAGACAGCCTGCACCTCGATATGCGTCAGTTCAATCAGGTCATTCGTTACTCACCGGAGCACAGGGTCATACGTGTGCAAACAGGGATACGCTGGCGCGACCTGCAGTCGGTGATCGATCCGCATGACCTCTCGGTAAAGATCATGCAGAGCTATGCCAACTTCACCGTTGGCGGAGCGCTGTCAGTCAATGCGCATGGGCGTTATGTCGGTGCTGGCCCGGTGAGTAACTCAGTCCGAGCCCTGCAATTGGTGCTCGCCGACGGCTCGGTAGTAGAAGCGTCCCGCACCGCCAATACCGACTTGTTCCACGCGGCCATCGGCAGCTACGGCGCGTTGGGGGTTATCACTGAGGTCGAGTTGGACCTCGCGCCAAACGTCTCGATGGAACGTCAGGTACACCGCATGCCCGTTGCCGATTACACCAGGTTTTTCAATGAACAGATCCGCGACAACGAACAGGCTATCCTGCATAACGCCGATCTGGCGCCTCCTTACTTTGACCAAGCGACGGCCGTCACCTGGCGCACGACGGACAAAGAGCTGACAGTTGCGCAGAGGCTGGTCGCTCCGGGGCAATCCTACACATTCGATCGGACCCTCATGTGGGGTGTGACGAGGCTTCCCGGTGGTCCATTGATTCGCAAGGATGTAATCGACCCGTTGCGCTACCTCAGCCAACCGGTTGTACGGCGCAATTACGAAGCCAGCCGGGACGTTGCCTCGCTCGGGCCTCTCGCGACACAGGACAGCACCTACGCGCTGCAGGAATATTTTGTGCCGGTCGCCCAGCTCAACGGGTTTGTCGAACACATGGCGAGCATCCTGCGGGCGCACAACGTGAACGCCGTGAACATCTCCATCCGGCATGCACCAGCCGCGCCTGATTCGTGCCTGTCCTGGGCCCGTGAAGAGGTGTTCTCGTTCGTACTCTATTATTGGCAACACGTCAGCGCGGCCGACCGCGAGAAAGTCGGCACGTGGACGCGCGAACTCATCGACGCCGCACTGTCGTTCGGCGGAACCTATTATCTGCCCTACCAGTTGCATGCCACCCGGGCACAATTCGCCCGCGCCTACCCCCACGCGCAACGCCTGTTCGCACTCAAGGCGCAATTCGATCCGGACAACCGGTTTCGGAACAAGCTTTGGGACAAGTATTACGGGGCTGGGCACATGGTGTAAGCGCCCAACCGGCCTCGCCATTCTGGATGGATCCCTCGATAAACCCTATGCATTAGGTGCTCTTTGCTACCCTATGGCATGATGCATCTAAGTGTTTCCCTGATATCCATCCACCTATGAGAGCCTTCTGTGTCAGTGATTCCCCTAGTGGTGTGTGACGACTCCAACATGGCCCGTAAACAGGTGTTACGCGCGCTGCCCGCGGACTGGCCGGTTTCGGTCACCGAGGCCGTCAATGGTCGCCAGGCCATGGACGCGATACGCCAGGGCCTGGGCCAAGTGGTGTTGCTCGACCTGACCATGCCGGAGATGGACGGTTACCAGGTGTTGAGCGCGTTGCGCGCCGAAGGGTTGCAGGCGCAAGTCATCGTGATCTCCGGTGACGTCCAGGAGGAAGCGGTGCGCCGCGTGCATGAGCTGGGTGCGCTGGCGTTCCTGAAAAAGCCTTTCGACGAAAATGAACTGCGCCAGACCCTAAGTCGCTTGGGACTCTTGGCGAAACCCGGCCAGGCACCGCTACAGCATCGTCCAGTATCGAACACAACCATCAGCTTCAACGATGTATTCCGCGAAACGGTCAACGTAGCCATCGGCCAGGCAGCCGCCCTGATCGCCAAGGTATTGGGCGTTTTTGTGCAGTTGCCCGTCCCCAATGTGAACATCCTCGAAGTCGGCGAGTTGCACATGGCGCTGAACGATGCCAGCAGCTCACAGCAACTCACGGCTATCTGCCAGGGCTTTATTGGCAGCGGCATCGCTGGCGAAGCCCTGCTGATGTTTCACGACTCGGAAATCAGCGACATCGCGCAATTGATGCAACGTCAGAGCAGCGACTATTCGGACCTGGAAATGTTGCTGGACCTCTCCAGCGTACTGATCGGTGCGTGCCTGACCAGCATTGCCGAACAGATCGACGTAGGATTCTCTCAAGGCCACCCACAGATCCTCGGCCAGCACGCGGCCATTGATGAGCTGATCCGGGTCAACCGCACGCGCTGGAAAAAGACCCTGGCGGTGGAAATCAGCTACAGCCTGGAAGGGCACGATATTCGTTTCGACCTATTGCTGTTGTTCACGGAAGACTCCATCGAGCGGTTGACCCACAAACTCGCCTACCTGATGAACTGAGCCATGAACGATTCTATTGATCTGAACGAATTTCACTGGTTGCTTGCCGTGGTTCAGAGCATCGACGTCGGCGTGGTGGTGCTCGACCGCGACTACCGCGTGCAGGTCTGGAACACCTTCATGGAGAACCGCTCGGGGGTGCAGCCAAAGGACGCCCACAATCAGTCCTTCTTCAGCCTGTTCCCCGAAATCGATCGCCAATGGTTCAGCCGCAAAGTGGAAAGCGTCGCCACCCTGGGCACTCCAGCGTTTACGGTCTGGGAGCAGCGGCCGTATCTGGTGCGGTTCGAGAACTATCAGCCGATCACCGGCAGCGAAGAGTTCATGTACCAGAACACTACCCTGCTACCGCTGCGCTCCCCTGACAGCAAAATCAACCATATTTGCCTGGTGATCTATGACGTCACCGACGTCGCCACCAACCGGCATCAGCTTCAGGCCGCCAATGCGCAACTGCAACAGCTCTCCAGCACCGATCGACTGACGGGGCTGTACAACCGCGGTCATTGGGAAGAAAGCCTCAGGGCCGCCTATGCCCGACATCACCGCTATGGCAATACGTTGAGCCTGGTGATGCTCGATATCGACCACTTCAAACGAGTCAACGACGCCTATGGGCACCAGGCGGGCGACAAGGTCATCGAGCATGTCGCCAGGCTGCTGCGCGAACATGCGCGCGACTCCGATGTGGTCGGGCGGTATGGCGGTGAAGAGTTTGGTGTGGTGCTTTCGGATACCGACAGCAGCGGCGCCCAAACTTTCGCCGAACGCATGCGCCACTCCGTGGAAGCGCTGGAGGTGGTGTACAACGACCAGCACATCCGTTTCACCATCAGCCTGGGCGTGGCCGACCTGAGCCAGCCCTCGAACAGCCACGCCGATCTGATCGCCCGGGCGGACCAGGCGTTGTATACGTCGAAGAAGACCGGGCGTAACCGGGTGACGGTGCATGAGTAGATAATGCCGCAACAGCCCATGCCTGATGGGCAATGCCCGCCGTGAGAGCTTGCTCGCGATGTCGGTGGCGCATTCAGCATTCATAGGCGAACAAAGGCTGCACTTCATTCACCAATGGGAGTTGGCGAGATTGCGCCATATTTGCTCATCAGCTTGAGTGTCACCCCGTTGGTCCAGCCGAAGCCGTCCTGCAACTCATACTCGCCGCCTCCACCGCCATTTCCCTGGCCCGATAAATCGTATTTCTCTACCAGCTTGTTCTCTTTGCTGTAGAGGTTCTGAACCTGCTGCAAAAAGCGACTGCCAATCTGTTGGGCCAGTGCACTGTGCTGGTAGCGGTCCAGCCCCTCCACTGCCACCCATTGCAACGGTGCCCAGCCATTGGGTTCATCCCACTGTTGGCCGTTACTGACCTGGGTGGTGGCAATGCCACCGGGACGCAACAAGCCTTCACGTACCGCATCGGCGGTGCGATTGGCGTGCTCGGTGGAGGCCAGGCCGGTAAACAGCGGAAAAAGCGCAGCGGCGGTGAGTGGCTGGCGTTGTTGGTTTTGCTGCCAGTCGTAGTCCACGTAGAAGCCTTTTTCAGCATCCCACAAGTGCTGCTCGATGGCCCGCTGACGCAATTCGGCGCGCTGCCCATAAGCCTGGACGCATGGCCTGTTCTGCACGGTTTCGCAGGCTTTGGCGATGGTGCGTTCCAGGTGATAGATCAGGCTGTTCAGGTCCACCGGCACAATGGATGTGGTGCGGATGGTCGCCAGGTCCTGGCCATCGCCCAACCAGCGAGAGCTGAAGTCCCAGCCGCTTTCGGCGCCAGCACGCAAGTCACGCCAGACCTCCTCCTTGGGCCTGTCCGGCGCCTGCTCGGCAGTCTTGACGTCTTGCAACCAGGATTCCTGGCGAGGCGTCGGGCTGGCATCCCAATAGCGATTGAGCACACTGCCATCGGCCAGTTTGACCACGTGCTTGGCGGCCGTCCCAGATTTGAGCGTCTGGGCTCCGTCCATCCAATAGGCATATTCCTTCTGCAATTGTGGCAGGTAGCGCCCATAGGCCTGGTCACCTTCGATGTGCGCCTGCAACTCCACCATGTAGGCAAAGAACGGCGGCTGCGACCGGCTCAGGTAGTAGGTGCGATTGCCGTTGGGGATGTGGCCGTAGGTGTCAATCATGTAGGCGAAATTGTCGGTCATCTGGCGAACCCGGGCCTTCTCACCGCTTTGCTCAAGTCCCAGCATGGTGAAATAGGAATCCCAGTAATACATCTCGCGAAAGCGCCCGCCCGGCACCACATAGGGCTGCGGCAAGGGCAGCAAGCTGCTGTATTGCGGCACCTGGCTATAGCTGCGGCTCAACACCGGCCAAAGGCTGTCGATGTGTTCTTCGATCGAAGCGTCAGGTTTAGACGCCGGGCTTTGCGCCTCGCCGGATTCGATGAAATTGTCGTGCACAAAAGCTTTGGGATCGAAGCCATCACTGTCCCGACGGGCCAGGTAATCGGCGCGAATTTTCGCCGGGTCACGCTTGGGCAGCGCGTCCACGAAGTGTTTCTGGTCAGTGAAAAGCTGCCCGCGCTGAACCGCTTCAAACAGTTCGGGGTAGGCCTGGTCGGGCGGCAGATTGGCTCGCCCCTGGGCATCTTCGTAGCTCCATGTCGCGGGCGGTTGGCTTGAGCAAGCCGCGCAGAGCAGCGCGGCGAGGGATAGGCTGGTGAAATCCATTGGTCGCATAGGCAACTCCATCATGTTGTCGTTCCTGACAGACGAATGACATGAGGGAATCGCCTGGGTTCATTAAAAGCCCTCCGACTTGAAGACCTCGGGATACAACTCCCGCGCCTGCTGCTCACCAATGACATCGGCATAACGCTCAAGCTGCTCCCAGAACGCGCCGCAGGATGAACATCGATGCAAGCGGGAATGGAGAACGACGCTCACCGCAAGCTCTGGAGGACGCTGGCCGGACTCCCATAGCGCCCGGCAAACATCGCAGCCTTTTTTGGTCCATTCAGTGTTCATTGAAACGTCCCCACAGGATTCCACCCGCCGTTTGGTCCGACATCAACCCCATTTTGCCTTTTACCCCTGGGCCTGGCGATGCCCGTAGAGAGGCCTCAAAATTGGTCTGTCCAATTTTGTTATTTATTAATTGGTCTTGCCAATATTTTTTTTGGCGTGTAGTTTCGACCCAAGATCACCCCAGCGGACGCCCGTCCGCCTACAACAAAAAAAGAGATCCTCGGAATGTGCAGATCCCTCGCCAACCGGGCGCTCAACGCCCTCCCCTCGTTAGCTGGCATTCGTCGCCTGTGTGCCCGCCAAGGAGCATCATCATGCTGACTGTCATCTGTAACGAACCCGGCTTGTTAACCGCCATCGAGCGCGAAAAACCCCTCAGGAAACCGGGCGAGGTCCTCATCCAGGTCCGACGGGTCGGGGTCTGCGGCACCGACCTGCATATCTTCACCGGCAATCAGCCCTACCTCGAATACCCGCGCGTCATGGGCCATGAGTTTTCCGGGGTTGTAGACGAGACGGACGGCGCCAGCGACCTCGCCATCGGCGATGTGGTCTATGTGATGCCCTACCTTTCCTGCGGCGCATGTATCGCCTGCCGCCAGGGCAAGACCAACTGCTGCACCCGCATTCAAGTGCTGGGGGTTCATTGCGATGGGGCGTTCACGGAGTACCTGAGCGTTCCCCACCAATTCGTACACAAAGCCGTGGGGGTTTCCCTTGATCAGGCGGCGATGATCGAGTTCCTGTCCATCGGCGCTCACGCCGTGCGGCGTTCAAATGTCCAGGAGGATAAACGCGCGCTGGTGGTCGGCACCGGACCGATCGGCATGGCGGCGGCGATCTTCGCCAGCCTGCGTGGGGCGCAAGTCACCGTCCTGGATACCCGTGAGGATCGTCTTGCGTTCTGTAAGCAACACTTGGATATCCACGCCGCCGTGCAAATCGGCCAAGGCGACAAGCAGACCCTGGCTGAACTGACAGAGGGTGATTTTTTCGACGTGGTGTTCGATGCCACCGGCAACGCACGGGCCATGGAGCGCGGGTTCGAGTTCATCGCCCACGGCGGCACCTATGTGATGATTTCAGTGGTGCGGGACTCCATCACCTTCTCCGACCCGGAGTTTCACAAGCGTGAAGCCACGCTGATGGGCAGCCGCAACGCCACCCAGGAAGACTTCCGTCATGTAGAGGAATGCCTGCGCAACGGATTGATTCCGGACGCGGCCCTGAATACCCATCGTCTGACGCTCAGCGATGTTGCCCATTCGTTCAGCACCTTGCTCGACCCCAAGCAAGGTGTCGTCAAGGCAATCATCGAGTGCTAGGAGGAAGACGCACCATGAACCCGCCGTCTTCTTTGCTTGTTTTAACCCCCGGTGATGATGTTGCCGTGGCCCGAGGCGATATTGCCCAAGGGCAACAGCTGAGCGCCGACGGCATCGTGCTGGTCGCCCGGCAACCCATCCCGTCCGGCCACAAGATCGCCCTGCGCAGGGTGCTGGCCGGCCAACGGGTGCTCAAGTATGGCCAGACCATCGGCCAGGCGACCCGGGACATCGAGCCCGGCGATTACGTCCATGTGCACAACCTGGACATGCCCACGACCAATGCCGAACACAGCGTGCGCAACATTTATGCCCCCACGGTGCCCAGCACTACTGCGGCGACGTTCGAGGGTTTCGTCCGCGATGATGGCCGCGTCGGCACCCGCAACTACATCGGCGTTATTTCCAGCGTCAATTGCTCGGCAACCGTGTGCAAACACATCGCCAACGCCTTTTCTTCGGGGCGCCTGAAAGACTTCCCCAACGTCGATGGCGTCGTGGCGATTACTCATGGCAGTGGCTGCGGCATGGGGGCCAAAGGCGAAGGCATCGATATTCTCAAACGCACCTTACGCGGGTATGCCGATCATCCCAATTTCGCCGGAATCGTGTTGATCGGCCTGGGTTGCGAAGTCAACCAGCTCGTCCCGCTGATGGAAGAGCTCGGCGATCGCCCAGCGCCGCTCAAGGCCAGCCTGATCATCCAGGACGCCGGCGGTACTCGTGAAACCGTGCAACGGGGCATCGCCCATATCGAACAGATGCTGCCAATCATCAACGACCTCCAGCGTACCGTCGTTGCGGCCAGCCACCTGAGTGTCGGCTTGCAATGTGGCGGTTCGGATGGTTATTCAGGCATCAGCGCCAATCCAGCACTCGGCGCCGCTGTAGACCTGCTGGTGCGAAATGGCGGCACCGCCATTCTGTCGGAAACACCGGAAATTTATGGCGCCGAACACCTGCTGACGGCCCGCGCGGCATCCGCTGACATCTCGGCAAAATTGATGCAGCGGATCCGTTGGTGGGAAGCCTACGTGCACCACAACGATGGGGACATGAACAACAATCCCTCGCCTGGCAACAAGGCCGGGGGCATCACCACCATTCTGGAGAAATCCCTCGGCGCCGTGGCGAAGGCAGGCGCCAGCGGGTTAATGGGCGTTTACCAATACGCTGAAACGGTCGATGCCAAGGGACTGGTGTTCATGGACACCCCCGGCTACGACCCGGTGTCCGCGACCGGTCAGGTCGCGGGAGGCGCAAACCTCATCTGCTTCACCACGGGTCGCGGTTCGACCTATGGTTGCAAACCCACGCCATCCTTGAAGATCGCCACCAACACCCGCCTGTTCCAACGCATGGAGCTGGACATGGACTTCAACGCCGGGGGTATTGTCGATGGCCTGGAGTCGGTGGCCGAGGCCGGTGAGCGGTTGTTCCGATTGATGCTCGATACCGCTTCCGGGCGTCGCACCTGCAGTGAAGAAAACGGTTTGGGTGATAACGAGTTTGTGCCTTGGCAGATTGGCGCGGTGATGTGATTGCCGCACCACCGCTCCCACATAAATGAACAGCACCAAGCGCCTATGGTAGCCTTCGCAGACTATCTGATGGACACCGTTGCCATGGTCTCACCGATCAACGCCGCCGAGCGAAAGCCGTACCAGAAAATCGCTGACCAACTGCGAAACTACATCGTCCAGGGGGATTTCAAGGCAGGCTCCAGGCTTCCTCCCGAGCGTGATTTGACCCAACTGCTGGGGGTTTCCCGGCCTTCGCTGCGCGAGGCGCTCATCGCCCTGGAAATCGAGGGCGAAATTGAAATCAAGATGGGCTCGGGCGTGTATGTCCGCGCCAGGCCCACAGATGGAAAAAATCCTGCCGGCACCTTGGGCGAAAGCCCCTCGGAACTGATGCAGGCGCGCGCCTTGATCGAAGGTGAGTCAGTGGTCCTGGCCTGTTTGCATGGCAAAAAAAGCGACTACCGCTATCTGCAGGAATGCATCGACGCCATGCGCGCCAGCATTGCCAACGGCCTGCCCCCGCTGGAAGACGACCGTAGATTTCATCAGCGTCTGGCCAAAATGAGTGGCAACTCTGCCTTGGTCCGGATCATCACTGCGCTGTTTGATGAACGACACAACCCGATTTCGGCGCACTTGAGCAAGCATTCAGAAAATGCTCTGACATGGGAAGCCGCGGTGGCCGAGCATGAAGCGATCCTGCATGCCGTCGCCAACAAAGATGTGCTCGGTGCACAAACCTGCATGCGCCAGCACTTGAGCCGTTCGGAGAACCGTTGGCTGCAAGCGCTGGAACCAGAAGACATGAGTGGCTAGACCTGCGGTGGATGGGCGCTTGTGTGGATCACTCAAACTCAATCAACTGCACACCGAACCTGTGGCGAGGGAGCTTGCTCCCGCTGGGGTGCGCAGCGCCCCCAGGCAGGTTGTATGTAGTCTGCCTGATACACCGAGGTGTCCGGTTTGGGGGCTGCTGCGCAGCCCAACGGGGATAAATCCCCTCGCCACAAATGCCCTCGGCAACTGATACATCGCCACAGGTTTTTTGGCCTGACGGATTTCCCCTGTTTATCTTCAAGCCTCAGCCCAACTGTTGCCGCACGGCCAGTTCCACACCGCGGATTTCGGCGAGGCCCTTGAGGCGGCCGATCAGCGAGTAGCCGGGATTGCTTTTGCGGTGTTGATCATCGAGCAGTTGATGCCCATGGTCCGGCCGTAGCGGCAAGCGCGGGCCGCCTTCGCGTTCACGCCTGCGCTCCTCGGCCACCAAGGCACTGATAACCCCGACCATGTCAACGTCGCCATCCAGGTGATGGGCCTCGTGGAAGCTGCGCGGATCCGCTTCCCTGCGGGTTGAACGCAGGTGGGTGAAGTAGATGAACGGCGCAAACTGCTTGGCCATCGCCACCAGGTCGTTGTCTTCGCGCACGCCATAGGAACCGGTGCAGAACGTCAGGCCATTGGCCGGGCTCGGAGCGGCGTCCAGCAACCATTGGGCGTCTTCGGCGGTGGACAGAATGCGTGGCAGGCCGAGCAGCGCCCGGGGTGGATCGTCCGGGTGGATCGCCATGCGCACTCCCACTTCCTCTGCTACCGGGATCATCGCGCGCAAGAAATACCCCAGGTGTTCACGCAATTTCACCTCGTCGATGTCGGCGTAGGTGCGCAGCAAGGCCCGGAAGTTCTCCAGGCTGTAGTGTTCCTCGGCGCCGGGCAGGCCGGCGATCAAAGTATTGACCAAGGTCTCGCTCTGGGCTGGCGTCAGTTGCTCGAAGTAGGCCTTGGCCTGTTGGATATCCTCGGCACGGTATTCGGCCTGCGCACCCGGACGCTGGAGGATGAACAGGTCGAAGGCGGCAAACGCGGTTTGATCGAAACGCAGCGCCCAGCCGCCATCCGCCAGCTCAAAGGTCAGGTCGGTGCGGGTCCAGTCCAATACCGGCATGAAGTTGTAGCACACGATATCGATGCCGCAGCTCGCCAGGTTGCGTACGCTTTGCTGGTAGTTGGCGATGTACTCGTCACGCCGCCCGCAGCCGCGCTTGATGTCCTCGTGCACCGGAATGCTTTCCACCACTGACCAGCTCAAGCCAGCGGCTTCGATCATCGCTTTACGCGCCGCGATGGCGTCCACCGGCCACACTTGGCCATTGGGGATTTCGTGCAACGCGGTGACGATGCCGGTCGCACCGGTTTGGCGAACGTCCGCCAGGGAGATCGGGTCTTTGGGGCCAAACCAACGCCATGTCGGTTCCATGTTGTTCTCCTTTTTGTTAGTTGGGTGCGGCAAAGGTCTGCAAAAGGCTGCCGATGCCGTCGCGGGTCAGCGCGGTATAAGCATGTTGCACGGCCTCGCGAAGCGCCGGGCGCTCCGACAACGCGGCCGGGAAGACTTCGCCTAATTCGAGAAAGGCCTCCACCAACGATACGCCGTCGAAGCGCCCCGCCAGATCGGCAAACGTTGCACTCAAAGGGTCGTCAACCACGTGCATCGGATGACCAGGCAACGGTTGCGTGCAGTAGTGAATCCATGCCGCAATGCCCAGCGCGGTACAGCCGATGCCTCGCCCTTGATCGAGCAAGTGCCGGGCGCCGAGCAACCAGCGTTGCGGCAGTTTCTGCGAACCGTCCATGGCGATCTGGCGCAGGCGATGTTGCAGGCTGTCATTGGCAAAGCGCGCCTTCAGATCGCGGGCATACAGCGAAAGATCGATGCCCGCCGGCATGTCCAGGGTGGGCGCCGCTTCCTCGGCCATGTAGCGCTCGAAGAGCCGTGCCAGATTCGCGTCACTGACGGCGTCGAACACCGACTCATGGCCCGCCAGCAACCCCACATAGGCCAGCAACGAATGGCTGCCATTGAGCATGCGCAGTTTCATCGTCTCGAACGGGCGCACGTCCTCCACCATTTGCACACCCTCCACTTCCCAATCCGGGCGTCCGAGGGGAAAGTGATCCTCGATCACCCACTGGCTGAAGCTTTCACAGACCACTGCCGCCGGGTCGTGACAGTCCAATTGTTCCAGCCGTCGAAAGGACTCGCCGTCCATCGCGGGCACAATGCGATCGACCATGCAGCTGGGAAACGCCACCTGTTGGTCGATCCACTGCGCCAGCGCCTCATCCTGCCTCGCCGCCAACGTGCTGACCGCCTGGCGGGTGCGTTGACCGTTGTCGGGCATGTTGTCACAGCACAACACGGTGAAGGCCGGGATGCCGGCGGCGCGGCGACGGCGCAGGGCCTCAAGGACAATACCGGGGGCCGAGCGCGGCGCTTGTGGATGAGCGATGTCATGGGCAATCAGCGGATCTTCACTGCGCAGTTGCCCGGAGGATGGGCTCAGGCAATAGCCTTTTTCGGTGACGGTGAGGGTGACGATCTTCGTCTGCGGCGCAGCCATGCGCTGCAACAGCAGTTCCAGGTCGTGGCCGCCCTCGCCCACATACAAGGCCTGACGCAAGACCGCGATCTCGCGCAGCGTCACCTGCTCGCGGTCGCGGTACTCGGCCACATGGTAGCGACCATCCTGCTCGCGCAATTGATCGACCAAGGTGCGATTGGAGCGCAGGTTGGCGCTGCAAAGCCCCCAGTCACTTTCACCATGACGATTGAGATGGCGCTGCAGGTAGACCGCCTGGTGGGCGCGATGAAACGCGCCCAAACCCAGATGGACGATACCGATCTGCGCTGCAGCCCCGGTGGAGGGCGCTCGTTTCACAACAGGCATCAATACACTCCTTCTGTTCAGGGATGGCTCAGGGCCGAAGCCGGTTGCGAGCCTTGTGCCGCCGAGTCACCGGTATTGACCACCACCAGGGGTTTTACATAGCGCGCCACACACACCGCACCGATCACGGTCAACAGCCCTGCCAGCAGGAACGCACTGGTGAACGAACCGGTGAACTGCACCAGGAAACCGGTCAAGGTCGGGCCAACAATGCCCGAGGTGTTCGCCAGAAAGTGCATGAAGCCACTGACCCCACCCACCCGCGCCGCCGGGACGGTGTCCTGGATGATCGCCCAGTAAATAGCGCCGGTGAGGTAAAGGAAGAACACCGCCAAGGCCACAAGGGCGACCGCCGGATACAAGGTCTTGACCATACCGGCACAAGCGATACAGACAGCGCAGGCCAACAGGCACGTCACCAGCACCACTTTGCGCGAGAACATCATCCGCCCGGTTTTCTTGAACACGAAGTCGGAAATGAAACCGCCCAAGGCCAGGCCGAGGAAACCCAGGACCCAGGGAATGACCGTGGCAATGCTCATGTCCTTGACGTTCAGGCCGTGGGCCATGGTCAGGTAGCTGGGGAACCAGGTCAGGAAGAAGAACAACGTGTAGTTATAGGAAAAGAACGCCAGGGAGGTGAACAGCACCGTCGGTTGCTTGAGGTAATAGCGCAGCGGGAACACCGGTTGTGCCGCCAGCTCGCTTTGCCCCTCGGCTCGAAGAATCTCCTCGGCGCCCTCACCTTCTGGCCTTTCCTTGACGAACTTGAACCACACCGCCGCCCAGACCAGGCCAATCAGCATGATGATAATGAACGACATTTTCCAGCCGTAGGTGACGGCGATAAAGCCCACCACGGGGCCGGAAATCGCCCCGCCCAGCGGCGTGCCGGACATCGACGTGCCAATCGCCCGCGCCCTGCGCTTGGGGGTGTACCAGTTGTTCACCATCTTGCTGGTGGTGACACTCAGCGGTCCTTCACCCATGCCGAACAGAATCCGGATGAGCACCAGCGAAGCGAAGCCCACTGTTAGCACGGTCAGGCCGCTGAACAACGACCACAACACCATGGCCAGCAGCAACGTGGTCTTGGCGCCGTAACGGTCGGCAGCCCAGCCCCCGATGAAGTTGAAGGCGGCATAGCCGACGAAAAAACTACTGAAAATCATGCCCATCTCACCCGTACTCAAACCGTAGTCCTTCTGGATGAAAGGGGCTGCCACAGACAATGCCGACCGGTCGAGGTAATTGATGACCCCTGCCAGGAACAGCATGATGATGATTAAGCTACGTCCTTGACCAAACATGGTGGAGCCTCCCGCTTGTTGTGTTTATTCGGTGAGGGTGCCCGCACTCGGGCACGATAAGGTCGGAAGATCAGTGGTGGGCGTTCGTCAGTTCCACCAGTACCTTTCGGGTTTGCTCGGGGTGTTTTTCGATCAGGTCGATGGCGCCAGGCATCTCGTCGAACGTGACGCGATGGCTGATCAGGTCCTGGACCTGCAACTGGCCGCTGGCGATCAGTTCAATCACCCTGGGGAACTTGCGGTTGTTGAGCCGCGAGCCCACCAGGGTCAACTCCTTCTTGATCATTTCCAACTGCACCAGATCACTGGGCGTGGCATTGAAACCCAGCAGGCCGATGCGTCCGGCTGGCGAAGCGAGGCGCACCATCTGTGGCATCAGTGCCGGGATGCAGGCGGCGTCGACAATCAACGGCACGCCTTCACCCTGGGTGAGTTCACGCATTGTGCTTTCGACATCGACTTGCTGGCCGTTGAGAGTCCGGCTCGCACCCAGTGCCCGCGCCGTCTCCAGGCGACTGTCGATGACATCGGTCACGGTGATGTCGGTCAGCCCCAGCGCCCGGGCCATCTGCACCAGGGTCAGGCCAATGACACCGGCGCCATAGATCAGCACGCTGTCGCCCGGATGGGGCTGCATGCGATCGAGCACATTCAGGGCAATGGAATAAGGCTCTACCAGGGCCCCGTGGCTGAGGGACATCGAGTCGGGCAAGCGATGGGCATTCTCGGCCGGTACGCAGACCTGTTCACTGAAGCCACCGTCGCGATGCACGCCGATCACTTGCAGCCGTGTGCAGACATTCGGTCGGCCGATGCGGCAGGGATAACAGGTGCCGCAACTGATCACCGGATCGACGCACACCCGGTCGCCCACCTGCAGGTGTTCGACGCCTTCGCCGACTTGCCGGATCACCCCGGAGAATTCATGGCCGGTGACACGAGGGAAACGCACGAATGCGTTCTGCCCATGAATGATGTGCATGTCCGAGCCGCAGATGCCGGCGTAAGCCACATCGACCTGGACTTCACCACGAGCCACCTGCGGTCCGTCGACCTCGGCCAGCCCGAACTCAAAAGGTGCTCTTACCTGGAACGCTTTCATCGGGTCACTCCTGGCGAGGACATCCGCCCCGCCGCTTGATGGGTTGGAAACGCTTCACCAATGCCAGAGCGTGCCGTCTTCAAGACGGTTGACCGGCAGACTGGCACGCTTGTAGGGGTACTGACGGGCGAGGTCTTCATCAATGTCGACGCCATGCCCCGGCGCATCGCCGGGCGTGAAATGACCGTCCTCGAAGCGATAGGCATGGGGGAAGACTTCTTCGATACGGTCTTCATGAGGCATGTGTTCCTGGATGCCGAAATTGGGCACCCACGTATCGAAATGCAGGGCCGCGCCCATGCACACCGGTGACAGGTCGGTGGCGCCATGGAAACCAGTACGCACTTGGAACAGCGCGGCGAAATCGGCAATGCGCCGCACATGGGTGATGCCGCCGGCATGCACCAGCGTCGTGCGGATGTAGTCGATCAACTGTTCCTGGATCAACTCGCGACAGTCATGGATGGAGTTGAACACCTCGCCAACGGCCAGGGGCGTGGTGGTGTGCTGGCGGATCAGGCGAAAGCTCTGCTGGTTTTCGGCCGGCGTACAGTCTTCGAGCCAGAACAGGTTGTACGGCTCCACGGCCTTGCCCAGGCGCCCCGCTTCGATGGGGGTCAGGCGATGGTGAACGTCATGGAGGATATGCAGGTCATCGCCAAAGCGCTCGCGCACGGCGGCAAACAGCTTGGGCACATAGTTGAGGTATTTGGCGGTGTCCCAGACGTGCTCGGCGGGCAGGTCGCTGTCGGCCGGCTCATAACGTTCGCCGCTGCGCTTGGCAACACCGTAGGTGGTGGCAATACCTGGTACACCACATTGCACGCGCACGGCTTTGTAGCCCAACTCGACGTGGCGAGCGACTTCGTCCAGGCAGCCTTCGATGTCCTTGCCGGTGGCATGCCCGTAGACCATCACCCGCTCACGGCTCTTGCCGCCCAGCAACTGATACAGCGGCATGTTCGCCGCCTTGGCCTTGATGTCCCAGAGTGCGACGTCAACGGCGGCGATGGCGGTCATGGTCACCGGGCCACGGCGCCAATACGCACCGCGATACAGGTACTGCCAGATGTCCTCGATGCGGTGGGCATCGCGGCCGATCAGCGCGGGAAGGACGTGCTCTTCCAGATATGCGACCACCGCCAGTTCGCGGCCATTGAGCGTCGCATCGCCAATGCCATAAATGCCCTCATCGGTGACAATCTTCAGGGTGACCAGGTTGCGACCCGGGCAGGTAACAATGACGCGCGCTTCAAGAATTTTCATAAGGTCAAACCTGTGCAACAGAAGGAAATGAGGGCGTCCCCATGCTCGGCATCGCCGCTTGGGGGATCAGCGCACCTCGGTACTGGACAACCTGGGCCGCCAGGCGGTGGCCCCAGCGAGCGGCCTGCTCCGGGTCGCCGCCCTGCAGGCGGCAGGCCAGGTAAGCGGCGCTGAACGAGTCGCCGGCAGCGGTGGTATCGAGGACACGGGCAACGTGCTGGGCAGGCACTTCGAAACGGCCCGCCGGGCATTGGATCAAGCAGGAATCGGCACCGCGCTTGAGGGCAACTTCGCCGATGCCCTCTTGCGCGTAAGCACTGAACAAGGCCTCGGTGTCGCGGTAGCCGAACAGGATGGCGTCATCTTCCCAGGTGATCAGGGCCAGGTCGGTCAGGCGCAACAGTTCGCGATAGGCCTGCCGGGCCGCTTCAGGATTGGGCCAAAGGTGGGGACGGTAGTTGTTGTCGAAGACGATGCGCGTGCCGCCTTGCCTGGCCAGGTGCAAGGCCTGCATCAGGCGTTCACGGCCTTCGCCGCTGAGGATCGCCAGGCTGATACCACTCAGATAGATGTAGTCGTACTCGGCCAGCGCAGCCAGCATGGCGTCGGCCTCAGGCCCGTCGAACATGCGCCGCGCCGCCGCTTCCCCGCGCCAGTAGAGAAAACGTCGCTCACCGTGCAGATCGGTCTGGATGAAATACAGCCCCGGCAGCGCGTCTTCGATCACCCGTACATGAGCGTCCGCGATCCCTTCGGTTCGCCAGGAGCGGCGCATGGCCACGCTAAACGCATCGCCCCCCACGGCCGTCATGTAGTCCACGACCACTGCGCCACGGCTGCTCAATCGCGCCAGATACACCGCCGTGTTGAGCGTATCGCCGCCGAAGGTCTGGGAGATCGAGGCGCCCGGTTCACCGCGCATCTCAATCATGCACTCCCCCACCAACGCCACCTTCAACGGGCGGGCATGGGAGCCATGCACAAGTGTCATATCCATTGTCACGCGCCTTTTTTATGTTTTTAAAACGGCGTTTCATTTTTCTTTCAAGGCCCGAGTCTAGTCAGATTTATCGCCTCGTCAAGCAAAAATGAAACAGCGTTTTGTTCTGCTTGCGTATATCCTTGGGTTTTACTTTTCACGTTGGAGCCTTCATGGACAACAGCGTCATCCCAAACAACGAGCTGGTGTCGGCGGTGGGCCGGACCATGGCCGTACTCGAGGCCCTGGCCGAGCATCCGGAAGAAAGCGGCGTCTCGGAAATCGCCAACAAACTGGACATGTCCAAGGCCACGGTTTATCGCTTTTTGCAGTCGCTCAAGGCGCGCGGATATGTGGTGCAGGATGCCGAGGATCGCTATCGTCTCAGCGTCCGTCTATTTGAGCTGGGCGCCCAGGCCCTACCCCACCTGGACATCGTCCGGGAAGCGGAGCCGGGCATGCGGCGGATCAACGAGCTGACGGGGGAGACGGTTCACCTGGGGATTCTTGATGAGGGCAGCATCGTCTACGTGCACAAGATCGACTCCAAGTACAACCTGCGCATGTACTCGCGCATTGGCCGGCGAGCGCCGCTGTACTGCACCGGCATCGGCAAGGTGCTGATGGCCTGGCTTGAAGAAGATGAGTTGCTCGCGCACCTCAAGGAAGAAAGCTTCGAGCGCCGCACAGCCAACACACTGACCAGCATCGAAGCCTATCTGGAAGAATTGGAAACCGTCCGCCGGCAAGGCTATGCCGAAGACCATGAAGAGTTCGAAGACAACATGCGCTGCCTGGCGGCGCCGATTCGTGACCGCTTTGGTCACGTGATCGGCGGCATGAGCGTTTCATTCCCGTGTTTTCGCTTCCGGGAAGAACTGAAGCAGGATTACGTCAAGCAGCTGATGGAAGCCACGCAGCAGATTTCAGCTCAGTTGGGCTGGCACTCGCGTTGAGTCTTACCAGCCACTGCACGGTGACGATAACCCGCCACATTGATCCAGAAAGGCACCACTGGAAACTCATTGACCATCTGCGGCCCCGCAATCCTGTGGGTGCTGACACCCATGCGCCTGAGCAGGCGCTCGTTTCCCGGCGCACTGAACGCAATCAACCGACGTGCGCCAAGGGTCTGCGCGACGCCGATGACCTTGCTCATCAACCATGTAGTGTCGTGCCAGGCCCGCATGACCTGGGCCCGTCGCGACAGTGGACGCCGGCTGGCAAACCGGGACAGCTCCCAGACGGTGCTTGAGGACGGCAACGGCGTGTCACCCATCAACTGGGGAAACACCTCCCCCAACAGAAAGGGGCGATCGGTAGGAATCAAGCGTGCACACCCGACGATTTCCTGCCTGCTGTCGCGGGCCAGGACATACACCGTGTCCGGCCGATCGAAAGCATCCACCTCGAAGCCCTCGGCGCAGGGCAATGCCCAGCCGAGGCCCTTGACGAACACATCATACCGATAGCGCGCCAGTGCCTTGAACAGGGCCGGGGACATCTCACTGCGGGTGCTGGCAATCACTTCGAGCATGGTCGAGCCTCCCCGGCACCGGAGGTTGATATGAACCCGGTGATGGCCGCAACGACCTCCGCCCCCCGCTCAAGATAGGGCACATGCCCAGAGTCCTCGATGACCTGGCCACGGGCGTCGGGCAGTTGTTGGAGCAGGTCCTCCAGGGCGGCAGGCAGGAAGACCTGGTCATGCTGCCCCCAGATCACCAGCGTCCTCGAAGCGATCTGTGGAAGCCGCACGAGAAGTACGTCCAGGCCTTCGCGGCGGAAATCCTCAATGGCCCGCTGCACCGCAGCAAACCGCGACCTGCCGCTGGCCGCCATGGCCTGCGCCAGGCGTCCTCGCACTTGGGGTGGCCGCCTGAACACCAGGCTCCAGAAGCGCCTCATCTCCTCGACCGTACGATAGCCGAAGACATTTCCTTGCCCTTGCAGGCCGGCTTGCAATGCCGGCCCCAGCACCGTCGGGCCGAGACCGGCAGGCGCCAGCAAGACCAGGTGACTGACGCGCCGGGGGTATTTCGCGGCATACAACCCGGCCACGCAACCGCCCAAAGAGCTGCCGACCAGCACGAAGGGACCCTCGCCTACCGTTTCCAACAAATTCTCCAGCGCTGCCAGCAAGGCCTGCGGTCCGAAGCCCGCAGGCGGCTCGTACAAAGATTGGCCATGTCCCGGCAAATCGACAAAGACGCAAGGGTGATGGCGTGCCAAGCCCAGGATCGCAGGCCCCCACTGGTCCTTGCTGGCCCCCAAGCCATGAAGGATGACCAATGTCGGCCCCTTCTGACGCGCAGCGCTTTGCAGATAGGCCAAGCGCCCTTGCGCACTGGTGTGCCAGCGCAGTTTCAAACCGAACCGCCAGCGCTGAACCAGGCGCAAGGTGCTGAGCAACAGGCGATCAACGCTGTTCATCCGCCACTCCTTGCCCTTTGCTGCCGCCTTTGAGAAAGAACTTTGCGGGCAGGCGCAGTTGGCAGAGCGCCACGCCGGACAGCGTCAACGCGGCGCCGATCAGCAGGCGCTGGCTGATGCCTTCGGCGAGCATGATCTGGCTGACGGCGATCGCGAACAACGGCACCAGGAGCAGGTACGGGCTCAGTTGCTGCATCGAATTGCGTCCGAGCAACCAGAACCACAGGCCGAACCCCAGCAGACCGCCGCTGAGTGCCGTGTAGAGGACCGCCCACCATGCCTGGGCGCTGGCCGTGTGGACGCTTGCCCATTGCCCGCCTTCCTGGATGAAGGACCACAACAACAGTTGCGGCGCGGCGATGACAGCCGTCCAGGCACTCAAGGCCAGCGGATCCAGCGGCCCGAGACGCTTGGTCAACACCGATCCGACCGCGAATGCCAAGGCCGCCAGCGCCACCAGCAGCATGCCGACAAAAGTCCCGCTCGCCGACGGTTTGGCCAGCAATACCAGGACCCCGGCGAACGCCAGCAGGATGCCCACCAGCACCCGCACTTTCAGGACTTCACCCAATACCGCAAACGCCAGAACGAGGGTGAGGGGTGCCGCCAGCTGATAGATGATTGCCGAGGTAGAAGCGTCTACCCGGGCGATACCGCAGTACAGCAAACCAAAATGCAAAGTGCCGGTAATCGTCGCGATCACGACCATCGGCCCGAACTGCTCGCGCTTGACCCGCTTGAGCAATGGCATGAGAAACAGCGCCATGATCGCGTAACGCATGGCGACCATGAGGATAGGTGGCAGCTCGGCGCCACCCATCTTCACGGCAGTGACCTGGGCGCCCCAGAGAAACGCGACCAGCAGCGCCAGCAATGAATCTTTCAATGGCATGACAGTTATCCCTTCTGAAATTGAATGGGCCGCAGGATTCTTTCCGGCTTGCCCGTGGCAACCCCTGTGGGATTAAGACGACGGTAGTGCTCACAGAGCCGGTCCAGCGTCTCGCACAAGGCCTGTTCCGCTTCAGGATCGTGGGCCAGCTGTGTCTGGAAGCACGGCGGGAATCCCGAGCCGACCAGAATCATCTTGTTGAGCAGTACGTTCAGCGCGACCTGGGAGAAAACAGCCGTGTGCCCATAGCGCCGACCGACCACCGCAATCGCCGCGAGCTTGTCGCGCAGGGGACGTTGGCGTGGACGCATGAAGCCATAGCCGACCCGCTCCAGGAACGCCTGGAAGCGGCTGTTGGTGCCGTAGGCATGCATGACGGGGAGATAGAGCACCGCATCGGCGCGGTCCAACCGCGCCACCAACTGCCCGACGTCGTCCTGCACGGCGCAGTCCTGATCCGAACAGGCGTTATCGGCGTCGCAATAATCGATCCGGTAATCCTTGAGCCAGATGTCATCGATCTCAATCTCCTCGCCCAAGTGGCGGCGCACCAGCGCCACCACCCGTGCACTGACACCACAAGGTCGGCTAGAGCCAACAATGATGGTCAGATTCATGATTCAGGACGCCTCTCGCAGCCCTTCTTCGCCAGCCAGATAGGCTCGCAGCGCTTCCTCCATCAACTGTCCGGTCAGCCACAACGTGACGCGTGCGACTTCCTTGATCTGGCGACGATCGTCCTCGGTCTTCACCGCACGTTGGATGGCCAGGCGCACTTCTTCGGCGTGCTTCTCATCGATGGTCGAGTGGGCGACGAAGAACGTCATCTGCTCATCCTTCAAGCCCAGGTCGGTGCGGAACCGGTCCAGGATCGGCTGGATGTGCTCGTAGACGTCCTCGGCCCAATAGCTGTAGCCCAACCTTGCGATCGGCCCCTTGCGGATAGCCACATCATTGAGGAAGGCGATCAGTGCCTGGGTTGGCGCCAGGGGTGCCGGCATGTCCTGTGGCAGCAGCCCGACCGACTCGAGGTCACGCAGTACCATGCGCTCGTGACCCAGCTCTTCCAGGGCGTGCTTGTAGACGAAGCGCAGCAGCGTCGTTTCTTCCGGGTCGGCACTGTAGGCGCAGGCGGCCTGGTTGACCGAGTTGTAGCGGGTGTAGTGGTACACCTGCAGCATGAGCTGTTGGTAGAGGGCTGGCGGTGTAGGGTTGTCCAGGCTGAATTTCCAGTAGGCGCCCTGCTTGATCTGGGCCCAACCCGCGTCGACGATAGCGTCGAGTTCCTTGAAGAATGCTTGCATTTCAATTGGCTCCTTTAACATTGTGGTAAACACTTTCGAGTTCCAGGTACACGAGGCTGTAGCGCCGCTCGACCTGTTCCCCCGTCCAGGTCACGTCTTCCTCCAGCACGCGCCCGCCCAGGCCGACATACAGCGCAGCCAGTTGGCCGCGACACAGTGCCGAGATGAATCGCAGGTGGGTGTTGGCTTTCAGCCAGATCGCCGCCTGCAGGAGAAACATGCGCAGGTGCCGCCCGCCGCGGTAACGCTCGTCCAGCACCAGCCGATTGGCATCGAAGGCATCCGTCGACTGCTGGAAATAGGCATGCACATTGACGGCCCGCTCGACGAAACTCAGGCCATGGCCCAGCGGTGTGACGCGCAGCGTCCCGACCACTTCGTCGTTGTCCAGATAGATCAGGTGGTAAGACATGGCGTCGCGCAGCTGCTCCCTTCGCTCGAAGTCATCCTCCTTCGCCGGGTTAGTCCCCAGGTAGCGACTGCGCAGTTGCCTGACGGACTCGAACAGATCACTGGCGCTGTCGATCACGCGAACAGACAAGCTCATCGGTGACCTCACTGGCCTTCGCGTTGATCGACGATGCGGGCTTCTTTCCAACTGAACCAACTGCCCAGGTTCACGTGTTCGGCAAGATCGCCCACCACCATGACCGTGGCTTCGACGCCCAGCCGTTCACGCAGGCGCTCCTTGATCAGCAGCACCAGGCGTGCACGGTCGCCATCGAAGAAGCGCGACATTTCCAGTTTGGCGATGACCGTGTCGCGATCATTGGCGCGGCTAAGGACGATCTGATAGCCCAGGCACTGTTCAACGCCTTCAAGCAGCGCCTGCTCGATCTGCGCGGCCGAGAAGGCGCGATCGTTCAACTGCACGGCATCCTTCACTCGACCGACGACCTTGACGGTCTGGCGCATCGATTGGGGATAGCCCGGACGCGACTGGATCGAGACCAGGTCACCCGTGCGGTAGCGGATCAACGGCTTGCTACCAGGGATCAGCATGGTCACGCACAACTCGCCATCGCCGGTGCCGCCCAGGCTTTCGCCAGTTTTGGGATCAAGCACTTCGATGAGGTAGTTGAGGCGATGAGGCACCAGTTGGTCGTTGGCGTTGCAAGCCGCGATGATCATCGCTTCCTGGGAGCCATACAGGCTGTTGTAGGCTTGCGCCCCCCACAGGCTGAAGAGGTTGTTCTTCAACGCAGGGGTGCACAGCTCGCCACTCATCATGAAGGCACGCAGGGCGAAGTCCTCGCGTGGGTTAAAGCCCTGGCGCTCGGCTTCCTTGGCCATGGCCAGCAAAAGCCCCGGTGCGGAAGCGAGCACCCCGATGCGCAGGTCCTTGAGCAGTTGCAGCGCCTTGGGCCAGCCGATCACCGGTGAGTGCGGCCAGATCTTGGCATTGCACACGTCGAGCTGAGTGCAGACGTCGCCCAGGGTGTCACCGAAGGAATGGACCTCGGTGGGGCCCATGATGCCGACCACGGTCTTCTCACCCGGAAAGTGCTTTTCGATCACCGCCTGATAGGCCATGGCCAGTTGGCGATTGCTCGCGTAGCTTTCCTTGCGATCCCGTGGGCATGGCGTAGCAGGCCCGGTGGTGCCCGTCGTCTCGTAATAGAAGATGCTGTCTTCCAGCGGGCCGGACAGAATGTCGAAGCCTGCCTCGCGCAAATCATCCTTGGTCGTGAATGGCAAGGTGACGAGGTCATCCAAGGTCAGCGAACGCTCGTCGACCTGGGCAAGGTGCCTGGAATAGAACGGCGAAGAACGCTTCACGTGGCCGATCACTTCCCGCAACTGTTCCTGATGCCATGCCGCCAACGCGGTGTCGCTGAGGACGTCGGTCCAATAGGCATGATGAATCGGATCGTACCGTTTCTTGAATGTGTCTAAATGCTCTTTCATTTCAGCCGCTCAGGTTTGATGGGTTACTGGAACTCAACGGCCGCTACGTTAGTGACAGAAGTTACAAATACCCAGCTGCGTTATCCCGCAGTTGTGCGCGCACGAGTTTCTTGTTAAAAGCACGCGCGATTACATATGCGCAGGAATAGTTGTTGTGCCTGACGACACTAAGAAATGAATGAAATATTAATATCCGCCCAACAGTTGACAGCCCCGGGGCACACTGGTAATTTCGCCGCACTGCCGCTCGTTCCCGCAGTGCCTAGCCAAGACTGGGATGTCTAAAATGTACTATCACCTTTCTGCTATCAGCTCTTCCCACAGCTACCCCGACAGCTGTTCCCGGGCCATTCTGGCCATCTTCAAAAGCAATATCTGGCGTCGCTAATAATCTAGCGAAGACCAGCGTCTGTCTGCTGCCTGCCAGCAACGTCCTGCTCTCTCCCCAATGAAATTCTAAGGCGCTCGCGCCTTGTGCCCTGCGCATCGCTGGCTGCAATCCGTTGCAAGCCTGGTATTGCGCGCGACATGAACAGCGTCCGCCCCGAATATTCAGGATATCCGTCAACACCTATTTAAAGTGCCTGTGCACTTTATATTCCCGTGGCGCTCTCTTAATCGAGTGCCTGAATCGTTGCACCTTGAAAATGGTATTAACCGTGAACAAACATTTAATTGGCGTCAATGTTCTTCGCCGCGAAGAACGTCGACCTACAGATGCACTTGGCATATATGAAAATGCACTGGAGCAACTGGGTCGCGAGTCTGTCTTCATTCTTGAATCACTGTCCGGTCCAAGCCGTGATCGCCGGGCGACGATCATCGGGCTCGAGCCCCTTTTCGAAGTGTGTATCGATGAGGGCCAGGCACAACTGCGAGGCTGTCCTGCGCTGTGTGAACACTTGTCCGCCAGCCTGCGACAAGGGGGGGTACAGGTCGATCCCGAGCACAAGATCCATCTACCGGACAGCGAGGCAGCGTGGAACCTGCTCCGGGCCATCCAGGCTACGTTCCAGCCTGCACCCAATGCCCCTTCCAGCCTGGCGTTCTTCGGCTATTTCTCCTACGACTGCGTTCGCCTGATCGAGCGCCTTCCCGATGTCGCCGAACAGACCTACAGCTACCCGCTCATCGCCCTGTCGGTCTATCAGACACTGGTTTATTTCCACAGCAACGGCATTGTCGAAACCCTGATCAACAACCACCCTCTGTGGGCGCCCCGTACAGTGGAGGATTACCCCTTCCTGAGCGCGCCCCCGGCGTGCGAGGCAGTGGATCTGCCACCGTATCCAGAGACATTCGAGGAAAGCCGCACGGTCACCCCGGAGCAATTTTGCGAACGTGTCGAAGTCGCGATGGAGCACATCCGCGCGGGCGACGTCTACCAGATCCAGCTCGGCCATGAGATCCGCATTCGCTCGCAGGTTGCGCCGTTCGATGTGTACCAGAACCTGCGCCTGCGCAACCCCTCTCCTTACATGTACCTGGCCCATGTAGGCGGTATCGACCTGATCGGAGCCAGTCCTGAACTGTTCGTCAGGATCAAGGACGATTTGATAGAGATGCGTCCTATCGCCGGCACTGTCGGCAAGAAGCCTGGCGTCGATCCGACCCAGCTGGTGCTGGAGTTGACCCGCTCGGAGAAGGAACGCGCCGAGCACCTGATGCTCATCGATCTGTGTCGCAATGATATCGGTCGCGTTTGCCAGGCCGGCTCGCTGGAAGTCGACGAGTTCATGCTGGTGGAGGAGTACTCGCACCTCTATCACATGGTGTCGAACGTTCGCGGTCTGCTGCGCCCAGGCCTGGATGCCTACGACGTGATCAAGGCCTCGTTCCCCGCCGGAACCATGTCCGGCGCGCCCAAGGTCAGGGCGATGGAGTTGATCGAGGGAATGGAGAGCAACCGCCGCGGCATCTACGCCGGAGCCCTAGGTCTGGTAGGTTTTGATGGCAGCGTCAATACCGCCCTGTGCATTCGCTCGACCGTCTTCGACGAGGGCACCTACCACTTGCGGGCATCCGCCGGGGTGGTTGCCGACTCGGTTCCCGAGATGGAGTGGAAAGAGACGTTGTACAAAATGGGTTCTGTCTACCGGGCAGTGACCGGCAAGGAGATCGCACTGTGAAAGTATTCCTGATCGATGCCTACGACAGCTTCGTCTTTATCATCAGCCAGTACCTGGAACAACTGGGGCTGGAAACCCGCGTCGAGCGTCACGACGTGCCAGACCTCCTGCAACGCATCGAGGATTTTTCACCGGACTTCTGCGTGCTGGGCCCTGGGCCTGGGCATCCGGCCGACGTTGGCTACATCGAAGTCATCAAGCACTTTCAGGGGCGTTTGCCGCTGTTGGGCGTTTGCCTGGGTCATCAGGCCATCGGCCTGGCCTTCGGCGCCCAGGTTTGCCGCGCCCCGCACGTGATGCACGGCAAGGTGAGCAAGATCGAGAATGATGGCAAGGGCGTCTACGACCATACGCAAGCACGTGCCATACAAGCCACCCGCTACCACTCGTTGATGGTCAGCGACCAGCAATTACCCGACTGTCTGGAAGTCACCTCGCGATCCACCGACGACGGCTATGTGATGGGCGTGCGGCATCGCCACCTGCCAGTGGAGGGGGTGCAGTTTCACCCTGAGAGCATCCTGACCGAAAACGGCTTGGACCTGTTCCGCAGTTTCATCAAGTGTTACGTGCACCAGTGACCCACCAGGAGGGGCGCACGCCCCTTCTTTTCCGTGCTCCGGCTGTTTCATTCCCGCTATAACAAGAGCGACTCGTTTATGGACAAACTCAACTCTCCCGTCTGCGGCCGGACCCAGGCCGGGCGTACCGCACCGCTGACCGCCTTCATGAGTCTGGCCAAGGATGCCAACCGTTGCGATTGGGAGCGCCTGGTCAACAAAGTGCTGCGCCAACTCGGCTTTGGCAGCTACCTCATCAGTCTGGGACCGGCAGCGCCAAGGGACACCGACCCTCTCGCCGGCCTTATCACCACCTTTCCCAAACGCTGGCTGGAACACTATCGCGGTGACGGGCTGATCGAGATCGACCCGATACTCAGGCACTGTCGGCGCGAACTGCTGCCTTTTTTCTGGGACAACGAGCGCAGGCGCGCCCGTGGACGCTCCCGGCACTTCTGGCAGCAACGCGAGCAACACGGCCTGCGCAGCGGCCTGAGCATCCCGCTGCGCTACGAGATGCTCAGGGGAACACTGAGTGTGGCGTTCGATGACACCCAGATCACCGAGCGAGAAGGGCTTTCCAACCCCGCCGTCTATCAATTATTCATGCTCATCCCCTACCTGCTCGCCGGGATGCGCCATCAGTTGCAGAGTCCAGCAACCCAGCCCCGCCAGAACCTCACGCCCAAAGAATTGGACTGCCTGTATTGGGCCAGCGCCGGCAAGACCACCTGGGAGATCAGCCACATCCTGACCTGTTCCGAACGCACCATCGACTTCCACCTGCTCAATGCCCGACGCAAACTCGGTTCGGTGAGTCGCCAGCAGGCCGTCAGTGCTGCGGTGGCCTGCGGGCTCGTCACGCCGACGGTTGAACCAGCGGTCTACAGACGCCAGAAATGATAACCCTCGGCCTCGTAGGACTCCCGATCCAGAACAGCCTTGACATCAATCACACAGGCCCCGGGCAATAACTTGGTGCGCATTTGCTGCAATGAGGTGCGCCGATAGGCCTCATGCGGCACAGCCACGATCATCGCATCGCCTGCGGGCAGCTGTTCCCAACTGCTCAATGCGCAGTCGTACTCACGCATGACCGTCGCTGCGTCGGCCAGCGGGTCATGCACATGGACGTTGACGCCATAGGCTCGCAATTCGACGATGATGTCGTGAACCTTCGAATTGCGTACATCCGCGCAGTTTTCCTTGAACGTGATCCCCAGCACATTGATCGTCGAGCCCTTCACCACACGGTTGGCGGCGATCAGCAGCTTGATGGTTTTCTCGACGATCCACTTGCCCATGCCATCGTTGATCCGTCGCCCGGCAAGGATCACCTGGGGATGGTAGCCATGGGACTCGGCCTTGTAGGTGAGGTAATAGGGATCTACGCCAATGCAGTGACCGCCTACCAGCCCTGGCTTGAAATCAAGGAAGTTCCACTTGGTGTTCGCCGCTTCCAGCACCTGGCAGGTGTCGATCTTCAGTTCCGAGAAGATCAGCGATAACTCATTCATCAGGGCGATGTTCAGGTCGCGCTGGGTATTCTCGATGACCTTGGCCGCTTCGGCCACCTTGATCGAAGGAGCACGATGCACCCCCGGCCGGACAATCACCTCGTACAACGCGGCCACGGTCTGCAAGCTCTGCGGACTGTCGCCGGACACGACTTTGACAATGTCGCAAAGCGTGTGGGTACGATCGCCGGGATTGATTCGCTCAGGCGAGTAGCCGACAGTGAAGCCCTCTTTCCACACCAGCCCCGAAGCCTCCTGCAAAGCGGGAATGCACCGTTCCTCGGTCGCGCCCGGGTAAACGGTCGACTCGTAGATGACCAATGCCCCGGGCTTCATGTTCCGCCCCACCGTTTCACTGGCTCGTATCAAGGGTGACAAATCAGGTTGATTCGCCGCATCCACGGGTGTGGGGACCGCGACGATGATAATGTCCGCGCCGCGCAACGCCGCTGGATCGCTCGTATAGGTGAGCAAGTGCGCCTGCTGCATCTGCTCCTCGCCAAGCTCCCCGGAGGGATCTATGGCATCGCGTAATTGATCGATACTGTGCTGGCAGATATCGAAGCCTATGGTCGGCATGCGCTTGCCGAACTCAACTGCCAGAGGAAGCCCGACATAGCCCAGCCCCACCACCGCGACAGTCCCAAAAACCTGTTCCATCCTTCGCTCCTTGAAACCCGGCTGTGCCTTCAATTTCGCAATCCACGGGTAAATGACAACAACGATTCATAGGTTTGCATGGCCTTTCCGCTGTCCAGAATGCCGGTCGCCAGCTCCAGCCCCTGGGCGATACTCTCGACCCTGTCGCCCAGGTAGAGCGCCGCGGCACTGTTGAGCAGGACAATGTCGCGTGGAGCACCTTCCCGACCCGCGAGCACTTCCAGGCATAACGCCCGGGCCTGGTCGATGTTGCTGACCTGGAGGCTTGCCAGATCACACACCTTCATTCCGAAATCGCTGGGGTGGAGGTGGTACTGGCGTATGTCGCCATCCCAGAGTTCAGCGACCAGCGTGCTACCGGATAGGGAAATCTCGTCCAAGCCATCCTCGCCGTGGACCACCAGCGCCCGCTCGCTGCCCAGTGCCCTGAGTACCTGCGCCATGATCGGCACCAGCTCGGCGCTGAACACACCCAGCAATTGCCTGCTCGCCGCGGCGGGGTTGGTCAGCGGGCCGATGACATTGAAAATCGTGCGGATGGCCAGTTCACTGCGGACCCGCGTCAAGCCCGGCAGAGCCGGTCGATGGGCTGGCGAGAACATGAAGCCAATTCCCACCCGTTCCAGGCACGTAGCGATCTGTGCGGGCGTCAATTGCAAATCCAGGCCCAGCGCTTCCAGTACATCGGCGCTGCCACAGGTCGAGCTGACACTGCGGTTGCCATGCTTGGCCACCCGCACACCCGCCGCGGCCACCACAAAGCTGGCGGTGGTCGACACGTTGAACGTGGCCCGCGCATCCCCTCCTGTTCCGCACAGGTCCACCAGCGGCCCCGCCACCGAATGCCGGACCGGAATCAGAAATTCACGCACCACGCGGGCGACACACTCGATCGCCTGGGCCTCCAAGCCCTTCACTTGCAAAGCCACCAGCAGCGCAGCGATCAACGAGTCCGGCAGCTGTCCCTGCATCAATGCTCGAAAGGCGCTTTGCAACTGATGCGCCTCGACCGGCTCCCCCTGGCTGTACCGTGCAACCACTCCACGCACGTTCTGCGGCATTGTTTTCCCTCACTTGTTAGCTGGGCTTATCCCGCCTGTTGGCAGGCCACGGCGGCTGCCGTCATTACTGATTGCTGCTGCGTTGCGCGCGTCGCACTTGCCCGAAGGCGATCCGGGCATTTCGACAGAACTCGTCAATAGCCTGGGGCGACTTGCAACCTGGCGACGACTCCACCCCCGAGGACACATCCACGGCCGCGGGTTCGAGTGCTTCGATCAACGCGGCGACACTGTTGACCGTCAAACCGCCCGCGATCATCGCCTCCGGGTAGCGCGCGGCCGGCCAAGGATGCGCAATCCCATGGCCTGCCCCTGCATCGACCAGTGGTAGCGCCGAGGCCCTTCGATCGCGGCGGTAATCCGACGGCATCACACGACGGATCAAAGGCCGTCCCAGTTGCTCCCAACAACGCCCCTGCTCCTGGCCATGCAACTGCACCAGATCCAGGTCCAGGGCCTGGGTGGTTTCGTAGACCTGGCTGTACGGCTGATTCATGAACACGCCCACGACCCTGGCCTGGTCACCGATCAGGTCACGCAAGACCGTTGCCTGTTTGAGCGACAGTTCGCGCTTCGAACCTGGCACCAGTACCAGACCGATCAAATCGACACGGGCTTGCAGGCATGCCTGGATGTCTTCCGGTGTCCGTACCCCGCACACTTTGATCGTTCCCTGCTTCCAGCCATTCATCGCCGGCCCCCGGCCTTGAAACCAGCGAGATAGTGGTGGGCCTGCGTAGCGGCTTCGACTGGGTCGGCCAGCCGGCGTGCCAAAGCGCTGCCAATGATCACGCCCTCTGCCTGCTGCCACATGACTCGGGCCTGTTCGGGCGTGCCGATGCCGAAACCAACCGCCAAAGGCAAGTCAGTAAATCGCCGTACCCGCTCCACGAACGGACCGATGTCGGCCAATTGGTCGCGCTCACCGGTCGTGCCCAGCACCGACACCAGATAGATGAACCCCTTGGCGTGTTTGGCAATCGTGCGCAGGCGCTCATCGCTGAGGTTCGGTGTCATCAGAAAAATCTGATACAAACCTTGCGCCTCCAGGGCGGCACGCAACTCGCCACTGGCCTCGACCGGCATGTCCGGGACAATCACTGCACTGATGCCCGCCTCGGCCGCCTGCGCGGCGAACCGCTCGTATCCATGGTTAAGCAGAAGATTCGTGTAGGTCATCACCACCAGCGCGGGCGCCTGGTCGTCCTGGGGAAGTTCGGCGATCTGCTTCAATGCCAACGTCATGGTCATGCCATTGGCAATCGCTGCATGGCTGGTCTGCTGGATCACCGGACCATCGGCGACCGGATCGGAGAAAGGCACACCCAGCTCGATGACATCCGCACCAGCATTGCGTGCGGCCTGTACCAGCTCCGGCAGGCTGTCCAGTGCCGGATAGCCGACCGTCAGGTAAGGCATCAGAGCCTTCTCGCCCCGCCGTGCGAGATCGGCGAAACAGCTGTCGATACGGTTCATTGGGGGTTTTCCTCCGCACTCGTGAGCTGGGCAATGGTTTGCATGTCCTTGTCGCCACGCCCGCTGAGGTTGACGATGATTCGCGCGCCCGGGGGCAGTTGCCGCGCGACCTTGATGGCGCCGGCCAACGCATGGGCGCTTTCCAGGGCCGGGATGATGCCTTCACAGCGCGATAGCAGTTGGAGTGCTTGCAGCGCCTCGTCATCGCTGGCCCAGAGATAATTGGCGCGGCCGCTGTCACGCAACTGGGCATGCTCAGGCCCGACCATCGGGTAATCCAGCCCGGGCGCGATGCTGTGGGTTTCACCTATCTGCCCATTGGCGTCCTGCAGGACGTAGGAGCGACACCCTTGCAAGACCCCGGAACGGCTCTGTCCGCCCTGGCCGAAACGGATCGAATGATTGCCACTGCTCTCGCCCTGGCCGGCGGCCTCGACACCGAACAACTGCACGTCAGGCTCCTCGATGAAGGCCGAAAACAACCCGATGGCGTTCGATCCCCCTCCGACACATGCCACCAGCGCATCCGGGAGTGCTCCGTCCTCAAGCGCGGCGAACTGCTGCCTGGCCTCGTCGCCGATGACGCTCTGGAAATAGCGGACGATGGCCGGGTAAGGGTGCGGGCCCAACGCCGATCCCAGCAGGTAATAGGTCGTGTCGGCATTGGCCACCCAGTCGCGCAGGGCGTCGTTGATCGCGTCCTTGAGGGTCTGGGTCCCGCCGGTGGCCGCCACTACCCGCGCGCCCATCAACCGTATGCGTTGTACGTTTAGCGCCTGGCGTTGCATGTCACGCAAGCCCATGTAGATCACGCATTCGATCCCCAGCAAGGCACAGGCCGCTGCAGTCGCCACGCCATGTTGGCCTGCGCCTGTTTCTGCGATCACGCGGCGTTTACCCATCATCTGCGCCAGCAACGCCTGACCCAGGGCATTGTTGATCTTGTGGGCGCCGGTATGGGCCAGGTCTTCGCGTTTGAGGTAGGTTTTCACCCCGATTTCCCGGGAGAAGTTCTCCACCAACGTCAAGGGAGTAGCCCGCCCGACATAGTGTTTGAGCAAGCTGCGATAACGTTGCTGGAAAGCTGCACTGGCGATGATTTGCTGATAACGCTCGGTCAGTTCGCTGACCGGAGGCGAGAGTGTTTCAGCGATGAAACACCCACCATGGTCATCGAACCAAGGACCTTGCCCTGCCAGGGTTTCCAGCGCTGGCGAACGCCCACCTCCCAGGCGTTGCGCGACAAGTTGCAGGGCTGCCCTGACTGGTGTGCTGTCGAGTGGCGGCAATACGCACCCTAGCAACAGCAGGTCAGAGGTGCTGTCGCGGGTAGCGGTATGGACCGTGTCTCGAATGGAAAACAGCGACAAGACTTTCTTTGAGTCACGCAGCACCAGCAGGCCGGCCGGCAGCGGCTCGCGTCCTTGGCCGCCAACGGGCTCGTACGACTCGTCCTCGCCAGAGAGGTCCAGCAGCACCGGTCCCTCGATCCCCGCGGCATCAAATGCCCCCAGCGAAGTCATGGTGGAAACCGCCACCCAATTGACCGTATCGACCACCCCATTTATGCGCGGCAACCGTGCCTGGGCTCGGCCGAATGCACGGTGGATGAAGTTGGCGACCGAAGGCAGGTGCTTGCGCGGATTAATGCCCGCACGTTGGTAGTAGTTCGCATACGGCGCAATCGATGGGTGGGCCAGCAAGGCATCCTTGTCCACGCCAGTCCATGCCGCGCGGTTGGCCGACCAGTCAAGCCCCGCCCCATCGACGCTTCCCACGCCAGGCAAGCGCATCGCCAGGACCCTGGCGCCTGGAAACTGCACGCGCGCCGCTGCCGATACATCGATCTCGAATATCTCGTTCATTGCTCTTCCTCGAAGTGCAGGTAACTGCCTAAGCCGCAATCCCGGAGGGTGCCACCGGTCAGCAGGTCGTCCGCCGCTATCAGGATGTTGTAGTGGTTGGGAAAGTGGCATTCGTCAAAGCCAATGACCTGACCAATGCAGGTGTCGCCCAGCAGCACCCGGTCACCGCGCTCGATGACCCCGGCCTGCTGGATTTCGACGAAGCCGATGAAACCGACCCGCTCAACCCGGTCGCCCGGCTCGGCCCCTGCCTGGTCGGTCGTCACCACTTCGTGCAACTCACCGCGCCGCACACATCGGGAGCGGTGCTCGATCAGCGTCATGCCACGTGCTTGCTGAGTGTGATAGAGCAGCTTCACCAGCCTCGCCTCGAGCCTGGCCTTGGACGGCCGACGGGGCTGTTCAGCGAGCATCGCGGGCCTCCATCGCATAGGTAGCGCGTACCAGCCGCACCGCATCGACACCGATCGAACCGTCTTCGACCATGCCTTGGATGCTCCGGGCGAGATGGGCGATGACGCCCTCGTATTCGTGATAGAGGGACGTCTTGAAACCCACGCTGTCCTTGAGCAGGTCGACGATGACCTGGCGTCCGTCGGCGTAGTCGATCACCAGGTCCTTCTGTTCGCCGTGGGCATAGTCCCAGCTCAGTTCAACGCTCGCCTCCAGCCCGACCGCGTTGGTCAGCGTGACCAACGCCCCCATGTCGATCCCCAACGCATTTCGACGAACCTGCGCCCCGGTGACCTCGAATCGGCCAAGCACAAAGCTCAGCGTGTCGTAGACATTCGGGCCATTGTCGGCAATGCAGCCGCCACCACAGGCGGCACTGTCCAAATACCAGGTGTCATGGCCGGCATGATCCTCGATGCGCTCGTGGTAACGCGCCCGGACATGCACCGCGTCATTGAACAGGCCTTGCTTCACGGCATTGAGCAAGTGGATGTTGTAGCGTCGGTGAAAGGCCGTGAGCAGCGTCAGGTTCAAGCGGCGGGCCATGTCGCGCAATTGCTCGGCCTGGTCCAGTTCGAGGGTCAATGGTTTCTCGCAGCACACATGCTTGCCCGCCTCCAGGGCGGCCATGCAAGCGGTGAAGTGAAGATGGTTGGGCAGGTTGATGATCACCGCGTCGAGGTCCGGGTCGGCGAGCAAGGTGGTGTAATCGGTATGGCAACGCACATCCGTCGCCGCGAATGGCGCCAGCCGTTCGGGCGCCTTGTCGCACACTGCCACCAGTTGGCACAGGGTGCTGTCTTGCAGCGCCTTGAGGTAGTAGTGGGAAATCACTCCCATGCCGATGATGCCAAGCCTTATGGTCATGCCGCTGTCCTCGTGATTCGGGAAATACCGAGTTGTCCCGCGATGCTGTCGAGCTGCTCCAACAGTGCGGCATCGACGGGAATGCCCTGTGCCAGGCGTTCGGTACGCACCCCCAGGTCAGGCGCGCCGGGATAGCTCAGTGGGTCGAACGCCGGATGCACGGGCGCCTGCGTGATGTACTGGAGCAATCGGTCCATCGACGAGCGGAAACCTTCGCCAGCACCAAAGGCTTCGGGGGACAGGGCCAGGAAGAAGTGGCCGATGCTATTGCGCCCTGGGTTGCCAAAGTCCGCACCGGTCTGGGCACCACTGAGCACCCCGCACAGGATCTCGACCATCATTCCAAGGCCCAAGCCCTTGTGTCCGCCCTGCTCCGCGTAAGCCCCGCCGAGCATCGGCAGCATCGCGCTGCCGTCCAGGTACGCGCCAGGATCGCTAACCTCGCGGCCTTCGGCATCGTGAAGCCAGCCGGTGGGAATGGTTTGCTGGCGTCGAATGGCCTGTTTGATCTTGCCGCTGGCGCAGACCGTCGTGCTCATGTCCAACAGGAATGGCGCTGGCATAGCCGCCACCGGAGCCGCCAGGCTGATCGGGTTCGTCCCCATCAAGGGCGCCATACTGCCCAGCGGATGAGCGACAGGCTCACGACCCAGGTTGGTCATGGCCATGCCGATCATGCCGTGTTCCAGTGCCATGCTGGCGTAGAAACCTGCCGCGCCAAAGTGCGAACTGTTACGCACCACCACACAGCCGATCCCAAAGTCCCGGGCCTTGTCGATGGCCCGTTCCATGGCCTGCTGTCCCGCCAACAGTCCCAGCCCGCCGTCGGCATCAAGGGTGGCGCAGGCCCCTTGGTCGCTGATCCACTGGCCGGTGGCGGCCAGGTTGATTTCACCACTCCGGGCACCGGCGATATAGACATTGACCAGGTTGGCGATGCCATGGGTATCGTGGCCGTTCAGATCGGCATGCAGTAACACGGGCGCCGCCTTCTGGGCCTGGGATGCGGTGAAGCCTGCTGCCTTAAGGGCAGCCACAGTGAACCCATGCAGCTCGTTGGCTGCAATGCAGAAGAAATCCATAGCGTTTTATCCTTGCTTGAGAGTGTTTTCGATCGGCTCGGCAAAGCGACGTAGCAGCCCCTTTACAGCGACTGCAAAGGTGTCCAGGTCATTGATCGAAACGTATTCACGGGAGGTGTGCGCTCCGTTGTCGGCCAGTGAGCCCGGCCCCCAGACGACGCTGTAGGCGCCGTTGCCCTGAGCCCACATCGCATCGCAGGTGAAGGCCTGTTCGGCATCCGGGTTCGGCACGATGCCGGCCTCGCCCAACAGGCGCTGCAAGGCCACATGGCGGTTGTTCAGGACCGGCAAGCCGCGCTTGAGCCAACGAGCGCTGCAGGTCGTGCGCAGGCGTTCGACAGTCATGAGGAATGGCGGGCTTTGGGCGAAACGTGAGCCGCACTGCTGCAACGCCTGGTCGAACGCCTGCTCGATCAACACCTCGGCATCCCGCGCCTGAGCGGTGCTGCGATAGGCAAAATTGAAGAGACAGTGCCCGCTACCGTAAACCCGGTTGTGGTGTATGCCGGTATGCAGGCCGGCCAGGGTCATCTTCACCTGCAGCGCGTGCAACGGCTCTGCCAACTGGGCAGCCATGGCCTGGGCGATGAAACCCAGAACCAGCGAAGCATTGTCGCCCTGTTGCGGAAAGTCGTCGGTCGAATCCCTGCCGTCCATCCGTACTTCGTATGTCATCGAGGTGGTAGAGGCATCGAAGTAACCGGGGCCGGTAGGCTCCACGAAGATGTTCAGACAGCCCAGGTAGCCTTGCTCGCACAGGTAGCGGGTACCATAGACGCCCATGGCGCCCCCTTCTTCACCGGCGACCACTTGGATCAGCACCCGGATATCGTCCAGCACCTGCGGCTCTTGCATCTGCAAGGCCTCCAGCGCTGCCAGCACCGCCAGGCCTGGCCCCTTATTGTCCACCGCGCCGCGGCCCTGTACGCAGCCGTCGACTACCTGCACAGGCAGATGAGGTGACACGGTGTCCATGTGGAAATTGAACATGACCGTACGTTCCCGTGGCCCGTTGCCGATCTCCAGCACGCTATGGGGCT
Organism: Pseudomonas viciae; assembly: GCF_004786035.1. NCBI lineage: Bacteria > Pseudomonadati > Pseudomonadota > Gammaproteobacteria > Pseudomonadales > Pseudomonadaceae > Pseudomonas > Pseudomonas viciae. The sequence goes on from NZ_CP035088.1 coordinate 4,014,882, forward strand.
GCCAAGCCAGGAACTGCGGCGCCTCGTTCATCCGGCGCTGTACCGACACCGGCACTCGCGCCTCATCGGGCAAGGCACCAGGACCGTTGAACACCTCGCGCATGCCCACTGCCTGCGCCCACTGGGCGAAGAGCATATTGGCCTGTGCGATGCACGAGGGCTGGCCGGTCTCCATCGGGGTCACCGTGTCGATGCACAGCAGTTGCTCAAGCCGGTCTACGTATTTATCCGTGAACAGCATGTTTCGCCTCCTGGCAGGATTGCAGCAAGTCCCGTGCATGCCCGGCATAGGCCTGATAGGTCTGCCGTTGTCGATGCGGATCCGTGGCCGACTGTTTGAGGTGCGGAATCAGGCACAGGTGCGGCTCGATCGAAAACCAGCCGTTGTAACCCTTGTCCAGCAGCAGATTGATGCAGTCTTTGGCCCGCACCTGGCCTTCCCCGGGGAAGGTGTAGTGCACTTCGTCCGCTTCCCGGCAGCCATCCTTCAGATGCACATGCGCCACGTGCGGGAGAACCTGGCGCAGGAACGCCAAGGCGTCATAGCCATAACTCAGGCCATTGCCGATATCGAACAACAGCTTCAAGTGATCCGAGCCAACGGCATCGAGCAACTGCAAGGTCTGCTCGGCGCCCTGGCCGGCCCAACCGGCACAGTTCTCGTGTATCAGCACGACATCGGCGTCTTCGGCCACCTCGACCAGACGCTTGAATCGCTCAATGACCGCATGCCGCCAGCGGGCCTCGTCCCAGCCACAATTGGGGTAGGACATGACACGGATCATCCGCGTCCCCAGACGCCCGGCCATCTGCAACAGGCATTGCAACTCGGCCCAGTCAGTCTGCCAGTCGGTATCGATCCTGCTGCCCCAATTGCCGATCTGCGAGGCCAGGACCACCACGTCCACGGACTGTGCGAGCAGCGAATCGCACATCGATACGCGTGATCGTTCCGACAGGTTGGCCAGCGGCACGCTGTCGACACTGCGCAGCTCGAGATGCCGCCAGCCCAGTTCAGCGTGGCACGCCAACTGCTCGGCCAAGGACGCGCAGCCTTCATCGGCGATCCCCGTGAGCTTAAATGACCTCGGCATGGCTGAACTCCTTCAACGCCTCGATGACGCGCGATACCTGCCCATCGCTCATGCCGGAGCACAGGGGCAATGCCAGGCATTGCTTGCCCAGCAGACGCGCATTGGGGTAGTGCGCCGGCCCTGCGGACCATTGGACAAACGCCGGCTGCTCAGGCAACGGCACAGGAAAATGCACGCGGGTCTGGATACCGCGCGCGGTGAGATGCCTGGTCAGCCGCTCACGCTCGGCACTGCGCACGACATAAGCGTGAGGGGAGAAATCCGGGGTACCGCGATGCTGGCCGAGCAACACGCCGTCGCTGGCTTCGATGGCTTCGTCGTAGGCCTTTGCAATGGCCTGCTTGCGGGCCAGGTGCAAGTCGTTTTCCCGCAACCGGGCCTGCAGCCAGGCGGCATTGGTCTCATCCATGCGGCTGTTGTATCCCAAGCGCTGGTGGTAGAAACGCCGACGGCCGTCCTGCCCATGATTGCGCAGCATCCGGACGGCTCCCGCCACCTGGTCGTCGTCAGTAATCACCGCGCCACCGTCGCCGATACCGCCCAAGGGTTTGGCCGGAAAGAAGGAATACACGCCAATGTCACCGAGTGTGCCGGCATGACGGCCGCGCAGGCGCGCACCGAATGCGGTGGCACTGTCCTCGAGAATCAGGACATCGTCGGGCAATGCCTCACGCAACGCGTCGACGTCAGCCAGGCCGCTGAACAGGTGGGCGACCAATACCGCCCGCGTCCGGGGGGTCAAGGCGCGGACGACGGCCTCGGCCTCGAGCACGCCGCTGTGGGGGGCGACGTCCACGAATATCGGTGTAGCACCCGCCTGCACAATGGATGAGGCGGCCGATACATAGCAAAAAGCAGGTGTTATGACCTCATCTCCCGGTCCAATACCGGATGCAATCAGCGACAGGGTCAGGCCAGAGGTCGCAGAACTTACACAGACAGCGTGGCGCGCACCGACCTTGGTCGCCAGGACTTGCTCGAAATTCTGAACCTGCTGCTTGAGAATGAAATCGCCTTGTTGGACCCGGGCAGCGAGAATCTCGAGTATCTGTGTCTGCGCATTGGGATAACGGCGTTGGAAATCCTGGTACTTGATCATGACTGGGCTCCGGCGGCGGCATAGAACTCGGTGATCGCCTGGCACACGCTGGCAACATCTGACGCAGTCAGATCGGCATAGAGAGGAAGGCCCAACGCCCGGGTGGCGGCCCGCTCGGCGACCGGAAAACGACCCTCGGCATGGGTTGGCCCGGCGCACACCGGCTGCAGGTGCAGCGGCAGCGGGTAGTAGGCCTCGACGCCAATCCCGCGCGCAGCGAGATGCTCGGCCAGACCGTCACGGTTCTGCGCCTCGATCAGGTAGACATAGTCGACGCATCGCTGGCGCGCTGCCCGAGGCAACGTGACCGGCACCTGCAGGTATTCACCCAAGGGCCCCAGGTGCAAGTCGTAGGCATCGCGAAGCGCGGCACGTCGTTCGATCTCCTGGTCCAGCTCGGGCAATCGTGCCCTCAGCCATAGGGCCTGCAGGTCGTCCATTCGGCTGTTGTAGCCCAGGCACTGCGCCAGGCCGCTGGCATCACGGCCATTGTCGAGGATCTGTCGCACCCGCCTGGCCAGATCCGCATCGCGGGTCAGGACCATTCCGGCATCGCCGAGCGCACCCAGGGTCTTGGTGGGGAAGAACGACAGTACGCCAAGGTCCCCGATCAGCCCGGCATGCCTGTCGTTCCAGCGCATTCCGATACCTTCGGCGCTGTCCTCGACAACCTTCAAACCATGTCGACGGGCGATGTCCATCAACGCGTCCATTTCGGCCATTTGCCTGAACAGATGGACCGGCATGATGGCTCGGGTACGCGGGGTGATGCAGGCTTCGATCAGGGAGCAGTCAATTGCGTAGCTGCCAGGTTCGATATCGACGAACACCGGCGTCGCCCCCACTTGCAGGATGCAGGAGACCGAAGCGAAGAAGCTGTAGCAAGGCACGATGACTTCATCACCCGGGCCGATGCCCAGCGCCATCAGACAGATGATCAGCGAATCGGTAGCGTTGCCGGTGGCGATAGCATGGGGCGCGCCGGTATAAGTGGCGATAGCCTGCTCAAACGCCCGCACCTGTTGGTCATTGACCCAACCGGACTGTCGATGAAACTCCGCCAGCCCCTCCTCCAGCAGCGGCAAGGCGCGGGTGAATCCTTCGGTGATCTGGAAAAACGGAACACTCATCGAACGGCCTCCTTGGCCATATGCATATTGATCGACGCCAATGCGCTGGCAGATGCAACGCCGCGGGCCTGCTCCAGCAACTCGACAACCTGCTGGTTGAACGCCACTGTGCCGCTGCGAGGCATATCGGCGCCGTGACCCTGCAGGTGGTTCCTGAAATAGCGGTAGTACTCGCCCACACATGTGGTCAGGGGCTCGTCAGCGAAGATCTGGTGAGCAGTACTGCCACTGTGCTCGGTGTCGCATCTGAGCTGTGCGTAGCTGTCGTCGGCGCCTACGGGGAAAAAGCCTTCGCAGCATTCGCCACTCTCCAGTTGCAGGCGCACACTGCGTTGGCGGATCGGGCTGGCAAGATCCGATTCGAGCAGCACCTCGATGCCTTGCTCATCGCGCCAGCCGATGCTGCCGGCCTTCATGGCCTGGCGCAGCTTGCCTTCGACGCGCAGATCTTCGGTGTGCGCGCGGAACCCGGACGCCGGAGCACCCGCGAACAGCAACGCCAGGCTGACCTGATGCGGCATTTCAATGTCGAACAGGTGTTCGCCATGGCGGGTGAAAGAGCGCGAAAAGCGAGGCTTGTCATGGACGATGTGCACACTGCGAAGCGGCTGTTCACTGGCTTCCAGCCACCGGGTGAGCCGTGGGACCAACTGACTGTGGCCCCACACCGAAACCACCAGGATCTGCGCACCATATTGTTGCTCCATGGAACGCAGCGCCTGGGCCTCGGCCAGGTTCATCACCATGGGTTTCTCAATGATGATGTATCGGAAACCGGCCATAAGCGCTTCGTGCACATGACGCAAGTGCAGGGCCGGTGGCGTACAGATATGCACGACACCTACCCTGCCCTGCAGTGCCGACGCCTCGGGTAGGCAGCGCTGCATCACCAGGCCATCGACCAACCCACTGCCCAGCTCAGGGTCCACGACCGTGATGGTGGTGTCGACGTCGGGCAGGCAGCCCTGCCGATGCAATGAGCGCAGGCTGGCCAGATGCAGGTTTCTCCCGCAGTGACCGAAGCCTAGGATGATTGAGCGCAGCATCGTCATACAGCCTCATCCGCGCCCAGCAGCCGACGGCTCTCCAGGCAAGGGTCAGCAGCTGTTAGCAGACGTTCCCCCACCAACGCGGCGGCAAAGCCGATGCGTTCTACCAATTGCATGTCCTGATGACCGGCAACACCGCTTTCCGCCACGGCGATTACCGAAGCAGGCAGACACTCGAACAATTGGGCGGAACGGTCGAAGTCGACCTTGAAGGTATCGAGGTCGCGATTGTTGATACCCACTATCGACGCGTCGACCGATAGCGCCTGGTCGATGTCCGCCTCGTCAAAAGTCTCCACCAATACATCCAGCCCCAGCTGGTTCGCCAAGGCATGCAACCTCGCAAGGCTGCCGGGCGGCAGGCAGCGGACGATCATCAATATCGCGTCGGCGCCCAGAGCCCGCGCCTCGTAGACTTGATACTCATCGACGATGAAGTCCTTGTACATCACCGGCAAGGTGATTTGAGGATGGTTGGCCAGCATGCCAACGACATGGGGCGCATTACCAAAGAACCGACTGTCGGCGATGACCGACAAGGCACTGGCGCCCCCGGCCTGGTAAGCCATCGCCAACTGGAGTGGATCATAGTCAGCACGCAGCACGCCCTTGGACGGCGAGCGGTACTTGGCTTCGGCAATGAGCGAGATTCCCTCGCCTGCCAAGGCACCGGCAAAGTGACGGGGCGCCCGTGCGTCACGAATCCGCTTGAGCAGGGCATCGATACCGTGCGCCTGCTTGCGTTGAGCCGTTTCCTGGACTTTGTATCTGACAATCTCTTCGAGCATGGAACGACCACCATCAATGAGTTTGGGATAACGCCGGTAACAAGGCTGCAGAGAAACAGCGAGCGGTTCCTCTGCCAGCCGGCGAGGAGCAAACCTAATGGCCGTGAAGGTTTAAAACCACCTACCCAATGGGGTAGGCAGGCGGCAGGATGCCATCGGCGATGGGCTGCACCAGCATGCGATGGCACTGGCCCTGCAGGCTTTCCAAGGGGATTTCGCTGGGGTATAACAAACGCTGGGAAACGGCATCCGGAAATGGAGATTCGATGCGTACTTGGCTCGCAAACCTGCTGGCATGGACAAGCTCGGTCAAAGATGAGCAGGACTTGGTGAACGGCGTTCAACGCGTTGCCTGGGAGTTGGATTTCGAATGGTTTTCGTTCGGTGTCTGCACAGCCCTGCCTTTTTCCAACCCCATCATGCAGATGCGCTGCAATTTCTCGAGCACCTGGCAGCGCCGCTACAGCGACGCCGATTTCCTGCTTGTCGACCCTTCGGTACAGCGAGCGCGCGCCTGCACCACACCCTTTTTGTGGCAGGGAGAACTCATGCGCAAGATGCCGCAATTCTGGGAAGAAGCTCGCGCCGCAGGCCTGCGATACGGCTGGGCCTGCTCGCGCACCAATGCCTCGCGCCACCAAAGCATGCTGACGCTCGCCCGCAGCGGCTCTACGCTGGATGTGACCGAACTCAATGCCAAGGAACTCAAGATGCGCTGGCTTGCCGAGACTATTGCGCCAGTGATGGAAAGGCTGCTGATCACCCCGTCACATCAGGCCCAGCATTACCGGCTGACCGCACGGGAAATCGAGGTGCTACGTTGGACGGCCGATGGCAAGACACAGGAAGAGATCGCGCAGATCCTGGCCATCTCCTTCGACACCGTCAAATTCCATGTGAAGAACGCCGTGGGCAAGCTCGGCGCCACTAACAAAACCGCAGCGGTGGTCAGGGCAGCCGTCCTGGGCATCATCAGTTGACCCCACACCTACCTCGCAGGGAGCGTCACCGTGTTTCCAATGGATATCTGGTTCACCTACACCACAGCTTGCGTGCTGCTGGTCCTCTCTCCAGGCCCTGACAATTTGCTGGCGATAGGACGCGGGCTCAGCCAGGGTCGCCTGGCAGCCCTCGTGTCGGGCCTGTCGTCTGGCCTGGGTATCCTGTTTCACGTCACCACCGCGTCGCTGGGGCTCACGTTGTTGATCCAGACCTCGACCGTCGCCTTCTGGGTGGTCAAGTTGGTGGGGGCCGCCTACCTGCTCTGGCTCGGGATCAAGGTGCTGCGTGCCAAAAGCTTGATCACCTTCGCGCCCGCCGCGCGACAGCCCCTGCGCAGCATCTTGCTGACAGGCTTCCTTTCAGCGGCGCTCAATCCCAAGCCAGGGTTGTTCGTGCTGGCGTTCATCCCTCAATTCATCAACCCCGCACTTGGCTCGGTCACTGTGCAGATGCTGGTCTACGGGTTCTGGTTCGCTCTGCTGACGGCCGTGGGATTTTCGTTGATGGGTATCTTCGCCACGCGCCTGTCGCAATACATTTACAAACGCCCGCGCCTCGCCAACGGGCTCAACCTCGGCGCGGGGTTGACCTTCATCGTGTCAGGACTTTCCATCGCTGCCCTCAGCCAGAAATAACACTCACAGGTTTGGCCGATGCAATCAAAAAAAGCCGCGATCCGCCTTCAGCGGTCGCGGCTTTTCTTCAAGAGTGTTCAGGCGACGAGGATTTCCTCGAGGAACTCAATGAACACATTGATGCGACTGGAGCCGCGGTGGTTGGGCAGATACAGCGCGTTGATGCAGGAGCTGGCGGCCCCGGGATTGACTTCGTAGTGTTCCAGGACGCGGCTAAGGCGGCCCTGGCCGACATCGTCGCGCACCAGCCAGTCGGCCAGCAGCGCCACGCCGCCACCGGCCAGCGCCGCCTCTCGCAGGATGTCGGCGTTATTGCTCTGCAAGCGCCCCTGCACATTCAGGCTCAAGACAGCTTCGTCGCCCTGGAAAGTCCAGGCATGGTGCGCTGCGCCATAATCAAAACGCAGGCACTGGTGTTTGAGCAGGTCATTGGGGTGGCGTGGCAAACCGGTCCGTGCCAGGTACTCGGGGCTGGCCACGACCCAACGCTGGAAATGGCCGATCCTTTTACTGACGATGTCATCGCTGACCACCGACGAACCGAGACGCACCGACACATCGATTCGCTCGCTGATCAGGTCACTGACCCGATCGCTCAACGACAGGCTGATTTCCAGGCCGGGATGACGATCAAGCAGACGGCCCAGGTGGGGAGCGATGATGCGCCGGCCGAACTCCACCGGGACACTGACACGCAGATGCCCTTGGGGCTCAGTGCCACGGTCGGCGACAATGGCATCGGCTTCGTCGATGGACTCGATAATCGCCAGGGCCTTCTCGAAATAGGCTTGCCCGGCGACCGTGACGCTGGTGTTGCGCGTGGTGCGATTAAGCAGGCTGGCGCCCAGTTCCCCTTCCAACGCCGCCACCTGCCGGGTCACCGAAGACGTGGAAATACCCAGCTTGCGCGCCGCCGATGAATAGCCGCCACAACGCACGGTTTCAACAAACATCTTCAGCGCCAGCAACTTGTCCATAAGCCGATTCCGAGAGCGAAAAATCACCTCGACGACTATGCCTGAGCACGCAAGAGCTGTCTTGTATGACTGTGCTCAAGCCTTGCGATGGCGACGGCTTAGGAACAGCACCAACGCCAAGCCTGGAACACAGGCGATCGCAGCCGCCGACAGGTTCCACCCGACCTGCTCATACAGGGGGCTGGCGATCAACGAACCCAGGGCCCCGCCGACAAAGATGCTGGTCATGTACACGGCATTCAGACGCGCCCGGCTATGGGGATCGATGGCGTACACCTCACGCTGGCCGAGGACCATGTTGAGCTGCACGGCAAAATCCAGCAGCACCGCGCACACCACCAGCCAGAGATAACCACTGCCTGGCAGGGCCCCCAACCACAACGCAACAGGGGCCAGTATCAACGCAGCGAGGGTGCCACGCTGGCCATGCCCGGCGTCCGCCAATCGACCGGCAATCGGGGCCGCGATCGCACCAACGGCCCCTACCAAGGCAAACATCGCGACCTGCGCCTGGCTGAAACCGTGTTGACGAATCAGTTCAATGGGCACGATGGTCCAGAACAGGCTGAAGCTGGCGAACAGCAACCCTTGATACAAGGAACGCTCTCGCAGGCTTGGGTGGCGTCGCGCAAGGGCAAATACCGAGCGGATCAACTCGCCGTAAGAGGACTGATGGGTTGGCATGCGCCGTGGCAGGGCAACGGCCATGACCAAGGCAATCAACGCCATCAGGGCTGCGGCGCTGAAGAACACACCACGCCAACCGACCGCCTGTGCCAGCAGGCTCGACAGTGGGCGTGAGAGCAGAATCCCCAGCAGCAAGCCGCTCATGATATTGCCAACGACACGGCCACGGCTTGCTTCAGGGGCCATGTGCGCCGCCAGCGGTACGAGAATCTGCACGGCCACGGAAGTGAGGCCTATCAGCAATGAGAACAACAGGAACAACGAAGGCGAGTCGGTGAAGCCTGCCGCTACCAGGCACAGGCTGGCGACGAGCGTGAAGCCCACCACCAGGCGGCGATTTTCCATCAAGTCAGCCAAAGGCACCAACAGCAGCAGGCCCACGGCATAGCCTAATTGGGTCAGCGAAACGATCAGGCTGGCGTTGGCGCTGGACAGGCCGATTTGCGGGGCGATCAGCTCGACGATCGGCTGGGCGTAGTAGAGGTTGGCGACGACGGCCCCACAACAGAAAGCCAGCAAGGCGACCAGGGTGCTGGAGATTGGAGCCGGTCGTTCGCCTGCCTGCGCCGTATTTGCCGGAGTTGCAAAGTTGCCGATGGCCATGATGGAACCTCATTCGATGGAGAGAGTGTCGCCAAGGCTAGGCGCGACGCTCGCCCAGGAGAATCCGTCGCTGGGGCAATGCAGCGATGCGCATGACGCAACGACCCCAGCGTTGCCAATGACGCAAAACGTCATTGCGCGGGTTGGCAATACCGCAACCCATACCCCTTCGCTACGCTTGGGCACGGGCTACGGAGAACCGGCGAATGAAGGGGCGAATCATGAAAACCAAGCCGCTGTGGGTGGGCGCCGTCGTACTCGCCTTGGTGGGTGGAATAGGTGCCGCGTTGTTGATGTGGCGCCCGGCGATCGCTCCCGCCGACGCGCAATCACCATTCGATTCCAGCCAAGTGCACCGCGGTGCGCGGGTAGCCGAAGCCGGCGACTGCGCGGTCTGCCATACCCGTCCCGGCGGTCAGTACCTGGCCGGAGGATTGGCGCTGGTCACACCGTTCGGCACGCTCTATAGCACCAACATCACGCCGGATATCGAGACCGGGATTGGCCAGTGGTCATTGCCAGCGTTCCAGCGGGCGATGCGCGAGGGCGTTTCCCGGGACGGGCATTTGCTGTATCCCGCTTTCCCTTACGCGTACTACCGGCGCATGACCGACGAGGATATCGCGGACGTCTACGCCTACTTGATGAGTGGCCCCGCCGTACACGCACCAGCCGTGCAAAACCGGATGAACTTCCCGATGAACATCCGGCCATTGGTGTCGTTCTGGAACCTGCTGTTTCTGCATCAGCAACCCTTGACGCCCGTGGCCCAACAATCTGCAACCTGGAATCGTGGACGTTATCTGGTCGAAGGCCCTGGCCACTGTGGCGGCTGCCATTCGCCGCTCAATCCGTTGGGCGCGGAGAAATCCAACCAGCATCTTGCTGGAGGGCATGTAGACGGATGGGAGGCCCCTTCCCTGCTGGGTATGGCCAGCCGCCGGACATTCCCCTGGAGCAGCGCGCAACTGGCGCGCTACCTGCGGGCGGAGGTGGTCGAGGGCCATGGCACCGCCGCGGGACCGATGCGACCGGTCAGCCTCAGCCTGACCAACATGCCGGCCAGCGACGCCGACGCGATCGCCGAATATCTCCTGAGCCTCAAGGCCCCCGCGCCCAGCCCGGTCGCGCCCTCGATCAAACCTCCCAGCGAGGTGATCGGGCAAACGCCTGGCCCTCTACTGTTCCAGAGCGCCTGTGCAGGCTGCCATGGCCCGGCCGCGCCCATGCGCCAGATCGATGGGCGCCCTGCACTGGACCGCACATCGGCGCTGCATGCGACGAGCGCGCGCAACTTTCTCAAGACCGTGCTTGAAGGTGTGCCCGCCACCCCGGGGCGCCCCGGACCGAGCATGCCACCTTTCGCTGCCAGCCTCGACAACCACCAGCTCGCCGCCCTGGCCGGGTTCCTGCGCGAGCAGGCCAAGCCTGGCCAACCGTGGGCGGATCTTTCTTCCACTATTGATGAGTTACGTCAGGAGGCGCAATGACCCAAGTGACCCTCAACGTCAACGGCTCGCCCCATTCGCTGGAACTGGAGCCGGACATGCCGCTGCTGTACGCGCTGCGCAATCACCTGGGGCTCAACGGCGCCAAATACGGATGCGGCCTGGGTCAGTGCGGAGCCTGCACCGTGCTGGTCGATGACCAGCCCGTGTTCTCCTGCCTGACGCCCTGCTCCGGCCTGGAAAACAAGCACATCCGTACGGTCGAAAGCCTGGGCACGGCGGATCGTCCTGGCCCGTTGCAACGGGCCTTTATCGAGACCCAGGCCGCACAGTGCGGTTACTGCATCGCCGGCATGCTGATGCGCGCCCAGGCGTTGCTTGAGCGCGATCCCCATCCGGACGAACAGACCCTACGCGAGCACATGGCAACCAACTTGTGCCGTTGCGGAACCCATTTGCGCATCATCGACGCCATCAGCCGCGTTGCCAGGCCAGACAGGAGTGCCACATGACCCTTCGCGATGAAGTCGACCAAGGGCGCCGCGCGTTCCTGCGCGGGGGCGCGCTGGTGCTGGCGTTCACCTTGGTACCGGCGGCGCGTCATGCGCTGGCCGATAGCGAGGTCGATACCCTTGGCACGGTCGTGCTGGCGCCCGATCTTCCAGGAAGCCTGCGCACCAATCCCTACCTCGATGCGTGGATCCGCGTCAGTGCCGAAGGCATCACGGTCTACACCGGTAAAGTCGAATTGGGGACCGGGGTAAAAACAGCCCTCCTGCAGATTGCCGCGGAGCGCCTGCACGTCTCGCCAGGGGCGATCACCCTGCTCACCGCCGACACCGCCCTGACCCCGAACGAAGGCTATACCGCCGGCAGCCACAGCATCTTCGACAGTGGCACCGCCTTGTTCAATGCCGCCGCTCAGGTGCGGCAATTGCTGCTGGAATCGGCAGCACGCAACTGGGGTGTGGAAGCCGCATTGCTGGTGACTGACGAGGGCGTCATCCAGGGCCCGGCTGGCCAGCGAATGTCCTACGCCGAGGCCGTCAAGGGCGTCGACTTGCACCTTTACGCGAAGGCGCAATCGCCATCGCTGCCACCGTCCGCCTTCAAGCTGATCGGCCATTCGCTTCCACGCCTGGATATCCCGGCCAAGGTCAGTGGCGGCGCCGCTTTTGTCCAGGACATGCGCCTGCCAGGCATGCTGCATGCGCGGGTCATCCGCCCGCCACGTCCTGGTTGCGCTCTTGAAGACTTCGATACCGAATCGATAAAACGCCTGCCCGGCGTCGTACAGGTGGTGCGCGACGGCAACTACCTGGCGGTGGTTGCCCGAGATGAGTGGCAGGCCATCAAGGCGATGCGCAGCGGCTATGAGCTGGCGCGCTGGAGCGGCGCAGAGCCGCTCCCCGACCCTCAGGACATCCACGGATTACTGACACGCCTGCCCGCCCGCCGCTACCCGATCAGCCATGAAGGCACACCAGCGGCCACAGCCAGCGCGAGCTATCGCGCCCGGGTCACCAAGCAGTACCTCATGCACGGTTCCATCGGCCCTTCCTGCGCCGTGGCCTGGTTCAAGGATGGCCTGCTCACCGTTTGGACTCATACCCAGGGGGTCTTCCCTCTTCGCGCGGGAATCGCCGAAATGCTGGGGCTGACAGTCGAACGAGTGCGCTGCATCCATGTCGAGGGCTCCGGCTGTTACGGCCACAATGGTGCGGACGACGCGGCAGCCGATGCCGCATTGATCGCAATGCGCGTCGCCGGCACGCCGGTGCGCGTGCAATGGATGCGCGAACAGGAAAATCTCTGGGAGCCCTACAGTTGCGCCATGCTCACCGAGGTCCGGGCCAGCCTCGATCCGCAGGGCAAATTGCAGGACTGGACCTATGAACTGTGGACGACGCCGCACAACGAACGCATCGTAAACGCCGGCAGGTTGATTCCCGCCCGGTTGTTGGCTCGCCCGTTCGTTTCCGCGCCGTCGGTGCCGATCGCCCAGCCCGAAGGGGATGGCGATCGAAATGCCGTGCCGCTGTACAGCCTGGCGTCCACCCGCATCGACATGAACTTCGTGACCCAAATGCCGTTTCGCACCTCAGCGATGCGCTCGCTGGGGGCGCACATCAATATCTTCGCCATCGAAGCCTGCATCGATGAACTGGCCGTCCAGGCCGGCGCCGATCCAGTCGCCTTTCGCCTCGCCCATCTCACAGCCCCACGGGCACGTGCGGTGATCGAGCGTGTCCGGGACGCTATGGGCTGGCCGCACAAAAGCAACGAACCAGGTTCAGGCATAGGGTTCGCGTTTGCCCGCTACAAAAACATCATGGGTTACTGCGCCCTGGCTGTCCGTCTACAGGTGCATCCGCTGACAGGCGAGGTACAACTCGATCACGTGGTGACAGCGGTGGACGTGGGCCAAATCGTCAACCCCGATGGCCTGCGCAACCAGGTGGAGGGCGGCATTGTGCAGTCCGCCAGTTGGACGCTGTTTGAAAAAGTCGGTTACGACCCCGGTGGCGTACGCAGCTACGACTGGAGCGGTTATCCGATCCTGCGCTTTACACAATTGCCCAGGCAGGTCGATGTGCATTTGCTCGATCAACCGGGGCAGCCATTTCTCGGTGCCGCCGAGATCGTTCAGGGCCCCATGGCCGCCGCCCTCGGCAATGCCGTGGCGAATGCCACTGGCCGGCGTTGGCTGAACCTTCCCCTGACCCGGTCAGCGCAGCCGCAATAGCCCGGCCTCACGCCGCCCCAAAGCGTTGCGTTTGACGCAATGCAGCGTAGAGCTTCGACTGGATTATCACTCGACGCCGGGAGGATTAAGTTAGTGACCAACCGCTGCACCCTGCCATGTCGTCACGAGGAACACCCATGACTCAGCACCTGCTTGAACCCATTAAGGTTGGCCCCTACACACTTGCTCATCGCATGGCCATGGCGCCCCTGACGCGCTCCCGGGCCGGGCAGCCGGGCGACCTGCCAACCGCCATGAACGCTGAATATTATCGGCAACGCGCGAGCGCCGCGCTGATCATTACCGAAGCCACGCAGATTTCCCGCCAAGGTCAGGGCTACGCCTGGACGCCAGGTATCTACAGCGACGAGCAGGTCGATGCCTGGCGTCAGGTGAGCACACACGTGCATGAAGCCGGTGGGCGGATATTCATGCAGCTGTGGCATGTTGGACGGGTTTCTCACCCCAGTTTCCAACCCGATAACGCCCTGCCGGTTGCCCCCAGCGCACTGCCCGTTCCAGGCAAGACGTTCATTGTCGATGATCAGGGCAACGGCGTTTGGGAGGATGTACCCACGCCCCGCGCCCTGGAAGCATTTGAGATCGCCGACATCATCAGCGACTACAGTCGCGCAGCGCGCAATGCCTTGAGAGCCGGCATGGACGGCGTCGAGATTCACGCCGGCAACGGTTATCTGCTCGACCAATTCATCAATAGCAACAGTAACCAGCGTGAGGACAATTACGGCAGTAGCGTGGCGAATCGCGCCCGGCTCTTGCTGGACGTCGTGGAAGCGGTTGCCGATGAGGTGGGGGCAGAACGCGTGGGCGTACGGCTGACGCCCATGGGACGCTTCATGGGCATGGGTGATGCGACACCCGAGGCCACATTCGGCTACATCGTCCGCTCGTTGAACCGCTGGCCCCTGGCCTACCTGCATCTCGTAGAACCGGCCGTGGTAGGCACCGTCAAGGACGAAAACTTCGATCCGCGCTGGGACGCGATCATCAGTCAGTTGCGTACGCAATGGAACGGCGTATTGATGATCGCCGGAGGCTACGACCCGCAAACAGCGGAGCAAGCCCTGGCCGCCAACCGTGCGGACATCATTGCCTTTGGCAGACCTTTCCTGGCCAACCCTGACTTGCCACGACGGATCCGCGACGGGCTAGCGCTCAACACCCCAGACCCGAGTACCTTCTTTGGCGGTGACCAGCGCGGATACATCGACTATCCCGCCCATCCATAAGGCAAACATTATCCCAGGCTCGGTCTGCCCGGTGCGCTGTCCTCAGGCGCCTGGCGACCGAGCAGCGAAGTCGCCAACAAGGCGTCCAGCCCCATCGGCTTGGCAAAATAATAACCTTGGGCCTGCCCTGCCCCCATTTCGCGCAACAAGAGCAGCGTTTCTTCATCCTCGACACCTTCGGCCACCACGCTGAGGTCCAGAGACTCGGCCATCCGCACGATCGCCCGGACGATGGCGCGGCTGCGGGGGCTGCTGGTCAGTTCGAAGATGAACGACTTGTCGATCTTCAAGCCGCTGAAACGGTATTGATGCACATAGCTCAGGGATGAAAATCCCGCGCCGAAGTCATCGAGCACCACCGACATACCGTTGTCGGCCAATTGCTGCATGGTCAAGCGGGCAATAGCAGGCTCGGCCACCAGCGCGCCTTCGGTCAATTCCAGGCAGATCCGCGACGGCTCGACCTGGTACCGCGCCAACAGGGCAAGCACATCATCGGCGAAGTCCGGGCGCGTCATGCTGTAGCTGGAGCAATTGACATGCACCGGCGGCCAATTGGCGTGCTCGGGCTGTGCGAGGATCACGGCGATGCGGGTGAGCATATACAGGTCCAATCGACCGATCAGGCGCAAACCCTCGACATCCGGCAAAAACTCGCCCGGCGCGATGATGCGACCGCCCGGCTGATGCCAGCGAATCAGCGCTTCAAGGGCCACCAGCTCGCCGTTTTCAACGCTGACAATCGGCTGGAAATACGGCAGCAGTTCGTCGGTACGCTTGAGCGCATTGCGCAACGCCCCTTCACGCTCGACCTGATCGGAGACTTGCCGACGCACTTCCTGGTTGAACACCCCGTAGCTGTCGCGCCCGGCACTTTTAACCCGATACATCGCCACATCGGCATCGCGCAGCAAGTCGGCGGGCTCGTGATGGAACTGACGGTCGGCGCTGACAATACCGATGCTGCAGGAGGAAAAAATTTCGTGGCCATTGATGAAAAATGGCAAATCGAACACCGCCAGGATCCGTTCGGCGATTTCGATCGCCACCTCCAGCGTCGCTTCCGGCGCCAGCACCGAAAACTCATCGCCCCCCAGGCGCGCCAGCATGTCGGTGTCACGCAAGCAACTGCGCAAACGGTGGGCAGCCTGCATCAACAGCAGGTCGCCAAAGTGATGGCCGAAGCTGTCGTTGACCCTCTTGAAGCGGTCGAGGTCGATGAACATCACCGTCAGTTGCCCGCCTTCGCTCTCGAACCGCGACCAGGCCAGATTGAGGCGCTGTTGCAGATAAGTACGATTCGGTAGCCCAGTCAGCGCATCGTGGGCGTTTTCGTGCTGCAACTTGGCGTTGGCGTGATCGAGTTCGCGGGTGCGGTCCTGCACGCGGGCTTCCAGCTTGAGGTTGGCGGCATGGATCGCCTCGGCTGCGGTGCGGCGCGACAACGCCGTGTCAATGTGCCGGGACACGAACGTCAGCAGCTCCTGGTCGCGCAGGGTGTAGCCCACCTGCGAGGTATAGCTTTGCACCGCCAGCACGCCACGCACGACATCGCCATCGAACAACGGGATGCCCAGCCAGGAATGAAATCGGACCGACTCGTAGGTGACTTCGAGTTCACCTTGCGCAGACAACCGATCAGCATCGAAGGGATCAATCAGGCAAGGGCGACGCTGGCGGATAACGTACTCGGTCAAGCCCCGGCACCCACGTCGTGCCGCCGGGAGGGTCGTTTTCCGCTCATCGACATAGTACGGAAAGGTCACTTCACCGATCGCGTCGTCGAACAGCGCGATGTAGAAGTTCTGCGCGAACAGCAGATCACCGACGATGCCATGCAAGGTTTGAAATAGCTCAGCCATGTCCCCGGGCTGGCTCGACAGCTCTGCAATCTGGAACAGCGCGCTCTGCAAATGTTCGGCGCGCTCTCGGTCTGCCACTTCCTGGCGCAATGCGTCGTTGAGTACCGAAAGCTCCAGCGTACGACGCATCACCGTCTCCTCCATGCCCTCTCGGTTCAGAATCCGGTCCAGGGCCATGGCCACGTGACGGGCAACCACCAGAAACAGCGCGCGGTCCTCAGCGCTGTAGGTACGCGCAACGTCGTAGACCTGCATGGCAAGCATGCCAAATACCTCATCCGAGGCATTTTTCAACGGCGCCCCCATCCAGAACTCGGGACGATCACCCACGCAGTAGAAACGGCCCTCGGCCTGAGCCTCGCAAATGCCGGCAGCGTCGATCAGCAACGGCTGGCCCGTGGTCAACACCTGGCCGGTCAGCGACAGATGCGCAGGGTCAAGGTATTCGTAATGCTGGGACTCCACGGCATCAACGTCGATGATGTCGACGTAATACGGGTAGTCGATCTTGCCTGTGCGCGGGTCATACAACGCGAGATAGAAGTTCTCGGCGTCGATCAGGCTCGCGAGCAACTGGTGAACCCCAACCAGGAACACGGAGCGGTCGCGGGTTGAACTGGCCAGGTAGGTAATCTCGTACAGCACACGTTGAGTGACCTGGGCACGGGCAAGGGTATTGGTCTGAACCTCAATGCCCAAGCGCCGGGCAAACTCGGCGAGCGCCGGCTCCTGGGCATCGGTGACTGGCGCCAGTAGCCATCCCAGCACGCTTTCGCCTCTACCGGTCGGCCAACGGTGCAACTGCCCACTCCGGCAGAAAGCCTCAAACTCTGTATTGGCAATGCTTGATGGCCATTGCACCCGAGGATCGCCTTGCCCGACCAGATGCATCTGCTCACCGGCGCGATATACCACCCATTGGGTGGTATGGGCCCAGTTACGCGCCGATTCCAACAATTGCTCAATCGTGTCTTCGTCGCCTGCGTATGCCATGCCGACAGGATCCGGGGGTTCTTGGCTGTGAGGTGTGACAACGTAATTGTTCGATTGCGGTGGGGAATCGCTCAATGGACGAACACTCATCAGCGCTCCCTGAGCCAATAAATGGCGTGATTTTACTTATCGACTGCCAGAAATATGCCAGAGAGCCCTTGATGTAAAGCTTCCATGCGAATTCCTTATCGGCAATGGGACAGCGCTCACTGGCACGGCGACTTAACAAGTGAGCGCTGTATTGCCGGAAGGTTCAGATGAGGCCGGGAAGTCCTTTGCGAGAGTGGTGTTCTGGAAACGTGTGTTTGGGACAGCCGAATCGCCTCACCACACAGCAATATGCGAATCCGCCCTGGGCTCGGTCCCACCACACAGCACCCCGCTGACCGGATCGCGCAAGATGATCTGGCCCCGCCCGTAATCGGTCAGGTCGCTGGCGATCCGCACGTCATGACCTCGCCGCGCCAGGGCATTGGCCAGGTCGCGGGAGGCACCGTGCTCGATGCCGACTTTCATTTCGCCCAGCCATTGCCAACGCGGAGCGTCCAGGGCCGCTTGCGGGTTCAGGCCGAAGTCCACCAGGTTCATCACCATCTGCACATGGCCTTGGGGCTGCATGTAGCCGCCCATTACGCCGAAAGGTCCAAGGGCCTGGCCATTGCGGGTGAGGAAACCGGGAATGATGGTGTGGAAAGTCTTCTTGCCCGGGGCCAGGCAATTGGCATGGCTCGAATCGAGGCTGAATTCCTGCCCGCGATTCTGCAAGGCAATGCCGCTGTCGGGCAGTACCACGCCGGAGCCAAATCCGTGGTAGTTGCTCTGGATGAACGAGACCATGTTGCCTTCCCCGTCAGCGGTCGCCAGGTACACCGTGCCGCTGGCGTGAGGGTCGCCAGGCTTGGGTGGCAGGGCCTGTTCGCTGATCTGGCTGCGACGGCGAGCGCTGTACTCGGCGCTCAGCAGGTCAGCCACCGCCACGCGCATGTGCAGGGGGTCGGTGATGTAGTGCAGGCCATCGCTGTAGGCCAACTTCATGGCCTCCAACTGGCGATGCCAGGTCTGCGGGCTGTCGCGGTGATCGAAGCTGAAGCCTTCCAGTATTTTCAGCGCCATCAAGGCCACCAGGCCCTGCCCGCTCGGCGGGATTTCCCAGACATCGACGCCTCGGTAGTTGACGTGGATCGGCGCCACCCATTGGGCGCGATAATCCTGCAGGTCCGTGGCGCGAAGGTAACCGCCGCTGGCCCGGGAGTGGGCATCCAGGCGTGCGGCCAGGGCACCGCGATACAGGCTTTCGCAGCGGGTGGCGGCCAGTTCTTCAAGGGTGCGGGCCTGGGCCGGGTTGCAGAAAATCTCCCCGGCTTGTGGCGCGCGACCGTCAATCAGAAAGGTTTGGAACCAGGCATCCAGGACCTGATCACGATGGGGCGCGAACTCGTTCAGCGCGATCTGCCATTGATGGGCAACCACCGGCGACAGTGCAAAACCGTCCCGCGCCAAGCTGATCGCCGGCTGCAGCAACACGGCAAAGGGCAGCTTGCCAAAACGTTGCGACAACTCGGCCCAGGCCGATGGGCAACCCGGGACAGTCACCGGCGTCCAGCCATAGAGCGGCATCTGTTCATGGCCGGCCGCCTTGACCGCCTCGATACTCAGGGTCGCCGGTGCATAGCCGTTGCCGTTGAGGCCGTGCAATTGGCCTTTGCACCAGACCAAGGCAAAAGCATCGCCGCCGATGCCGCAGCCAGTGGGTTCGACTACCGTCAGCGCCGCCGCCGTGGCGATGGCGGCATCAATGGCATTGCCGCCTTTTTGCATGATCTCGATGCCCGCCTGAGCCGCCAGGGGCTGGGAAGCGGCGACCATGCCCCGGCGGGCAAAAACGCTCTGGCGTTGCGACGGATAAGGGTACTCGTGAGCAGAAAATTTCAGCATGGCAAAGGCTCTTCAGCACAAGGATTCATGGGTCGAACTTAGGGGAACACTCTTGCAAAGGTCATAACACGCGACTGAGAAAAGCCCGGGTTCGAGGGTGCGTGGGATGACTGAAAATCTGCTCCGGCGGGCCTTGCTCGATGAGTTCGCCTTGATCCAGCACCACCACACGGTCTGCCACTTCTCGGGCAAAACCCATTTCATGGGTGACCACGACCATGGTCATGCCCTCCTCTGCCAACGCTTTCATCACTTGCAGCACCTCGCCAACGGTTTCCGGGTCAAGAGCGCTGGTGGGTTCGTCGAACAACATGGCCTGGGGTTTCATCGCCAGGGCACGGGCAATCGCCACCCGTTGCTGCTGGCCGCCGGAGAGCATCGACGGGTAGTGGTTGGCCTTGTCCGCCAGACCGACCCGCTCCAGCAGGTTGCGGGCCTGTTCCAGCGCCGCGGCGCGAGGCATCCCGAGCACCTGGATCGGCGCCTCGATGATGTTCTCCAGGGCCGTCATGTGAGGAAACAGGTTGAAGCGCTGAAACACCATGCCGATGTCCCGCCGCTGGCGAGCGATGTTGCGCTCCGAATCGCGCACCAGGCTACCGTCGGCCCGCTCGCGATACCCCATGGCCCGGCCATTGACGCGGATGCGCCCGCCCTGGATGTCTTCCAGCAGATTGATGCAGCGGATAAAGGTGGTCTTGCCCGAGCCGGAAGCGCCGATCAGCACCACCACTTCGCCACGCCGTACTTGCAAGGATATGCCCTTGAGGATCTGCAACTCGCCAAAGGACTTGTGCACATCCAGGGCTTCGATGATCAGCTCTTCACTTTTGTGCGCCATGGTTAACGTGCCCTCAGCAGGTTCAGGGTGCTGCGACCGAACATCCGCGTCGACGCCGGCGGTGGTGACGAGGGCCGGTCCGATTGGCCGAAACGGGCTTCCAGCCAGCGCTGGAAAAAGCCCCACAGCGTGGTCAGCAACAGGAAATAGATCGCCACCACCAGGTACAGCTCGAACACGCGGAACGTGGCCGACGTGACCATCTGGGTGCTGAGCAGCAGTTCCTGTACGCCGATCACGCTGACCAACGTGGTGTTCTTGAGCATCACGTTGAACTCGTTACCCAGCGGCGGAACGATGACCCGGAACGCCTGGGGCAGGACCACGCGGCGCATCAGCTTGGCGAAGGTCATGCCCAGGGAGCGCCCGGCCTCGTATTGGCCTTTGTCCACCGCGCCGATACCGGCCCGGATGATCTCGGCCATATAAGCGCCTTCGTTGAGGCCCAGGGCAATGATCGCCGCCTGGATATTGCCGGGGATCACCAGGCCAAACAGGTCGATGTCTTCGAAGCGGAAAATCCCGCCGGCGGCCAGCGCAGTGTAGAGAAAGACGATTTGCACCAGCAGCGGCGTGCCACGCATCAGCCACACGTAAAAGCGCACCGGCAGGTTCAGCAACGGGTTGCGCGACAACCGCAGCAACGCCGCCGCCAGCCCCAGTGCACAGCCCAGCAACATCGCCAGCACACTGATCACGCAGGTCAGCCAGAGCCCGGTGAGGTAGACCCCGCTGGGCTGTAACAGGTACTGCCAGAACACATCCCAATTGAAATTCATCGGTGGTTCACCTCAATCGAGTGTGTCACTGGCGACATGCCATTTACCGAGAAGTTGGCTGTAGCTGCCATCGCTGCGCATGTCGCTGATCACCTGCTGCACGGCGGCGGTCAATTGCGGATCATCCTTGCGAATGCCCAGGCCGGTGAGAATCCGACTGAAGGCTGGAACCCCTTCTTCGAACAGGTCGGGAGCCATGGCGGCGTAATAACCGGCGGTTTCCACGGTGGTGCCGTAGGCGTCGACCTGGCCGATGCGCAAGGCCTGGAAAGCATCGGTGTCAGTGTTGTAGACCACCAGTTTCATCCCCGGTTTGCCGGACTTGGCCAGGGTTTCGTTCTCGGCGTCGAGCAGGGTCTTGATCGTAGAGCCGTTGAGCACCGCAACCTTGTGTCCAGACAAGTCAGGCAGCGTCTTGAGGGCCTTAGGATTGCCCTTGGGCACCACCACCGCCTGGCTGGAGTACATGTAGTTGACGATATCGATCACCTCGCGGCGCTCGGGCTTGTCAAACAACTGATCGACGATCATGTCGCACTGCTTGGCCAGCAAGGCCGGGAGCAGTCCGGAAAAGGGAATGACCCGCCACTCGACCTTCTTGTCACCCAGGCGCTTGGCGATTTCCAGGCCCAGGTCGACGGTCAGCCCCCTGGGTTTTTGTGCTTCATCGAAAGACACCAGGGGCGGCGAATCCATACCCGAGCAATAGACGAGTTTATCGACCTTGAGCAAGCGCTCCGGAACAACGGGCGCGGCAACCGCCCACTGAGCACAGAATCCCAAGGATAGGGCGACAACCAACAGGCGAGGCTTATGCATGACCAGACACTCCAGTTCAGTAAGTAACGGGCAGTACTCAAAGTCAAAACACCGGCAGGCTCGGGGCCCGCTCTGGTTATTTTTTCGATTGCAGAAATTGGATCAACTCAGGAACGGTGCCTTCGATGTGCGCGCGCACCACTGCCTCGGCCTTATCGGCGTCGCCAGTACGAATTGCGTCGAGGATCACCGCGTGTTCCTGGCGCGCACTCAGGGGTTTTTCCACGTGCTGCAGCCATAGGCGCATGGGCGCCTCGATCAGGGAATAGAGGGCACTGATCTGCTTCAGCAACCGGGGACGACCGCTGAGGCTGCACAGGTATTCATGAAAAGCGCGATGCCGGCTGACCCACTCGGCGCTTTCCTCACGGTAATCGTCCATCTCGTCCAGCAGACGCTCCAGGGCCGCCAATTGGCGCTCGCCTATCCTGGCGACCGCGACACGGATCGCCAGGCCTTCGAGAACGCTGCGCATCTCGAAGACTTCGTGCAGTTCATCGATATCCAGGCCACTGACAATGGCCCCGCGATTGGGCCGAAGGGTCACCAGGCCTTGGGCATCCAATCGACGAAACGCCTCGCGCACCGGCATCCGGCTCATGCCGATCTCGCTGGCGATGTCCTCGGCGATCAGTCGGTCACCCTTGCGGAATCGACCGCCGCAAATGGCGTCCAGCAGGAAGTTGTAAGCCTCCTCCTCGGCCGTCATCGGCGGGCGTTCAACGTAACTCGGAGCGAATTGCATGGCTGCACCTTCTGAATTTTTGTATCCAATTATCCATAAATTCAAAAAAGCAGAATGCATGCCAACTGCATGGATTGATGTGCAAGTGATTGATTTAAAGGAAAGGGCTTACTGTGGGGCATGCAAGAGCCCCGGCGTTAATTGGGTAGACGTGCTACCAAATGGCTCAGGCGGTGACCATTACTGTGCACAGCGGTAGCCAGGTAACACCCAATCATCCAGCCCTGGGAGTGTCCGAAGGTGATTCACCAAACAGCGTTCGGTAATGAGTCGCGAAGTGACTCAGGTGGAAGAACCCCATGGCGACGGCGATCTCACTGACATTCAGCGTGCTTGCACAGGTCGTGATCAAGCGCCGCCGCACGGCATTGAGCCTCAGGTTACGCAGATACTCGACCGGACGCATTCCGGTGACCGCCTGGAAACTGTTTTGCAGGGTCCTGCGGCTCACCCGTAATTGCTCGCACAAATCAAGAATGCTCAGCGGTGTGTCACCACTGTCTACGACCAGTTCCTGGCAGCGCTTGACCAGGTAGGCACTGACGGCAACGTTTCCGCGACGGCCACGCACCTCGTCCGAGGCGTGGCTGAACAGATCGAGGAAGGCGTTGAGCAGCACCTCCTCCAGCATTTTTTCCGAGGCTGGCGTGATGGCATCCGTTTGTTCCAGAAGGTGACGGAACAACGGATGAATCCTTTGCTGGACTCTGAGCAGCACCGCTTCATCCACGCTGATCTGGGACTCGCTTTTCAAACGCTTGAGCTGTTCGTTCGACAGTTCGTAGGCCGCCAGTTTGGCGAATCGAACGGTGTCCACGTTGACCGCGAAGAAGTGCGTGCCTTCCGGGGCATGCAAGACAAAGTCCTCTCCATCGCGCAGCAACACCACGCTGTGGGCACCCACCTGATGCCCCTGGACCACCGGCGCGCTGCCGCTGCCCAGCGACATGGCAATGCACAAGCGCCCTTTTGGCGCGCAGCCGCGCTGCACCACACGCTTATCCAGCACTTCCTGGAAGATCTGGAAACGGTCGGCGCAAATCTGCCGCAGCTCGCTGGAAAGGCATCCTCGACCGAGTTGGTCATAGACTTGTTGCCAGCCCAGGATGGACCCGGCGTGTTGCTGGGAATCATTGAAGGTACGGACTTCGGCGAGCATGATCATCGTTCCTCGGTGGTTCTGCCCTTACTGCCCTTACTGCCTGATGCTGTGTAGGAGCTGTCGAGTGCAACGAGGCTGCGATCTTTCCCCAGACACTTGAATCTCAAGCGAAAGATCAAAAGATCGCAGCCTTCGACAGCTCCTACGTGAACAGTGCCTATTGCTGGAAAACCAAAGCCAGTTCCATGCCAAGCATGTGCAACCGGTACTCGCCCGCCTGGACAGCCATGGGCGGCAGCAACGCTCCAGACAGCACGACCTGGCCCGCCTCAACGCATTGCCCGTCGGCCAGCAAGCGTCGCACCAGCCAGCACAGGTTTGCCTGGGGTGTGTCCTCGCGCGCCTGGGCATTGCCTTCGCCGCAGGGCACCCCGTCGCATTCCAGGCGATAGGTCACGTGGGTCAATTGCTCAGGATGAAACCTGATTCGCGAACCAAGGCAATAAAGCCCCGCGGCGGCGTTGTCGGCCAGAAACGCCCCGACGCCGAAACGCCAGCCCTCCCAGCGGCAATCGGCAATTTCGAACGCCGGCGCGACCTCTGACACGGCGGCCAGGATATCTTCGTCGCTGTAAAAACCAGGCACCAGCGTACGTCCCAGGACAAACGCCAACTCGATTTCCAGCTTGGGCTGGATCAGCCGGGCAAACGCCAGCGTACTGCCGGGCTCCACAGTCATGGCATCGGTCAAACCGCCCAAGACCGGTTCATCAATACCAAAACGGTCCTGGGCGGCGCGGCCAGCGAAGGCCACCTTCCATCCGGTCAACCGCTCACCAGCGACCAGGCGTCGGCGCAATGCCTCGCGCTGCAAGGTGTAGCCCGCCGATAGGTCGAAGGCATGAGGCTCCAACGAAGGCAAGGCGTGTACGGCCTGCGCGGCATCGTGAAGCCGGACCAGCAGATCATCTTCGCGCCTCATGAGAGTTGCTCCGCCAGTTTGCGCAATACGCCTTCAAGCCGCTCGGGTGTGGTGATCGCGGCGACAAATCGATCCGGCCGCACCACCACGATGCAATCTCGCACCTTGGCAAACCACTCGCCCAGGCGGTTATCGATGTCCTCGACGCAGATGGCGCCATCGGCAGACAAGGGTTGGTTACGCCCCACGCCACTGCGCGAACGATTGATCTGGATGAAGCGCGTGTCCCAGCGCGCCCACCAGGCCGCGGTTTGCTCGCTGAGCTGCTCGCTCGGATTGACCCGATACCCCAGGACCGCATAGGAATGCCCCAACACCTCGTCCAGACGCCGGCGCTGGCCCTGGGCATCTTCGATAGACGGCTGGATGAACAACTGCCCGACCAGATCATCCTCATGCAGCTCGGCGCGCTCGTGATACACCAGGCCTTTGGTGATGGTCGCCTTGGGTTTGAACTTGAATTCCAGCAAGTGCGAGCGAAGGTTGTCGACGCTATTGACGGCCTGGAACAACCAGTCCCGGACACCGGCCATCAGCGGATTGGTCAGCCCCAGGACGGCGCCCATGTTGTCGGCCAACGCGATAAGATCGGTCGCATGCCCACGGCGCTCCTGATCGTAACTGGCAAGAATCGCCGGCGACGCCCGTCCTTGGAGAATCGCGGCAAGCTTCCAGGTGACGTTGGCGACATCCCGCAGGCCCGAGTTGAGCCCCTGCCCGGCCCAGGGCGGGGAAATATGCGCCGCATCCCCCACCAGTGCCACCCGGCCCTGGACAAAGCGCGCCGCGACCCGGGAGTTATGGGTGTAGGCGCGGATCCGGATGATTTCCAGTTGATCGACCGCATCGCCGATATGCCCACGGATCAAGTCCCGGATCGTCGCCTCCTCGCACATCCTGGTCTCGTCTTCACCCTCCAGGAGCATGAACTCCCAGCGCCGTTGCTGATACGGCAGGTAGATGCAGACGAAGGGGCGCTGAGGATCGGCATGCAAGGCCGTATAAGGTGCGTCCAGGGTATCGTTGGCTGTGTCGATGACCACCCATTTGCGCGGATGGGTCAGCCCCAGCAGTTCGATCCCGAGCTTCTTGCGCACGCTGGAACGTCCGCCATCGGCGCCGATCACGTACTGCGCCTGCAATTGATAGAGCTCACCCCCGGCATCGCGCACCTGCAAGGTCACGCCCTCGGCATCCTGCTCCAGGTCGAGCATTTCATGGCCCTGGCGCAACTGGACGCTGGTGTGTTTGCCCAGTTGCTCGCGCAACGTCGTTTCAAGCAACTGTTGCATGAAGATGTTGCGCATCGGCCAGCCATAGTTAGCCGTGCTCGGCTTGACCTCGGCAAAACAGACGCCGCGCGCATTGTAGTAACGCAACGGCACGTTGCAGATCATGTCGCGCGCGGCCAGCTCGGCGATGCCGATGCCTTGCAACACCCGCAGCGCCTCGTCATCCATGCCCACCGCGCGGGGATACGGCAGGACGCCGTCAGCCAGCTCAAGGACGACGCAGTCGATTCCGTACAGCCCCATGTAATGAGCAGCCGTGATCCCGTTCGGGCCGCCACCCACAATGACAACCTGGGTTTTCTCCTGCTTCATCGCTATTCACCGCTTTGTTGTTGTGGTTGTAGGCGTTGGTCGTGCAAATAATCCATGACGACAAGGTTGAACATTTCGCTCTGGTCATCATGGACGTAATGACTGGCGTCGGCGATTTCCTCTGCCCGTACCCATGGATTGGCTTGCTTGATCGCCTCAAGGGTCGCCAAGGGCAGGAAATCGGAACGCGCGCCACGGATGAACAGCGTCGGACAATCCAGTGCCCGTACCGCAGGCCAAAGGTCAGTCGGGGTAATACTCAGGCGCGCCTGGGCAATGCCTTGCTGATCGTGACGCCATTCGATTCCGGACAGCGTTTCTTTCATGGAGTGCATCAATCTGGAAGCCAACCCCTCCAGCGACAGGCCTGGTCGGGCCTGGCGCCAGAATTGAGCGGCACTCTCCCAGTCAGGAAACACCAGCGGCGTCTGGCTCATCTCGCGCCGAATGCGTTCGGCGCCATCACCACTGACCGAAGAGCCGGGACCGATGTCCTCGATCACCAAGGCTTGCAGTCGCCCCGGATTGAGCCGCGCATACTCCAAGGCATTGGTGCCGCCGAGGGAATGCCCCACCAGGACAAAACGCTGCAGTCCCAAATGCGCCACCAGGTCTTCAAGGTCGCTGACATAGGCCTCGGTCCGGTAACTGGAGGGATCCGCCCAGTCGCTGTAGCCACGACCGCGCTGGTCAAGGGCATAGCAGCAGTAGCGCTCGCCCAGCGCATTGGCCAGGCCATCCCAGGTCTGGGCGTAGGAGCGCAGCCCGTGCAGCAACACCACCGCGATGCCCGACGGGTTGCCCCACGACAGATAGTGCAGGCGCATCTGCGAGCGATTGGTGAAGAAGTGGCTGTTTGCAGACATTCGTTTGCTCTCCACGATCAACCCACCTCAATGCAGGCCATCATTGCCCTTGATGTCTGCGGCCTGGAGACCGCCCAGGCGTGCATGCAAACGCCCGCGCGTGGCGAAAGCCCAGATGATGATCAACTCGTCCGCCGAGGGTCCATCACCGAACGACAGCGAAATGCTGTCGTAGTGCGAGCGGACATACAGCGCGTCCTTGTGAGCCAGCGGCACATCGATGGTCGCGCCAGGCCCGCCACGCTTGCCTGTGGAAGGGACCCAGGACTTGCCACCGCCCAATGCGACGCGGATAGGATCCGCCGCCGGATTGGTCAGCAATGCGTTGCCATGCTCGTACTCGCCCTGGCTGCCCACCAGGCACGCCTTGCCATAACTGACAACCTCACGCTGCCCCGCCAGTTCCTGTATGCGCCGGCCAAATTCCTGGCCCAACAAAGGGGATGGCTCGATCAGTTCGGCCAGACTTTCGCTGTAGCGCCCGGCATAGGGATTGGCGATCACTGCGGCAATGGCGTATTTGAACAATGGTTCGCCATCGGCCAACTGGCCACTTTCGTTGGCCAGGGTTTCCTCGACGAAGCTATACCATTTGCGGATGTGGTAACTGGCGAAATTTGCGGTTTTCATAAGACAGGTCTCTTTAAAGTGGGTCGAGATCAAAATTGCGGCTGGGTGCTCCGGCGGCCTTGAAACGGGCCTTGCCTCGCTCATCGTCGTGTTCGGTCTCGAGAAAGAATTCCATGCGATTGCCGTCGGGGTCGTTGAAGTACACGCCGTTGCCGATTTCGTGATCGGTGATCTTCACCACCTCGATTCCCTTGGCGAGCAACATGCCGTAGAGCTGGCGCAGCGTGGTCATGTCACCCGCGATTTCCAGCCCGTAGTGCTGCAGGCCCAAGCCGCCCTGATGGGCCCCCGGTTCTGCGCGGATCAAGGCAATGTCGTGATGCTTGGCACCAAACGCCATCATGACCCAGCTATCACCCCTGGCGCTTTCGTGCATGCCCAGAACATCGGCGTACCAACGTGCCGACGCTTCAGGATCGCTCACGAACAGCGACAGGTGAGTTCGAACGACCTCGACTTTCATCGTGCGATACCTCAGTTTTTCTTGACGATGGATTGATGCCCGGACTTGATCTGTGCCACGGCGGGCGTCCAGAGCACATCGGCGATTTCACTGAACTCACGCCACTGCTTCTGCCAGCCGTCACCGCCATTTTCGGAGGTGAACAGGTGTCCGTACTTGGTCCCGGCGACGATCTGGCGAGGGTCGGCAGGGTTGAAGGCAATCGCCCAGATACAGGAATTGGGTTGTTGCGGCAGTGGCAACACTTCCCAACTGAGGGCGGCATCCCGGGAGATGAGCACCTTGCTGGTCGTGCCAGGAGTCCCGTCGGAAATACTCAGGTAGAGGGTGCTTTCACTGCCCAGCGGTGCGTTCATGGCGCGCACGTAGTACAGGCCGAACGTTTCCCGGGCGATGATGCCCGTCCAGGTTTGCCCTTCGTCCAGGCTGCGGTAAACGGCGTTGACGCACACCACCACGATGACCTTCTGGCCATGGTTGGGCAAAACCAGGATGTTGTGGACATCCGAGTTGAAGTCCCACAGCAGCCGATCGTCGACGCGGGTCCAGGAATCACCACCATCACGGCTGTGAAACAACCCGCCCTCTTCCAGGCCGAACCAGAGCTGGTTGCGATCCGTCGGGTCGTAGGCGAAGGCCAGCAAGCGCGGACGACTGACCCCTTCACAGAATTCGGGGATATCCACCGGCGCGCGCTCCCAGCTCAGGCCGGCGTCGAGGGTACGCCACAGCACGGCACGTGAAGGCGCGCCGGTGCCGACGAAAATACGCCGCGCATCCTGCGGATCGACGGCAACCTTCCATACGGTCTGGCCGTTGAACGGCGAATCCACCCGCTGCCAATGGCCGCCGGTGTCATGACTGACGCACAGGCCGACGTCGGTACCGGCATAGATCACTTCAGGCGCGCCGGGATGAACGCTCAGGGATCGGGTGATTGCATCAAACTCAAGATCTTGTCCCAGCCCCAGGCGATGCCAGGTATGGCCATCGTCGGCGCTACGGATCACCGCCTGTCCCACAGTGGCGACCAAAAGGGTTCCGTTACTCATCACTGCTGCTCCTCAAATGAAGATGCCACGGGTCAAGCCGCCATCGATGCCAATGGATTCCCCAGTCACGGCGCCCGCCTTGGGGGAAGCCAGGAAACCGATCAGCCAGCCCATTTCGATAGGCGCCAACGTGCGCCGGATCGGCGTCGCGTCGATGTAGCCCTGCTCTACCTGCTCAGGTGTCTTGCCCTGCTTGACGCCTTCGCGCTCGTACAGCTCCTGGATGTGCGGGGTGTCCACTACACCGGGGTGAATCAGATTGACGGTGATGCCCGATGGGCCCAATTGATCGGAGAGGGTCTTGGTCATGTGGGCGATGGCCAGGTTGCGCATGCCCGAGAGCACCTTGCTGCCACGCCCGGTCAGGCCACCGATGTTGATGATGCGACCGAAACCGCCGGCCTTCATGTGCGGGGTCACCGCCTTGGCGCAACGGAAATAGCCGATCACCTTGGTGTTCAGGTCCGAGAGCAATTCGTCGTCACCGGCGTGTTCGATGTCGTTGCGCACCACACCGGACGGGGCCGCGGCGCCGTTGACCAGGATGTCGATGCGGCCAAAGTGCTTGTGGGCCGCCTCGACCATGTCGGACACCGCCGACATCTGGTTGGTGTCACAGAACAGCGGCAGCACTTCGTTGCCGGTCTCTGCGGTGATTTCCTCGGCGGCCTGCTGGAGAAACTCCATGCGCCGCGCACAGATCACCACCTTGCAACCTTCCTGGGACAGAAAACGCGCGACTTCCTTGCCGATGCCCATACCACCGCCGGTGACGATCGCCACGCGGCCTTGCAATTCCAGATCCATAGCAGTTCCTCTTGTGATTGTTCGGCTCAGGCGAGATCGACGAAGACACTTTTGGTTTCGGTGTAGGCATCGATCACGTTCTTGCCCATTTCCCGGCCCCAGCCGGATTGTTTGTAGCCGCCAAATGGCGAGGCCGGGTCGACTACGTTCCAGCAGTTGATCCACACCGAACCGGCCTTCAACTGCGCAGCCACGCGATGGGCGGAACGCAAGTCACGGGTCCAGAGACCGGCGGCCAGGCCGTAGGGCGAGTCGTTGGCACGCAGCACCAACTCATCGATCTCGGTCCAACTCATCACGGTCAGCACCGGACCGAAGATTTCTTCCCGGGCGACACAGGCACGCTCGGCGCGGTCGAGAAACACGCTAGGCCGGATGAAGTGGCCACGTTCCAGGTGGGCCGGCCGGTCACCGCCGCAGATCAGTTCGGCGCCTTCTTCCTGGCCCCGTTGCAGGTAGCCACGCACCGTGCCCAATTGCCGCGCCGAGACCAGCGGGCCCATGCTGCTGGCCGGATCCAGGCCAGGCCCCAACACATGGGCGGCCGCGTGGCGCTGGAGTTCTTCAAGCACCTGGTCAAGGACGCTGGCGTGCACGTACAGACGCGATCCAGCGGTGCAGACTTGCCCCTGGTTGTAGAAAATGCCGTCGGCGGCGCCTTTGGCGGCCCGGACGATATCGGCGTCCGGCAGGATGATGTTGGGGGACTTGCCACCCAACTCCAACGAAACCTTCTTCATGTTGCCGGTGGCGGCCTGGGCGATCAGTCGTCCCACCTGGGTCGAGCCGGTGAAGGCGATCTTGTCCACGTCCAGGTGCTGGGCCAGCGGTGCGCCGGTATGCACACCAAGACCGGTGAGCAGGTTGACCACCCCGGCCGGAAAACCGGCGGCCTCGATCAGTTGCACCAGGCGAATGGCAACCAGGGGGGTCTGCTCGGCGGGCTTGAGTACGGCGACACAGCCGGTCGCCAATACCGGGCCGAGCTTCCATACGCACATGGTCAACGGGAAGTTCCACGGCACGATCAACGCGCAGACACCCACCGGCTCACGCAAGGTGTAGTTGAGCATCGGTGCGCCACTGGAGGGCGATACCGGCAGCGTGCTGCCTTCGATCTTGGTCGGCCAGCCGGCGAAGTAGCGAATGATATTGGCCGCACTCGCGGCTTCCCCGCGGGCGTTGGCAATCGGCTTGCCGTTTTCCAGGGTGATCAGTTGCGCCAGCTCTTCGCGATGCTGGTCGAGCAGTTCCGCCAGGCGAAACAGCAACAACCCACGCTGGGCCGGTGACTGCTGTGCCCAGGTCCCCGTGAAGGCCGCGCGGGCGGCAGCGACGGCGGCATCCACGTCGCGTTCGCCGCCTTCGGCGACTTCAGCCAGGGTCTGTTCAGTGGCTGGGTTCTCAACGGCAAACCGGCGGCCATTGGCGGCGTCCTGCCAGGTGCCGCCGATAAACAGGCGGCCCGGTTGCGACAGGAACTTCTCGACGGCAGGTAACAATTGAATCTGGTTCATATCCGCTCCTTCACAGCGCCATTTCAATCAGGCAAGGACCGCCGTCGGCCTTGGCGTTGGCCAGGGCGCGGTGCAGCTCACCATTGGTGTGCACAGTGCTGGCCGGCAAGCCATAGCCCTTGGCCAGGGCTTTCCAATCAATGCGTGGACGGTCCAGTACGGTCAGGCTCAAGGCTTCGGGGCCCAGTTCGG
Source organism: Pseudomonas viciae (assembly GCF_004786035.1). NCBI lineage: Bacteria > Pseudomonadati > Pseudomonadota > Gammaproteobacteria > Pseudomonadales > Pseudomonadaceae > Pseudomonas > Pseudomonas viciae. The sequence goes on from NZ_CP035088.1 coordinate 4,046,579, forward strand.
TCATGCCAAAGCGGCGCAACTCGTTCTGCAAAATGGCGTAGCGATGGTTGGCCGCGATCAGGATCACCACCGGCAATTGTTCGCGGGCGATGCTCCACAAGGTCTGGATGGTGTACTGGGCACTGCCGTCCGATTGCAGGCAGAACACCGCGTTGCCACGCTCGGCCATGGCGGCGCCAAAGCCCACCGGTATACCCTGGCCGATGGCCCCACCGGTGTTGGTCAAGACCCGATGCCGCGCGGCGTGGGCCGAGGCGGTGAAGAATGGATAGCCACATGTCCCGCCTTCCACCGAAACGATGCAGTCGTCCGGCAGCGATGCGGCCAGCACTTGCCCTACGGATTGGGGCGTCAACGTGGCATCGCCTGACGGCAGCTCAATACCGGTTGGCGTTGGCACATAAGCCGGCGCCTCAAGCGCATCGGCAAGCGCAGTGAGCGCTCCGGCAACGTCGTCCCCCACTTCCGCCAGGCAGAGCAGGCGTTCACGTTCCGCCAGGCGAGAAGCGATGCCTTCATAGCCGAAATAACTGATCGGATCCGGCACGCCGGCACAAACCACCGCGTCGTATTGATCAAGGATCTCAATGGCCACTTCGGGGAAGTAAGGCAGGCGATCCAGGTCAGGCAGGCCACCCCCGCGATAGCTCAAGCGCGGAAAGGTTTCGGCGAACAGGCGCACACCCGGCAACTGGGCCAGGCGCCCTGCCGCTTCGAGCCCGGCCACGGACAAGCCTTGGTCGCCAACGATAAAAACCAGGCGCCGGCCATCACGCAGTGCCTGTGCGACCGCTTCGATCCGGTCACCGGCAAAACGCCGAACCGGAGCCTGCAACGCGGTGAAGGCGCGCTCACTCTGTACTTCATGGGCTTGCAGGTCCATTGGCAGGATCAGGCTGGAAATCTGCCCCTTGGCTTGCCAGGCCGCGCGCACCGCTTCCTGGAAATCTTCCCCTACGCCTGAGGCGGTACGCGATGTGCGCACCCAGCCGGAAACACTCCCGGCCAGCGCCTGGATATCACTGGCCAGCGGCGGATCGTAATTGACGTGCCATGACGCGTGATCGCCGATGACGTTGACAATCGGGGTGTTGGCGCGCCGCGCGTTGTGCAGGTTGGCAATGCCATTGGCAAAGCCTGGCCCCAAGTGAGTCAGGGTCATCGCCGGCTTACCGGCAATCCGGCCATAGCCGTCCGCAGCACCGGTGCATACCCCCTCGAACAAGGACAACACTGGCTTGAGAGCTGGCGCACTGGCCATGGCTGCCACCAGGGGAATTTCAGTCGTTCCGGGATTGGCGAAGCAGTATTCGATACCGCTTGCCACCGCCGCCTTCACTATCAGTTGCGCACCATTCATTTCCAGCCCTCTTGATCGAGCGTTTGCAGTGGCTGAGATTTATCACACAGAAGAATCGACAAAACAAGCTATTTTCTTGCATTAAAATCATATCTTGAGATTAATGCATTTTTTAAGCGAGCAATTCGCTGCAATTCAGCTTGTATTTCTCAGGCGTTGGGTTACCGTGACAACGCGCTCCTGAGCGAGCCGGCGGGCTTTTCTTCACCGCCGCGGCTACCTATAGTGCTCACCCAACGACCACCAACGCGCCATTCCCCCTCTAGGAGCGAAATGAGCAGTCTGAGCAAAATGCTGAGTGTGCTGGACCTCTTCGGCCCGGCCACGCTGAAGATCGACCCCGAGACCATCGCCGAGCGCATGGGCCTGTCACGGGCGACCGTGTACCGCTATGTCAAGGACTTGTGTGATGCCGGCCTGCTGGTGCGGGTGGATGCCGGCAGCTATGGCCTGGGGCCGCGCATCATCGAACTCGACTGGATGATGCGCCAGTACGACCCGATCCTCGTGGCGGGCCGCGAGTTGATGCACGAGCTGTCCGAAGCCACTGGCCTGGCAGTGTTCGCCAGCGTTTTCTATGACGGGCACATCATCAACACCTACATCGCCGAACCGAATGACACCTACCAGTTCGCATTCGGGCGCGGCCAGCCGCTGCCGTTTTTTCGCGGTGCACAATCCAAGGTACTGATCGCCTTTCAAAAGGGACGGCGCCTGCAACGCTTGTTCGAAGAGCACATGGCCAATGACCCGGACAATGCCTATGACTGGGCAAGCTTTTCCAAGGCAGCGAAAAAGATCCGCAAGGATGGTTATTGCCTGACGCACGACGAACTCAACCTGGGGCTCACGGGTATTGCGGCGCCGATCGTCAACCCAGAGCTCGACGAAGTGGTGGGCAGCCTTTCGGCCGTCGGCAGTACCCACAACTTCAAGCTGCTGCGCCAGGAAACCGTGATTGAAATGGTGATGGACACCACCCGCCGCATCGCCGAACGAATGCACTGAACCCGTGTGGGCCGGGCTGGCGCTGTAGGAGCTGTCGAGCGAAGCGAGGCTGCGATCTTTCTCCCGGACACTTGAATCTCAAGCGAAAGATCAAAAGATCGCAGACTTCGGCAGCTCCTACAGTGCGCCCCAGCGCTACGGGTTTAGCCAATCAGCTCCCCGCCTCAGAACGGCACGGCCACCGTCACCTGGCTGTACACGTTGGTACCATTGCCCGCCACTTGATTGCCCCCCGTCGTGGCGTCCCGATCCGGCTTGTAGAGACCTATCAACGGCGTGACGATCAAATGCTGATTGACGGCCCACTCGGCATATAGATCCAGCTCCTGCGCGTCCAGATTGAGGGCGTTGCTTTTGCGCACGGTATTGAAATCAAAGTACAACACGCCGAGGGTCAGGTTTTCCAACGGCATGGCCTTCAGGCCGACATGGTGGATACCCGTGTTGGTGTTGAATGGCCCAGCGTAGTTACCCGCGACTTCGCCCTGGAACCAGGTGCCATAGCCGGTACTTTGACCGGTAAACAGCGAATCCCACTTCTGCGAATAGCGGGTATAGCGATAGGTCAGCTTCGGCGCCCAGGCGACGTTTGCAAAGGTGTATCCGGCCTCGGCGTACCAGGCTTTCTCGGGACCGGCGTCCTTGTCTTGCCAGGCGTACTCAAATGCCAGGCTGGCATTCTCGATCCCCGCATCGCCTTCCCCGCGAATGCTGTAGACGTCCATGCCCTTGCGCTGTTTCTGGAAATCGCTGGCCCACCGGTCATTCACGTCGATGCCATGCACCCACGTCAGCCCCAACGTACCGGCCTTGGCGGTGTAATCCAGCGTCCCGGCGGCGAGTTCGGTTTCGGCCTGGGCGCGGTTGTCGGACTTGAGCCACACCGCACTGCCATGCAGCCCATCCTGCCCACCCAGGCGCAACACGGCGGTTTGATCGAAGGCGTGCCGGGCCGCAAGGTAATAGGCGCCCCCACGATTCAAGCGACCATCGGCCGGCCCTTTGCCCAGGTTCGGCCCGTCATCGTTGATCAAGAATCCCCGGCCCAGCTTGACCACCTGGCGGCCACCGGAGATGTCGACACCGTCCTGCCCCAGCACAGGGAACAGATCGGCGGAGCGCCAACCCAGGTAAGCGTCTTCGATCTTGGTGGTGCGCTCGGACCCAAGGGAATTACCGGCCGGATCGCCATCGCCCCAAGTGGCGGAACTGATCAGGTTGAACGCACCATAGGCAGTGCCACGGCCGACCAGGCCCTGGTCGCCGCTGACGCCATACTTGATGAAACCTTCGCGCCAGGTTGAACCGCCGGGCGTGCCGTCGTAGTTCTTGCGGCTGTTGAAATGGCCGAACACCGCCAGCATGTCGGCGTTGAGGTGAGTGTCTTCGTCGGCATACAACTCATAGGCCTGAACCTGACTCGTGGCACAAAGCGCCAGCGTACAGGCAAGACCTCTGCCGAAAAAACCCATACGCGATAGAGACCGCATGGCTGGAGCTCCTTGTGGCGCACCTTTGAAGGCCGTCTTTATATTCAGGAGCCGGCGCAGGACACTGCGCCGGCTAACAGGTTAACAGGCTAGCGGCAATCGGCGAGCGCGCTGTCCAACGCGCCGACCATCAGGGCAGCCTCGTCGCTGGTGAGGGTCAGCGGTGGCGACATCACGATTTTGTTACCTATCGGGCGCACCAGTACGCCGGCCCGACGCGCTTGCTCGGCGATGCGCGAGGCCAGGCCGTTGGCCGGGTCAAGCGGCTCGCGCGTGACCTTGTCCGCCACCAGGTCCACGGCGATCATCAAGCCCTTGCCGCGCACCTCGCCCACCACCGCATAACGTTCGGTCAGCGGTTGCAGTTGCTCCAGCAACTGGGCTCCGACTGTCCCCGCGTTACCCGGCAGATCCTCGGCCTCGACAATGTCCAGCACCGCCAGGGCCGCCGCACAAGCGGTCGGATGCCCGCTGTAGGTGTAGCCGTGCATGATCACACTGCTGAAGCCCGGGCCATTCTCGATCGCATCGACGATGCGCTGGTTGAAGACGGTGGCACCCATGGGGATGTAACCGGCGGTAATGCCCTTGGCCAGGCACAGCACGTCCGGCGCGACACCCCAACCACGACTGCCCAGCATGCAACCCGTGCGACCGAAACCCGTCACGACTTCATCAGCGATCAACAAAATGCCATGGCGATCACAGACTTCGCGTAGCTTCTTCCAGTAATACTTCGGCGGCACAATCACCCCACCGGCGCCCTGCACCGGCTCGGCGATCAGCGCAGCGATGGTCTGGGCACCCAGCAGTGCGATCTGCTCTTCCAACTGGCGAATGCAGTGGGCGGTCAGCTCTTCCGGATCCCGGCAATCCCAGGGATTGCGGTACAACCAGGGCGTATCAAGCAAATGACAGCCCGCCAACAGCGGCCCGTGGTTGTAGTGGTAGACACCGTTGCCCCCCACGGAGGTACCGCCCATGTGTACGCCGTGGTAACCGTTGCGTAGCGACAAAAAGCGGATTCGCCCCGGCTCACCACTGGCAACCCAGTACTGGCGCGCCATTTTCAGCGCGGTCTCCACCGCATCGGAACCGCCGGAACTGAACAGCACCCGCGTCATGTTCTCTTGGGCAAACATTGAGGTCAGGCGCTCAGCCAGGTCGAACACCCGGGGATGGGCGATGCCGTCGAATGTCTGGTAATAGGCCAGTTCATCCAGCTGCGCGGCGATAGCCGCCTTCACCGAAGCGCGGTTGTGGCCCACGTTGACGTTCCACAAACCGCCAACGCCATCGAGCATGCGATGGCCCTCGATATCGGTGATGTAGTTACCGTCACCCCGAGCGATGACCAACGTCTTGGCGCGCTGCGCTGGCGCCGAAGAGCTCATCGGGTGCCAGAACTTTTTCTGCGCTGTCTTGTATTGCTCATACATGGTTCAAGTCCTCACTCAGTTTCACGCTTGCGTACAAACAGCAGTTGCTGGCCAGTAAATTCCAGCAACCCTTCAAGGCCGAACTCCACACCGAACCCGGACATCTTGCTGCCGCCAAAGGGTGTATTCGGCTGGATTTGTGCGTGACAGTTGACCCAGGCCACGCCGCTTTCAAGGCGACCGGCCAAGGCCTGTGCCTGCTCGACATCAGCGCCCCAGACCGACCCACCCAACCCCATGTCGCCGGCATTGGCGCGGCGCAGGACATCCTCGACATTCTGATAAGCAATCAGCGGCAACACCGGGCCGAACTGCTCCTCATCCACCAGGCGCTGCCCGTCCGTCACATCGGCGACCAGGGTCGGCGGATAGAAAAATCCCGGTCGGTCCAGACGTGCACCCCCGCACAAAACGCGAGCCCCCTGGGCGCGCGCGTCAGCCACCAGCGCCTCCACCAGCTCCAACTGCTCCAGGTTCTGCACCGGACCGAAAGTGACCTCGGGCTCCAAACCGTCGCCCACGACCTGACGCGCGGCAATGCGCATCAGGGCTTGGGCAAAGGCTTCATATTGGGATTGGTGAATGTACAACCGCTTGAGGGCGGCGCAGGTCTGCCCCATGTTCAGGAAGGCCGCTTGGAAAATGTCTTCGACCACCGCCTCGACCGGCGTGCCAGGCAGCACGATGGCGGCATCATTGCCGCCCAGCTCCAGCGTCAAGCGCTTGAGATTGCCAGCGGCGCCGCGCATCACGCTTTGGCCCGTGGCGGTCGAGCCAGTGAAGACAATCTTCTGGATACCGGCGTGCGCGGTGATCGCACTGCCGAAACCTTGCTCACCGGTCACGACATTGATCACGCCCCGTGGAACATGGCGGGCGATGATCTCCACCAGGCGCAGCGTGCTCAAGGGGGTCAGGCTCGACGGTTTGCTGATCACACAGTTACCGGCACGCAGCGCCGGCATGATGTGCCAGACAGCGATCATGAAAGGCCAATTCCAGGGGGTTATAGAGGCCACGACCCCCAGTGGCTTGCGGTGCAACTCGATGCGCTGGGTCGGGGTATCTTCCACCAGTTCCACTGGAATCTGCTGCTCGGCGGCATAGCGCGTCCAAGCCGCCGCGCCCATGACCTCGGAGACGGCGAGCGCCAATGGTTTGCCTTGTTCCAGGACGATGAGCCGGGCCAATGCCTGGGCTTGCTGCTCGATATCCGCGGCGATGCTCAGCAGGCGCTCGCGACGATCCTCGTGAGTGCTGTGGCGCCACTCGCCGAAGGCTGCCTGCGCCGCTGCGACCGCGAGGTCCAACTGAGCCAGGGAACCGGCGGGGCATTGGGCGAATACGCTACCGGTCGCCGGGTTGAGTACATCAAAGTGGCCGTTTTCACCCCTGACCTGAACCCCATTGATGAGCATGTGATAATCGTGCATAAGAGCCTCCCTTTCGCGCGCTGACGGGCCGTCCCGAACAACGTGGATCGGTATTTTCGTGAGAGTTGAACAGTGCCGCGTGATGCCCTAGAGCTTGTGGCTGCCCAGGGCCATGAACCGCTCGGGCGAGACCTCGCGCAGCCGGGCTGCGAGGAATACGCCGCCGATCAGTGCCGCGGGAATGACGGCGCAGAGGGCATACGACAAGAGTTTGCTGGCGCCGGTCAGCACATCGAAATGCATCACCGCAAGCAGCAGGACCACTACCAACGCCAGGCAGGAGAAGCCCGGCAAGACCTGGCCGCGCAGGACGCCCACCTTGAGTTCCGGGTGACGCCGAAAGTAGACAAACACCGCTGCCGAGGTCATTGCCATGAGCAGAATCACGCACAGCGTGGCCAGGTTGGAGAACCAGGCGAACAGTTGCAGGATCGGATCGGCATCCAACGCAGCGAAAATCAATACCACCACGGCAGCGATCAGGCTTTGCAGCGCCGAGCCCATGTGCGGGCTCTGGTGGACACGATGGGTAGTACCCAATTGGCGCGGCAACAGACCGTCACGCCCGATGGCATAGAAGTAACGTGCGGCGGCATTGTGAAACGCCAACAGCCCGGCGTAGATACTGACCATGAACAGCACCCGGATGATCTGGGTCAGTTGCGGGCCGACAAAATGATCGGACATGCCATAAATGAACGTGGTGGGATCCTGCAGGGCTTGCAGCATTGGAACGATCTTGTCCGCCCCCACGCCCACCACCATCGACCAGACCGACAAGGCGTAGAAACCGCCGATCAACAATACCGAGCTGTAGGTTGCAATCGGAATGGTACGGTGCGGATTCTTGGCTTCCTCACCATAAATGGTGGTGGCCTCAAAGCCGATAAAGGCGGCGAAACAGAACAGCAAGCCGATAGAAGGCGTCCCACTGAACACATGGCTGCGGTCGAAGGAATCGAGATTGATGCCACTGTCGCCACCGGTTCTGAGAATGGCGAAATCCAGTACCAGGATGGCCAGGTACTCGGCAATCACCATCACCGACAGCACCCGGGCAGACAGGTCGATCTTGCGATAACCGAGAATCGCCACGCTCGCCATCGCCAGGAGCGAATAGCACCACCATGGCAGTTCCACGCCGAAGACGCTGGCCATGGTGCCGCTAACGACACCGCCGAACATGCCGTACAGGCCAACCTGGAGAATGTTGTAGGCAAACATCGCCAACACCCCCGCCGCACCACCGGCCAGGCCGCCGAGGCCACGGGAAGTGAACGCATAGAAACCGCCGGCGTTGGTCAGGTGCCGGGACATGGCGGTATAGCCCACCGAGAACGCCAGCAGCACCAGTAGCGCCAGGATCAGCAAGGCCGGTGTGCCAGCGCCATTGCCCAGCATGATGCCAATGGGAAAGCCCCCGGCGATGACGCTCAGCGGGCTCGCTGCCGAAATCACAAAGAAAATAATGAAGCCAACGCCCAGGGCGCCTCGCTTCAACTCCGTCGAGCTGCTGATCGGGAAAGACACACTCATTTCTCTTGACCTTATTGTATGAGGCAGTCGCTGTAGGATCGGGCCGCGGCCAGCTTCACCGCTTTCCAGACGCTTATTGTTTTGGTTGCACGCTGGATTCGATCCTATGCCCTGGCCAAAACCCTTCGCTATCCCAAATCGGCAGCATCCCCGACGCCGCCCCAAAGTGGACCACCGCCATGTCAGGCCATACCGCCGTCGTTGCCGATTCGGGCTAACTGGCCGGCCCCTCCTCGCGCAAGATAGCCTTGCCCGCCCTTCCACCCCGGTGCCGGTCGCAGAACAATAAAAATCAAGTGGCTCGCGCCTTGCCAACGCCTGAACAGGTCTTGGCCCGCGCGGCCTGAAGCCCCAGGCGCAGGAACCTCGACATGCTCTTCACTCGCCTCACTATCCAATGGCGCATCACACTCTTGAGTGGGCTGTCCCTGCTGGCCGTCGTCGGTGCATTGACTGGCGCGTCCCTGTATCAGAATCAACAGGGTGCCAAGCTGTTGAAACTGCAGAGCAGCCAGTTGCTTGGGCAATCGGCCCTGGAAGGTCTAAAGGCCCAGGCCTTCGCTCACGGCCAGCGAGTGGAACGTTTTTTCAGCGAAACCGCCCTGTACGGGGAAGGGTTTGCCCAAGAGGTCCTGCAACTGCGCGCCCAGGCCCAGAGCGGGCGTTTGACCGCCGAGCAACTGCGGCAGGACCTGATCAGCGCTACCCGCCAAACACTGCTCAATCGCGAGAAGATTCTCGGCCTGTACGTCGTGCTGCTTCCCGATGCGCTGGCAGGTAAAGATTCAGCGTTCGCAGGGCAACGTGGCTTGGCCAGTAACGAACAAGGTCGCTTTGCCCTGTATTGGTCGCAAAGCCAGCCTGGGAACCTGTTTCAAGAAGTGCTCAGCGAAGCGCAGATCTTCGCCAATGAGGCGCCGGCGGGCAGCGAACCGGCGAACGCCTGGTACGTCTGCCCACAGACTCAGGAGCGCACCTGCGTGACAGAGCCTTATGCGGTTGAGGTCGAAGGCCAGAAAACCCTGATGAGCAGCATTTCGGTGCCGCTGATGGACAAGGGCAAAGCCATCGGCGTCGTGGGCATGGACATCAGCCTCGATACCCTGCAGAAACTCGCCGGCAGTCTTGCCGCGGACCTGTATCCCGGCCACAGCGAAATCACCATTCTGTCCCCGTCCGGCCAAACGGCCGGCCACAGCGGCAGCGTGACGGGTGTCTCCATAGACGTGCGGCAAGCGGTGCAAACCGTCACGCAAAGCGCCCCTTGGCAGTTGCAGATACGCGTGCCCGAAGCGCTGGTTCAGGCACCTGCCCTGCAAATGCAGGCGCAGTTGGACGACAAGCATCGCCAAGCCAACTGGTTCAACCTCAGCCTCGGATTGCTGGCCAGCAGCCTGGGATTATTGCTCATCTGGCTGACCGCCTACGGCGTGACCCGACCGCTGCTCAGTGTGGCCCATATGCTCAATGCCATTGTCGAGGGCGACGGTGACCTCACCCAGCGCCTGCCCAACGATCGCAGCGATGAACTGGGCCAATTGACCAGTGGGTTCAATCGCTTTCTCGACAAATTGCAGCCCATCATCCGGGACATCCAGCAGGCTTCCCAGGATACCCGGGACACCGCCGATACCTCTGCGCGGGTTGCCCGGGAGGTCAGTGCGGGCATGCACAAGCAGTATCAGGAAGTCGAACTGGCCGCCACCGCATTGCATGAAATGAGCACCAGCGCCCAGGAAGTCGCCCGCCACTCTCACCAAGCGGCAGACGCTGCCACCGTCGCCGAAAGTGCCAGCCGATCAGGGCGGGAATTGTTCGCCAACGCCGTCAATAGCATCGATACCCTCGACCGGCGCCTGGAAACGACACTCGGACAGGTGAAGGCACTGGCTGACAATAGCCAACAAATCGACCAGGTCCTGGACGTCATCTGTGCCATCGCCCAACAGACCAACTTGCTGGCCTTGAATGCCGCCATCGAAGCAGCCAGGGCGGGTGAACAGGGGCGTGGCTTCGCGGTGGTGGCTGACGAAGTTCGCCACCTGGCCAGCAACACCCAGAACTCGGTCGAGCAGATACGCACCGTGATCGAAGCGTTACAACAATTAAGCCAGGACGTGGTGCACAGCACCCAATTGAGCCGCGAACTGGCCCGGGGCAGCGTCGTTCAAGTCGAACAAACCCAAGGGGCACTGCAACACATCACCGACGCCGTGGAGTTGATCGAACAAATGAACCAGCAAATCGCCAGCGCGGCCCTGGAGCAAAGTTCAGTCGTGGAAGACATCAGCCGTCGCGTCAGTGACATCCGAAGCATCAGCGAAACACTGACCGGCCAGATGCAGGATGCGTCGCAGGCCAGCCACTCGCTGCATGCCATGGCCAACCATCAGCAGCGCCTGGTGGGTCATTTCAAGATTTAAAGGGCGTAACGCTGGCTGACGCGCTTTCACCTGGACGACCGCAGTGCCTGGTCTGGGGCTGCTGCGCAGCCCAGCAGGGATATCCGGCTACCACAGCGCGATATCGTACGTCAGATAGAGACGGTTACTGTCGCGTCCCCGGGCAAAGTCCGCACGGTAGACATAATTGCGCAGCTTCGCCCCCAATCCCTTGAGCGGCCCGGACTGCAGCACATAGGCCAATTCGATGTCCCGTTCCCACTCGCTCAGGCCGTCGCTGCCGGAGCGGCCATTGTCGCCGCTCAGGTAACGCGTCATGAAGGTCAATCCCGGTAGACCCGAAACAGAAAAGTCATAGGCGTAGCTGGCCATCCAAGTCTTTTCCTCTTCCTCGATGAACTTGCCGATGCCCACGTTGCTGAACGAGTACACAGTGGCGCCGCTGATATAGGGCAACCCGCCCTCCCCATCCAGCACCTGATAGCCGGCGCCGAAGGTGTGGCCACTGTGGGCGTACGCCAATTGCCCGCTGAGCATGTCGTTGTCGATACGCCCACCATAAGCCGCACCGCCGTCGCGACTGTTGAAGTAACGCAGGTCGCTGGTCAGCACCCCGCCCGCCAGGGGCAAGTCGTGCTGGATACCGGCGAAGTCCTGGCGGTAGAAACCGTCGAGTTCACCGTGAAAATAGCTCAGGCGCAGGGTCTTGCTCACCTTGTAGTCGGCGCCGGCATAGCTGAAGTCGCCCGATTTGCTGCCGCTGTAGCCGTCCATGTAGAGGCCGGTGCTGTCGGAGGAATCACGCAGCTTGAAACGATCCAGTTGGGCAGCGGTCAGGGTCAGGCCGTCGATGTCGTTGCTGACCATCTGGGTGCCCTGGTAGGTCTGCGGCAGCAGGCGCGCATCGTTGTAGACCAGGACCGGTGTCTTGGGCAGCAAGGTGCCGTACTTGACGACGGTGCTACCCAGCCTGGCCTTGGCCGTAGCGCCGGCGCTGGCGAACTCGTCTGCGGCGCGGCCGTCGTCATGCACCGGGAGCAACCCCGTCCCGCTACGCCCCCGTCCCGAGTCGAGGCGCATGCCGACCAGGCCCAACGCATCCACGCCAAGCCCCAGGGTGCCTTGAGTGAAGCCGGACTGGTAGTCGAGCAGAAAGCCCTGGGCCCATTCCACCCGCTCACTTTTCGCGGTAGCGGCGGCGCGTGCACTCAGGCCCTGTTCGTCGCGGAAGTTTTCGTTGAAGTAGACGTTGCGCAGTTGCAGCTTGAGCTTGCTGTCATCGATGAAACCGGCAGCGCCGGCCACAGGGACGCAGGCACACAGCGTGGCGCAGGCAGCGCCGCGGAGAATGACTCGGGACATAGTCGAATACTCTTTTTGTTGTTGAGATCGCTGGCGGCAGGCGCCAATGTGGCGCCCGCAGGCCGGGTTCAGACGAAGAGGGAGATGGCGCCGGTGGCCAGGGCAAGGCCGGTGATGACCAGGGAGGTCAGCACTGCCCATTTGACGGTGGCCCTCTGGAAATCACCGATATCCCGGTCGACCATGCCTACCAGCAGCAGCGTGGAGGCAACCAACGGGCTCATCAGATGCACCGGTTGACCGAGAACCGAAGCACGGGCGATCTCCACCGGGGAGATGCCGTAGGCCGCGGCGGCGTTGGCCAGGATAGGCACCACGCCAAAGTAGTAGGCATCGTTGGACAGTACGAACGTCAACGGCATGCTGGTCACGGCCACGACCAGCGGGAACCAATTCCCCCAGGATTGCGGGATCCAGTCGACCAGGGTCTGCGCCAGGGCATCGACCATCTTGGTGCCCGAGAAGATACCGGCGAAAATACCGGCGGCGAACACCAGCAGGACGACGGTCATGGCGTTACCGGAATGGGCCAGGATCCGTTCCTTCTGCACATCAAGTTGCGGATAGTTGATCATCAGGGCGACCACAAAGCCGATCATGAACAGGATCGCGGCGTGCATCACCCCCAGTACCAGCGCGGTCATCACCGCGATCACCAGCACCAGGTTGACGTAGGCCAGGCGCGGCCGCTTGTGCGGGGTGTCTTCCAGGATCGCCTTGATATAGCAGTTGCCGCCCCCGGACTCGAGCGTGATATTGCCAATGCGCTTACGCTCTCTGCGCCCCAGCAGAAACGCAGTGAACACCACCCACGCCGCGCCACCGATGACCGTCGGCAGCATCGGGATGAAATACTCGGTGGCGTCCAGGCCAAGGGCTGCGATAGCACGTGTGGCCGGGCCTCCCCAGGGGCTCATGCCACTCATGATGCTCAGCGACAACATCGAGATGGTCGCCAGGATCATCGGGTTCATGCCGATGCGCTTGTACAGCGGCAGCATCGCGGCGCAGGTGATCATGTAAGTGGTGGTGCCGTCTCCATCGAGTGCCACCAGCAGGGACAACAGCGAGGTCCCGATGGCAATTTTCACCGGATCGCCATTGACCCGCTTGAGGATCTTGCGGATCAGCGGATCGAACAATCCGGCATCGATCATCAACCCGAAGAACAGAATGGCAAACAGCAAGAGTGCGGCTGAGGGCGCGACCATCTTCAGGCCATCGAGCATCATCTTGCCGGTGGTCGGCGCGAAACCGCCAATGACGGCAAAGACGATGGGCACGACCGTCAGGGCGACGATGGGTGACAGGCGTTTACTCATGATCAGGTAGGTAAAGGCCACCACCATGACCAAGCCAAGGAGTGCGAGCATGGGTTGTTTCTCTTGTTTTTATTGTCTTTGTGACCACCCGACAGGCAGGCGGCCGCCTATCGCACCCGATACCTGGCGGCACTCGGAGCGATTGTATTGCAACATCAAGGTTTACGGATGCGCGGGTGAACCAAACTCAGCCGGCGAGCCGACGCACCGTCGGGGCGTAGACAAAACCCGAGAACAGCCGGCGGGCGGTGCGCACGACCGAAGCCTGGATCGTCTTGCCGTCTGCACCGCTGCGTGAAAGCGCAACCTCGATACCGCCACTGGGGTGTTCGAGACGCACCAGGCTCAGCTCCTGCGCGGTCGCGCCGAGCAGATCCATTACCACGGTGCCGGGGCTGACACAGGCCGTCGCCAGGCCGATGGCGCCAGTGATAGCCAGTGCCCGGTGGCAGCTGTGGGGCATGAAGTAGCGAACCTGCAGCGTGCCACCTTCGCGTGGGTGGGAAACAAGCACCGGTTTTGGAATCACCATGTTGCTCACGTCGCCCAGGCCCATTGCACGGCCGGCCTTGAGGCGCAACGCCTCCAGGCGCTTGCGCAGTTGCGTGTCGGCGTCGAGGTCGGCCGGACGTTCACTGCCGGTCATGCCCAAGTGGCTGGCATGGACGATCATCATGGGCATAGCCATGTCAATGCAGGTCAGCGGGATACCATCGATGACATCGGTTGCCTGGCCGGTGGGAAACAGCTTGCCGGTCTTGCTGCCGACGGCATCGAGGAACGTCAGCTGGACCGGCGCCGCAGTACCCGGCACGCCATCGATGGCCGTGCGGCCCTCGTAGCGCACGACGCCACCGGGCGTCTCTACCAAAGCGTTGACGAAGGTCTGGGTGTTCAGGTTACGGATGCGCACCAGGGTCTTGCCGTCAGTGGCCTTGACCAACCCCTGTTCGATGGCGAACGGGCCGACCGCACAGAGCATGTTGCCGCAGTTGGGTGCAGTGTCGACACGGCGATCGGCGACCATGACCTGAACGAACAGGTAGTCGACATCGGCATCGGCATGCAATGACGGACTGATGATTGCCACTTTACTGGTCTGCGGGCTGCCACCGCCGATGCCATCGATTTCCAGCTCGTGACCGGAGCCCATCAGGTTGATCAACATCTCGTCGCGCTCGACGATATTGGTAGGCAGATCCCAGGCGTGGAAGAAAGGTCCTTTGGAGGTACCGCCGCGCATGAGCACACAAGGAATTCGTTGCATAACTACTGACTCTTGTTGATCAATTGGGGACATTGATGTGTTGAAAACAAGAGTGACAGGGGTGGATAAATCAATCCAATGCAAATATCGTCGCTATTATTGCTTCACAAACATGAATAGATTCTTGCTCAAAGGAACGGTCTCCCTATGAATTATGAGCTGCAAGATATTCGATCTTTCGTGAAAATCGCCGAACTGGGCAGCTTTCATGAGGCGGCAGAAGTCCTGCACTTGTCGCAGCCTGCCCTGAGTCGTCGAATCAAGAAGCTTGAAGAGGGTCTGGGTACCCCTCTGCTCGAACGCACCACCCGCCGCGTCGGCCTGACCAGCGTGGGGCGCGATTTCCTGCCCAAGGCACGCCGCCTGCTCGATGACTTCGAGGACTCGATACTGAGCATCCGCGAATTGGCCGAACGGCAGACCGGCCAGGTCACCTTGGCCTGCATTCCGACCGCAGCGTTTTACTTCCTGCCCTCGGTCATCCGGCAATACAACGAGCAGTACCCGAAGATTCGCATTCGCTTGCTCGACCTCAGCGCCAACGACGGCCTGGAGGCCGTGCTGCGCGGCGAAGCCGATTTCGGTATCAATATGATGAGTGGGCAGCACCCGGACATCGAGTTCGTATCCCTGGTCCAGGAGCACTTCGTGCTGGCCTGCCGCCGTGATCATGAACTCGCCAGCCGAGCTTCGGTGAGCTGGACCGAGTTGGTCGAGCACCGCCTGATCGGCGTGGGCCGCCTCAGCGGCAACCGCATGCTGCTCGACCATGCGTTGTCTGGGCTTGGCCTACGGCCCAAGTGGTTCTACGAGGTGCAGCACCTGTCGACCTCGCTGGGGATGGTCGAAGCCGGCCTCGGCGTGTCGGCCATGCCGAGCCTGGCGATGCCCGCCGCCGATCATCCGACCCTGGTCAGCGTGCCACTGATCGAGCCGGAAGTGACGCGTACCTTGGGCCTGGTTTATCGCCGTGGCGCTTCCCTTTCGCCTGCCGCAGAGAAGTTTGTGGCGATTTTGCTCGGGCAGTGGCGCATCGACTGAATACAGCGTGGGTAGCCGGGCCGGCGGCGAGAACCGCTGGCTCAGTCCGCCTGCACTGTGACCTGACGCTGCTCACCCAACCCCGCAATCCCCAGGCGCAGGGTCTGGCCCGGACGCAGGAAAACCGGCTGTGGCTTGATGCCCAAGCCTACGCCGGGTGGCGTGCCGGTCGAGATCACGTCGCCAGGTTGCAGGCTCATGCAGCGGCTCAGGTAGGCAATCAGTTGCGGCACACTGAAGATCAGCGTCCGGGTATTGCCATTTTGATAGCGGTGTCCGTCGACCTCCAGCCAGAGATCCAGCGTATGCGGATCAGCGATTTCGTCCCGGGTGACCAACCACGGGCCAAGCGGACCAAAGGTGTCGAAGCCTTTGCCCTTGTCCCAAGTGCCGCCGCGTTCCAATTGCCACTCGCGCTCGGACACGTCGTTAATGACGCAATAGCCGGCGACATGCTCCATGGCGTTTACTTCATCGATGTAGCGCCCGCCTTTACCGATGACCACGCCCAACTCGACTTCCCAGTCGGTCTTGAGTGAGCCGCGCGGGATCTGGATGTCGTCGTTCGGCCCGCAGATGGCGCTGGTCCATTTGTTGAAGATGATCGGCTCTTTCGGCACCTCCATATTCGACTCGGCCGCATGGTCGGCGTAGTTCAGGCCGATGCAGATGAACTTGCCGACCTGCCCGACACAGGCGCCGATCCTAGGCTGGCCGGCAACCAGCGGCAGGCTGCGCGGGTCGAGGGCGGCAAGCGCTGCCAGGCTGTCTGGGCCCAGGACCTGTCCGGCGATGTCCGGGACATGGCCCGACAGGTCGCGGATCTGATGATCGGCATCCAACAGGCCGGGCTTCTCCGAACCTTTTTCGCCATAACGCAACAGTTTCATGGATTTCTCCTGTTCAAATTCAAAGTGAAAACCGGGCTCAGATGCTCATGCCGCCATCGATGACATGCACGCCACCAGTGGTGTAGCTCGACGCATCGCTGCCCAGATACACCGCCAACTGGGCGACTTCTTCGGTACTGCCGATACGGCCCATGGGCTGGCGCTCGAGGAATTGCCGATAGACCTGTGCCTCCTCCACGCCCTGTTGCGCGGCTTGGGCGGCGATGCGTTGACGCAGCGACGGAGAGTCCACGGTACCCGGGCATATCGCATTGCAACGGATGCCCTGAGTCACGAAATCGATGGCAACGGCCTTCGTCAGGCCCACCACGGCCGCCTTGCTGGCCGCGTAGGCAAAACGGTTCGGCACGCCTTTGAGGCTGGAGGCCACCGACGACATGTTGATGATCGAACCGCCACCCCGCGCCAGCATGCCTGGCAAGAATGCGCGGATCGTCCGGTACATGGCCGTGACATTGAGGTCCAGCGAACGCGCCCAGGCGGCTTCGTCGCATTCGAGGATGTTCCCGCTGTGCACGTAACCGGCGCAGTTGAACAGCACGTCCAACCCACCGATACGTTCGCAGGCGGCGCTGATGGCGGTGGCCGATGTGACATCCAGGGTGATGGCGGTGACCCCATCGATACCCGCCAGGGCGTGGATATCGATATCACTGGCAAACACCTCGGCACCGGCCCGGGCGAAGGCCATGGCGCAGGCCAGGCCGATGCCCTGCCCTGCGGCGGTGACCAGCACCCGTTTGTTCTGCAGGTTCATGCGGCCTCCAGGTTTGCCGGGGTGATCGCGGTTTTTGGCGTCCTGCCGAGCATCGATGCGGGAATGGCCAGGATCAGCCCGCCACTGACCAACAGACACAGGGCCAGCACATAGGTGCCGTTGTTGATGTTGCCGGTGAGGTTTTCCGCCACGGCGGTGATCATCGAGCCGGTGAAACCCGACAAGTTGCCGATGGCGTTGATCATGCCGATGCCCGCCGCGGCGGCAACGCCCGAGAGCACCGTCCCGGGCAGGGTCCAGAAAATCGGCATCAGGCTGAGGATCCCCGAGGCGGAGACACTGAGAAAGAGCACGGACAACACCAGGTTGTCGGCGAAGAAGGCACTGAGGATCAGGCCCACGCCACCGATGAAGGCAGGAATGGCCGCGTGCAGGCGCCGCTCACCGGTGCGATTGGAGTGCCGTGCATTGAGCAGCATCGCCACGATCGCCACCGAGTAAGGGATGGCGGTGAGCAGACCAATGTGCAAACTGTTGGTGATGCCGGTGCTCTTGATGATCGAGGGCATCCAGAACGCCAGGCCGTAGAAGCCGGTATTGAAGGTCAGCAGAATCAGTACCAGCAACCACACCCGAGGGTTGAAAAACACTTCGCTCAAGCGTGTGGCCTTGCCCTGGTTGTCGGTGTGCAGATTGGCCTTGAGCATGGCTTTTTCCGCGACACTCAGCCATTTGGCTTTGTCGATGTTGTCGGCCAGGCAGACGATCACCACAAACGCCATGATGATTGACGGAATGCCTTCGATGAGCAGCATCCATTGCCAGCCGGACAGGCCATGCACCCCTTGCATGCTGTTCATCAGCCAACCGGAGAGTATCCCGCCCAGGGTCAGGCTGACTGGTAGGGCCAGCAGGAAACCGGACATCACCCGGCTTTGCCGATGGGTGGGAAACCAGTAGTTGAGGTACAGGATCACGCCGGGGAAAAACCCGGCTTCACAGATGCCCAACAGAAAGCGCAGCACGTAGAACATGCTGCTCGATTCGATGTGGAAGAAGCCCGCCAGCGGCACGGTGTAGGCCACGGCCATGGAAATGACCGCCCAGCTCAGCATGATCCGGGCAATCCAGAACCGCGCGCCAAAGCGATGCAGCAACAGGTTGCTGGGGACTTCGAAAAGGAAATAACCCCAGAAAAACATACTGGCGCCCAAGGCATACACCGTGTTGCTAAATTGCAGCTCGCTGAGCATGTCGAGCTTGGCAAAGCCGATATTCACCCGGTCGAGGTACGCCGCCATGTAACACAAGAGCAGGACGGGAAGGATCCGCCAGATCACCTTGCGATAGGTCCGGTCCTCAAAGTCGAGTTCGCAGGCAGGCGCTTGCGCTGGCAAATGCTCGGATACGGTTTGCATGAGGTCACCCCAGGGCATGTGGGCATGCCTGATTGTTTTTATGAGGGGGTCACTCTACTGTCGAGAATTGATTCTTTCCCAATGGCATTTTTGGATTAACTGATAACGGATCGTTATCGAAGTGCCAGCGGCAATCACTTAACTTGTGGCGAGGGGATTTATCTGTGGGAGCATGGCTTGCCCGCGATGAAGACGACGCGGTCAGCGGGAATACGAGGCGCCTGCATCGCGGGCAAGCCTTGCTCCCACAGATTCACCTACTTTCTTGAGTGGACGATGTTGCAGCCAGACGAGCGTTTTCCTTGAGAATGTCCGCGAACTCCAGTGCCGCCCCCACCAATTGCTCGCCCTTGCGCGTGAGGATGCCGTAATCCTGCGGCACCAGGTGCAGTGGTGTGTCGAGGGTGATCAATTGGCCGCTTTCAAGCAACGGGTTGACCATGGCATTGGGCAGCATCCCGATCATTGGCCCGCGCTGCAGGACCTGGAGAAAGGTCTGCATGGAGATGGTGTCGATGGTGTTGCGCGGCATCCCTACTCCGGCTTCGGCGAAGGCCAGTTCCATGCGTGCGCGTATCGGCGTGCCGACCGGGTAGAGAATCCACGGCAAGTCCACCAGTTGCTGCAAGGACGTCGGCCCGGCGTTCGCCAGCGGATGCTGGCTGTTGACCACGATGCAGAACGGCTCCGGGGCCAACGGCTGGAAGTCATAATACTGCTGCTGGCTTTGATCGGTAAAACGCGCTACTGCCAGATCGAGCCTTTTCTCTTCGAGCATCTCCATCAGGTGGTTACTGGTCTGTTCCACCACTTCAATCGACAGCAACGGCCAACGCTGCTTGATCTGCAGGATCGCCTCGGGCAGGGCCACCGCCGTGGCGGCGAAGATCCCGCCGACCTTGAGATAGCCGTGACCGCCCTCGCGCAGGCTGCTGATTTGCTCGACGAACGAACGCGCGTCATTCAAGGCGATCTGCGCATAACGCAGCACATGCTCACCCAGAGCGGTGGGCGGCATGCTCCGTGACAGTCGCTCGAACAAAGCAAAGCCGAGCAGGCTTTCGATTTCCTTGAGCATCTTGCTGATGGCCGGCTGGCTGAGGTTCATCTGCTGCGCCGCCAAATGCATATTGCGCGTACGCCCCAAGGTGTCGATCAGCAACAGATGACGGAATTTGAGCCAGCCGCAGAAGCTGGAAAAGGACAGATCTGACATGGATTTTCCTCGGACCGGCAATAACCTGGCGTTATCGAATACTGAATATATCTCATTGGAGTTTATCGACCCTGCATCCTAGCGTGAAGGCTTTACGAACCAGGAAAAACGCCATGTCGCTACTCCTTACTCCCGAGAACACCCTGCCGGTCGATGGCGTGGCTGGAACCCTGATTGGCCGCGCCTGGGTGCCTGGCCGGATCGCCGGCCCCTCGCCCATTGTGCTGCGCAGCGACGGGGTGTTCGATCTGTCGGATCGTTTCGCGACCTTGAGTGACTTGCTGGAAACCGACTCGCCACTGGCCGCCGTGCGGCAGACACCGGGCACCTTCATTGCCAGCGTCGAAGCCCTGCTGGCCAACACCGGCCTCAACGCCGATCCGTCCAAACCGTCGCTGTTGCCCCCCCTGGATTTGCAAGTGATCAAGGCCGCCGGCGTGACCTTCGCCGCCAGCATGATCGAACGGGTGATCGAGGAACAGGCCGGCGGTGACGCGGCAAAAGCCGAAGCTGTGCGCGCCACGGTGCACAATGTGATCGGCGACAACTTGCGCTCGATCGTGCCGGGCTCTGAGCAGGCCATGCGCCTGAAAGCCTGGCTCATCGAACAGGGCATGTGGTCGCAGTATCTGGAAGTCGGCATCGGCCCGGATGCGGAAATCTTCACCAAGGCACCGGTCCTGGCCGCCGTCGGCAGCGGCAGCCACATTGGCATTCATCCCGGCTCCCAATGGAACAACCCGGAACCGGAAGTGGTGCTGGCGGTGAACAGCCGCGGCCAGATCCACGGCGCCAGCTTGGGCAACGACGTCAATCTGCGGGATTTCGAAGGCCGCAGTGCGCTGCTGTTGAGCAAGGCCAAGGACAACAATGCGTCCTGCGCCATCGGGCCGTTCATTCGTCTGTTTGACGAAGGCTTCAGCCTCGATGATGTGCGGGCCTGCGTGGTCGATCTGGAGGTTCGAGGCGAGGACGGTTACCGCCTGCACGGCTCGAGTTCGATGAGCCAGATCAGCCGTGACCCGCAGGACCTGGCAGGCCAGACACTCAATGGCAATCACCAATATCCGGACGGCTTCCTGTTGTTTCTGGGTACTTTGTTTGCCCCCACCGCAGACCGTGATCATGCCGGCGGCGGTTTCACCCACAAACTGGGTGATCGGGTCAGTATCAGCAGCCCGTTGCTCGGCAGCCTGCATAATCAAGTGACCCACAGCTGCGACGCCACACCCTGGACCTTCGGCGTCGGCGCCTTGCTGCGCAACCTGGCCGCCCGAGGACTGCTCGCCCGCTGAACCGTTTGCCGATTCGCCTAATTACAAGAGAGAAATGAATCATGACTGACACGCCAAAACGCCGCCTGCGCAGCGAGCAATGGTTCAACGACCCTGCCCACGCGGACATGACTGCCCTGTATGTCGAACGCTACATGAACTACGGGATGACCCGCGAAGAGCTGCAATCGGGACGCCCGATCATCGGCATCGCCCAGACCGGCAGCGACCTGACACCCTGCAACCGGCATCACCTGGAGCTGGCACAACGGGTCAAGGCCGGTATCCGTGACGCCGGCGGCATTCCCATGGAATTCCCGGTGCACCCGATCGCCGAGCAGTCGCGCCGGCCCACCGCGGCACTGGACCGTAACCTGGCCTACCTGGGATTGGTGGAGATCCTTCATGGTTATCCATTGGACGGCGTGGTGCTCACCACCGGTTGCGACAAGACCACCCCGGCCTGCCTGATGGCGGCGGCCACCACCGATCTGCCGGCGATTGTCCTGTCCGGCGGGCCGATGCTCGACGGTCACCACAAGGGCGAGTTGATCGGCTCCGGTACCGTGCTCTGGCATGCGCGCAACCTGATGGCCGCCGGGGAGATCGATTACGAAGGCTTCATGGAAATGACCACCGCCGCATCGCCGTCGGTGGGTCACTGCAACACCATGGGCACCGCCCTGTCGATGAACGCCCTGGCCGAAGCCCTGGGCATGTCGCTGCCCGGTTGCGCGAGCATTCCAGCGCCCTACCGCGAACGCGGACAAATGGCCTATGCCACCGGCAAGCGCATCTGCGAACTGGTGCTGCAAGACGTCCGCCCATCACAGATCATGACCCGCGAAGCCTTCGAGAACGCCATCGCCGTGGCCTCGGCATTGGGTGCTTCGAGCAACTGCCCACCGCACCTGATCGCCATTGCCCGGCACATGGGTGTCGAACTGAGCCTGGATGACTGGCAACGAATTGGCGAGGACGTGCCGCTACTGGTCAATTGCATGCCGGCGGGCAAGTACCTGGGTGAAGGTTTCCATCGGGCCGGTGGCGTGCCCGCGGTCATGCATGAACTGCAAAAAGCCGGACGCCTGCATGAAGACTGCGCCACGGTCAGCGGCAAGACCATCGGCGAAATCGTGCGCAGCAGCCTGACCAGCAACGCCGATGTGATCCACCCCTTCGACACCCCGCTCAAACACCGAGCCGGGTTCATCGTGCTCAGCGGCAATTTCTTCGACAGCGCGATCATGAAGATGTCGGTGGTGGGCGAAGCGTTCCGCAAGACCTACCTGTCCGAACCCGGTGCCGAGAATAGCTTCGAAGCCCGCGCCATCGTGTTCGAAGGACCGGAGGACTACCACGCCCGGATCGACGACCCGGCACTGGACATCGACGAGCGCTGCATCCTGGTGATCCGCGGCGTTGGCACCGTGGGCTACCCTGGCAGCGCCGAAGTGGTGAACATGGCCCCTCCGGCGGCGCTGATCAAGCAAGGCATCGACTCCCTGCCCTGCCTCGGCGACGGGCGCCAGAGCGGCACATCGGCAAGCCCGTCGATCCTCAACATGTCCCCGGAGGCAGCCGTGGGCGGCGGCCTGGCGTTGCTGAAAACCAACGACCGGCTGAAAGTGGACCTGAACACCCGAACCGTGAACTTGCTGATCGACGACGCCGAAATGAACCGCCGCCGGCTTGAGTGGACGCCGAACATTCCGCCGTCGCAAACGCCTTGGCAGGAACTGTATCGGCAATTGGTGGGACAGCTGTCCACGGGGGGCTGCCTGGAGCCTGCGACTTTGCATCTGCGAGTGATTGCTCGTAGTGGGGAGCCGCGTCATTCGCATTGACGAGGGCAAGCTCAGTATCGCTTCCGCGCACCGAGCGTGAAGCGATACACCAGTCCTGATACCTGGCAAATAGGCTTGCCTTACAGCATACGAGAAACGTAACCTTCTGGGCACGACACCCTTGCTGATCCGTCATTCAAGGCTATCGTCACCTCACGCGTGAAGGATTAACCGCAGCGATTCCCTGCTGCCCGATATCAAGGATGAAACATGATTCGACCCTCGTTTTCCAGCGCATGGGCCGCCTCTCAACGGATCTACGACACCGTCAATCCGTCTGAAAAAGTGGCGACCGTCATCGGCGGCAATGTTGCAACGAACATCAACAGCCGTGATCCGGCCCTACGGTGGGTCAACACCTGCGCAGTGCGCATGAGTTATATCCTCAACTACTCCGGCTCACTCATACCGCACATACGTGGCGAAACCGTGTCCGGCGCTGACAAGCGCTGGTACTTTTATCGCGTCAAAAGCCTGATTGCCTATCTGGAACAGCAATGGGGAAAAGCCGAGACGATCAGGTACCCGGCCGCCGATGGCGGCCCCCTGGCAGGCAAGAAGGGGCTGATTTTGTTTGAAGTTTCTGGCTGGTCGGACGCCCAGGGGCATGCCACGTTGTTTGACGGCAGAATGTGCTATGACCATTGCTATTTCAATGAGCCGGGCGTGAACTATCAGACCGACCGGGCGAACTTCTGGAGTTTGCCTTGATGAAGTATTTGACTGCGATCCTGGTACTGGCCTGGGCAGCCGCACCTTCCAACAGTTGGGCCAAGGATGATCCGATCCGCTCGCCACAGGCAGGCGAGCGCACCTACGCGCAAAACTACAAGGATATGGTGCTGGCGGACTGCATCGCTACCGCCTACAAGCGCGAACCTGAAACGGCCCAGGACGCCGGAAGCAGTGCCAGTGCGCTGATGGATTGGACCTATTTCGATCTGGAGCAAGCCCCCCAAGCCGGTAGGCCTCTGATTGACCAGTTTCTGGCCCGTGATTATCACAACCCCCTGGTCGAATCAGAGCGGCCAGGCGTGCGCTTTGAGTTGCTCAAATGCCTGGACCTGTACCACAGCAAGGAATTGGACAATCAGGTCAAGCAAGTGGTGATCAACCCCCAGCACACCTATCGCCAGGACAACCCGCCACGCCCCAAAAAGGAATGAGCCCTGCGCGCCGCCATCCGTGGTGCTGGCCGGACGGATAAGCTCTGTAAACGGCAATGCCCTTTCGCAGCGCTCCATTCCACATAACGCAGCAACAGGTGTGCCCGACCGTACACAGCCTTCGTGACGGTTGAAACCCGTGCTTGCCGGTGCTCATCACTGACGTTGTAGAGCGCACAAAAATCCGTTGCCACGGCTTTGGCTACGGATAGATCGGCAAGCTCCCTACGCAAGAAACCGAGATAAGACGCGCCCGTTCCATCGACTCATAGCCATGGGTGAGGCAAACGTGGCGCGCGACCGCAAAGTTTTGCGCGGGGCTGCATACCCCGCATCTACAAGCGGTGCTCTGCTTGCTTATGCCCGATCTATCCGCCCCGAGTAACAACCCTGCTTCGCGTTGTGAACGTGAATGTAACTGACCTCTGGATTGGCAAGCATCTGGTGGATCACAGGCTCTATCGCTTGCCCATCTACAACATCGGCATCCAACAGTATCCCGTCCTCGGAAAAAGCTCGAAGCGACAGTAGGCGCGTTCGCATCACCTCGGGCACCTGGTTGACGGCATCATAAGCTTGAGTAGCCCCTTCCCGAATGAAGATCGCATGGCAGGCGCGGTAGGGTGTGTTGGCCGGCTGGCTGACATGGTTCAGTAGCAGCATGCTTTGCCCAAGCTCTGCTTCTTTCATTTCTATACGATCAGGAAAGCCTGGTTTGCTGTCAACGAGATGACGCTCTACCCCTCTTGACGCGAGTTCTTCAGCAGACAATCCAAACAGTGTGCGAAATGACTCAGGGGCCAGGCCTGTGATGCGAAAGTCCATGATGGGCGCCTCTTGATGTGGGCGTCCATAAGGCGATAACCAGATCTGTATTCGCGATCCGATTCTTGCGGCCAAAAAATCAATGCCCCCCGGACAAGGCTTTTCGAAGGAGCCGCCATCCACGGCACTGATTGTTCTCTGTTATTGAATTCAGATGGCAATCCAGCAGGGTTTATCTCACAAACCCAAACAAGAAGAATGCGCTCCATGGGCTTGCGCCCTTCCCTCCCAGATCTGTTTCACACCCACGGAGCAAACCGATGCCATTCGCCAACTACAAATTCCCGGAAGGAATCCTGGACCACGCCCGCAAAGAAGAGATCATCCATCGCACCACGCAGATGTTCGTCGAGTATTTCGGCGAGCAGGTTCGTCCATTCACCATGGTCCTGGTCGAAGAAGTGGCAGATGGCGGCTGGGGCCGCGCCGACGAGACGCTGACGCTTGAGAAGATGGGGTTGCCAGCCAAGGGACAATAACGCCTTCGCAAGCCCGAGACGCCCATCCTGGCGGTCATCGATCACGACCGCTCGTTGACTACCAGGGACTTTCCATGACCACGGAAAACGCATCATCGTTGCGCCCCGCTTTAGCCGCTGTGAACGCACGGGCCGCCAGCTTCGAACCTTATCTGTACGCCCTGCTGCGAATCACCTTCGCCGTGATCCTTTTTACCCACGGATTGCCGAAGGTTCTGCGCACCTCCCACGGATCGATGGCCGACCCAATGGCCGGGTCGATCAACCTCATCCAGAACGTGATGGGCTTACCTTTCGCTGCGCAACTCGCCTTCCTGGTCATGCTGCTGGAGACGGCAGGTGCGCTCATGCTGGCAACCGGGCTCGGCACGAGGTTGATAGCGCTGCTCGTCACACTTGAAATGGTTGCAATCAGCTATGCGCTCGGGCCGACCTGGCCCTGGATAGATCGAGGCATCGAGTTTCCTGTGCTGATGGGAGTTCTTGCCCTGTACATCGTCGCTCGCGGAGGCGGAGCCTATTCGTTGGACTCACGCTTGCGGCCGCGCGGCCTCAACATCTGAACCTGGGATATGGCCCTCCTGGTCCAGCGGTTAGTGGATATCACGATGTCGCCGCAACCACTCATCGACAACATCTCCCAACGTCTTGGTAACGTCATTGCGCACCCAAGCCATGAAATCCCTGTCGAATTTAAAGTCCACGCCGCAGTGTTCCACCATGAACCTGCGAACGTTCTGTGTATTCCTGTAGCCTTTACAAACCAGCGTATCTCTTGTGAGCGGGTCACTGTGCCAATTGAAACTCATGGGCAAATTCCTTACGCAGCGCTGTGACTCATACATTCATGGCAGACACCCATCCTACGAATCGGCTGCCTGATTTCTTGCAATCGGTATCCACACCTCTACGTAGCCCTTCCCTTGGGACGGCTCAAAATCAGCACTGTATTGCTCGAACTCAGGAGCGTCTGCAAGCTCGTATTCAGACTCAGGCAACCAGTGGTTGAAAATGCTGAAGAACGTCTGATGGATCGTCGAGATATGGCCCAGGTGTCGAAACACGGCATAGTTTTTCCGCGGCACTCTGAAGTGTCGAAAAACGGCGGGAAGATCGTCGACGCGGGACACCTCAGTGCCGGCAATGTACTCGAAACTGCCATCCTCTGCGGGATTGCAGCACAGGCCGTAGGTCCAAGTGCTTATCTGATCGGGCATCCGCTCAATGTAAGGAGCGAAGGCTTGCCACAAACCCACGATGCCTTCGTTCTTGTCGAAGGTAAAACGCTCGCCCAGACCCGCAATGAAAAACTCGGATCGGGTTTCAAAGCGAGGCTCGGAGAGTGTTATGAGTTTGCGTTCTTTCATGCGTAAAGGCTCCACCAATGGAAGATTCTCATCCTTGTGCTCACGAACCTGCTTCGGAGTGCGCCCAAACAGATCGCAGAAAGCACGCGTAAAAGCCTCATGGGAGCCGTAGCCGGCATCCAGTGCTACCTGCAGGATATCCGGCGCCCCCCGGCGCAATGTGAGAGCTGCCTGGCTCAAACGCCGCGCGCGGATGTAACGCATCACCGACCAACCCGTCGACAGCGCAAACAAACGAGCCAGTGCAAAAGAAGACAGCTTGCAATGCTGCGCAACACGCCCCAGATCGAGGTTCGACCCCAGCTCCAGTTCGATGTACCACAGCGCTCTTTCAATGTTGCGCATGACGATGCTCCTTGAAAACTGGGGCAACGTTAGCAAATGAATAGGTTGGGTATTTGATCGTTCTTGTGATTTTTGCTTTCGACTCGAAGCGTGTAAAAAACTTCAGTGTCACACTAACGTGATTGCCGACACTCACCCGCAATAAGGGGAAGACTCACGGGAGTGCTTAAATCGCTGCCCGCAACTCACGTGGCGATAGACCGTAGTGTGAGCGAAAGCGCACCGCAAAACGTGAGGCCGAGGCGTAACCGCAGGCGCCGGCAATTTCACCAATGGGACGAGAAGTTGTCTGCAGCCATTGCAACGCTGCCGCCAGTCGAACGCCCTCCAGAATATCGCGGAAACTGTCCCCCTCATTCGCCAGTTGACGACGCAAGGTCGACTCACCCAGGTTCAGATGTTGGGCAACGCTCGCAACCGTCCAATCACTCTGTGGGCTGCCCATCACCAACTGCTGCACGCGCTCGGAAATCGGATCGTCGCGCCCCATCAGCAGCGGCCCGAGCTGGCCGCCAAGGCACAGGCTCAGAAGGACCGCTTCCCCGTAGAGGGTGCGTAATGCATCCGGGGCATTCCCGTTGATGGCGGCCAACAACTGATCCCATGCCTGTGTTGTGTGTCTGTCCAACCGCACGCACAGCTCGGTCTTCAACACGCCGCTGTGGCTCATGATCTGCTGGCTATATCGAGCGCTGAAGTTGCGCAATATCGAGACGGGGAAGGACACCGCATCGGCGATGTAGTGTCCGTGAGGGCCAGGGATATTGGAGATACCCAGTTCGCGCCCGGCCGGCATCAGAATCAGATGTTGCGGCCCTGCACGCATTTGCCGGTCATCCCATTGCAGCAGCTTTTCCCCCTGCCGCACCCGACATAAGGTGCTCACGAACACCGGCACCCTTGTCAACGTAACGGGCAGGCGCGACCGTATGACACTCGCATCGATAATATTTTGCCGGTGCTGTATGCCGTCACAAGGGTGCATCGTTCTTAACGCCCGTAAGTTGAAGTAATGGTCGCTTTGGCCAAGGCGTTGGCATTGAGCATATACCCCACCAAGGCTCCGCTGGCCTGGCTGTCGAGCGGTAGCTTATCGACTTTCAATGCCCATACGGTGAATTGATAGCGATGGGGTTTATCCCCTACTGGAGGACAAGCACCGCCAAACGCTGACTGACCATAATCTGTCCGCCCTTGTACTGCACCGGCAGGCAAACTCGACCCGGCTCCGCTTGGCAGGCTATGGAGAGAAGCTGGCAGGTTAAAGACCGTCCAATGCCACCAGCCGCTACCGGTCGGTGCATCGGGATCGTAGACCGTGATCGCGTAACTTCGGGTACCTGCGGGGGCGTTCGCCCATGAAAGTTCGGGGGAGGTGTTGCCACCTTCGCAACCGAAGCCCTGGAACACTTCGCGACGGGTCAGCGGACGATTGTCCGCAATATCCTGGCTGGTCAGTGAAAAGTCAGCAGCGTAGCCACTCAATGAAACGAGCATTGAGAGTGCAGGCAAAATTAATCTGATGTTCATCGCGACTCCATCTGGGGCTAAAAATGAAGCACGAGTCTAGGTTGAACAAAGAGTGGCTACTGTGCCGAAATGCTCGACAACTGTGCCGAAACGCTCGATTGCACCTGAGTTGACCAAGGGTCAGGCGCCGGCTGAACGCCGGCGCCTGATTGACACGCTTACTTGAGGCCGTCCTGGAAGAAGCGGGTCAGCTTGGCAAAGGGAATCAGGTTGACCCGATCATACAGGTCGACATGTCCGGCGCCGGGGACGATGTACAACTCCTTGGGCTGCCCGGCCAGGCGGTAGGCGTCTTCGCTGAACTCCCGCGAATGGGCGTTTTCTCCGGCGATGAAGAGCATCGGGCGCGGCGAGATGGTCTCGATGTCGTTGAACGGGTAGAAGTTCATGAACTTGATATTGCTGGTCAACGTCGGGTGGGTGGTCAACTGCGCCGAATAGCCTTGCGGGGTGAACTCCCCACGAGGAGTACGGTAGAAGTCGTAGAATTCACGCTGGATCGGGTGGGTATCGGCGTTGAGTTCATGCACCGTGCCGCTGGTGTACTCGGTCTGGCCGCCGGTGAATTCAACGTAGCGCTGCTGCGCGGCGGCAGCGATGGCTGCCTTGCGTTGCTCCAGGGTCTGTGAATGCTTGAGACCGTTACGATTGACCGCGCCCATGTCGTACATGCTCACGGTGGCGATGGCTTTCATGCGAGGGTCGATCTTCGCTGCGCTGATCACGAAACTGCCGCTGCCGCAAATACCCAAGGCACCGATGCGCTCCTGGTCAATGAAAGGCCGGGAGCCAAGAAAGTCCACCGCCGCGCTGAAGTCCTCTGCGTACAGGTCCGGCAGTACGGCGTTGCGTATCGCCCCCTCGCTTTCCCCCCAAAAAGACAGGTCCAGGGACAACGTGACGAAGCCCTGTTCGGCCAGTTTCTGTGCGTACAGGTTAGCGCTCTGTTCCTTCACCGCCCCCATGGGATGGCCGACGACAATTGCCGGGTGCTTGCGCTGCTTATCGAGGCCCTTGGGCAGGTAGAGGTTACCCGCCACGATCATCTGGTACTGGTTGCGAAACGTGACCTTCTGCACGGTCAGCTTGTCGCTCTGGTAGAAATTGTCAGCACCGTTGGACATATCGGCTCCTGTCGCGGCAAGCGAGCTCATCAGAAGTCCAAGCAACACGAATAATCTTTTCACTGGATCTCCCCTGGGGTTGGCGGACGGGCAGCGCCCGTTGACATGAAGCCCCGAGGCTCGGGGCCGTGAGCATCTTCGCGCACTGCGCAGACTTTGATTAGCTAATGAATACTTAAAGAGGTTATAACCCCTGCTAATCAGTCAACCGAGACCGCAGCATGCCCAAGCACAACTTCAACGACCTCATGGCGTTCGTCGTGGTCGCCCGCGAAAGCAGCTTCACCCGTGCAGCAGCGCACCTGGGGATCACCCAATCCGCCGTCAGCCAAGTGGTCTCCGGGCTCGAGACACGGCTGAAAATCCGTCTGCTTACACGAACCACTCGCAGCGTTTCGCTGACCGCGGCGGGCGAACGCCTGCTCCAGTCGATCGGCCATCGCTTCGACGAGATCGAATGTGAGCTGGACGCCCTCACCGAACTGCGCGACAAACCGGCCGGCACCGTGCGCATCACCTGTGGCGATCACGTGGTCAAGACCACACTCCTCCCCCGACTACTGCCGCTGCTGCGCGAATACCCGGACATTCGCCTGGAGCTGGACATCAACTACGGTTTTCGCGACATCGTTGCCGATCGCTTCGATGCAGGTGTGCGCTTTGGAGAAACCGTGGACCTGGACATGATCGCCGTGCCTATCGGGCCGGACGTGCGCATGGCGGTCGTGGCCACGCCCGAATACTTCACCGAGCACGGCCTTCCGAAAACCCCGCGTGATCTGGTGGCGCATCGTTGTATCAATACTCGTTTTCCCACCTACGGCGGCGTGGATGCCTGGGAGTTCGAGCAAAAGGGCAAAAAACTCAAAGTGCGCGTTGACGGTCAGTTAGTGTTCAACACCTCGACACACGTGCCTGAGGCCGTCCTCGATGGCGTGGGTATTGCCTACCTGCCGGAAGAGGAGTTCGCCCCGTACCTGAACGAGGGGCGGCTGATGCGAGTACTGGAAGACTGGTGTCCGGCGTTTTCGGGCTACCACCTCTACTACCCGAGCCGCCGACAGCCGTCTCCGGCCTTTTCTCTGGTGGTCGATGCGCTACGGGCTAAGCGCCCTGCAGCTTGATTGATAAGAGAAGCTACTAACCCTATTCAGAATTGATCAGCTAGTCAGTGGGCGCTTCATCGGCGAGCATTTGCGAATGACCATTCGACGATCAAATTTGGCGGTATTCGGACTGCTGGCGTATCTGACCTGCGCAACAGCACACTCTCAGTCGACGGATGAAAAAATGGAGGCGCCTGCAATGTGGATGACGGTTGGCAATCAGCGTTTTTCCATCACCCTTGACGATAATCCCAGCGCCCGGGCACTGGTGCGGCAACTGCCGCTGCGATTGGACATGAGAGAGCTCAACGGCAATGAGAAGTACGCCAGCCTGCCTGCCCCACTGGCGACCAATGCAACCAGACCCGGCACGCTGCGCAATGGCGACTTGATGCTGTATGGCGACGACACATTGGTGGTCTTCTACTCAACGCTCAAGTCGTCGTATGCCTATACACGCCTTGGGCGGGTGAATACTCCTGACGATCTGCCCAAGACCCTCGGCCCTGGGGATGTCCAGGCTATTTTTTCAAGGGATTGAGCAACCGGGTCACGAGTAAAAGCATCGATTCGATCTGCTCTCCACCCTGGGTATCGCAGATACGCCAACTTCAATTTATAGGGAAAACATCCTGCCGGGGCATAAAAAAACGAGTAAACAGTTCGGATTGTGACTTGATATTCAATTTGGTGTAGATATTGCGCCGATGAACTTTTATCGTTTCTGCCGACAGGGAAAGCTTGCCGGCGATTTCTTTATTGGAGAAGCCACTCAACAACAACTTGAGCACATCCTTTTCACGCGCTGTTATTTGTGCACCGAGCGAGACAATCGATTCTGGCCATGGCGTTGGCTCGGCAAAATCCTTTTCCACATCCACTTCAAAATGCATGCGCTGCTGCATTAATGCAGTCACCCATGGCTTGATCATATCAAGCGTTGTTATCTGCTCCTGATTAAAATGGACATTGCTGCCAAAGGAAATGCATAACGTTCTTTCAGCATCAAGCCGGACATTGTACTGAGCCTCATCCACCGAAATATATTGCTCGAAATACTGATGATAATATTCAGTCTCACGAAAGTGCTCCGGCGCGATATCCAGCATATGAAAGAAGCCGCTTTGTGGATTCTCCCGATCCGCAATATAAAACGGATCCAGCATATACAGCCCCTTCACATAACGATGAATGAATGCATCGACCTCTTCCGTATCTATCATTTCAGGAAGGCTCACGACTTGCACTTGCTGATTGCTAAAAATCAATACAACCCAGTTATCGATCTGCACATATTCATTTAACGTACGAACAAGTGAGCTCCAGAATTCTGGACGATTCAACTGCATGATCAGCTTTCCAATCGATCGATGCCAAGCCAGGCTGTGAAGGTCGAGTGGCATTTTCTACCCCTTTTGGGTTAGGGATTCGTCGGGCGGGGATAAGTATTCGTAGGTATTTACTATTCGTCAATGCCCGGTATATTCACTGCCCGGGGTTACGATGGCCATGAGGGCGATCGTCTTGACAAGGATAGTTGTATGAGCAAATCACGTCTGCGAACCATTTTTTCAGCGTCGCTTCTTTGTGCCGGGATAAGCACATCGGCGGGGGCTGTAGAACCTGGGGTGTATCTGTACAACTGGTTTGGCTTTATCGCACCGCAGACGCCAAAGGAGTTTGAGCAGGAAACCGGCACCCGCTTCCATATGGATGCATTCGACAGTGCCGAAATCATGCAAAGTAAAGTAATGGCCGGGCGCACGGGCTATGACGTGGTTGTGGCCACCTCCAATGTGTTGCCAAGCCTGATCCAGGCCGGAGTGCTTCAGCCATTGGATCGCAATCAACTGAGCAACTTGTCACACATCGATCCCGCTATTTTGTCCCAGCTTGCGGTCAATGACCCAGGTAATCGCTACGCCGTCCCCTATCTATGGGGTACCACCGGCATTGGCTATGACGTGGATAAAGTCAAAGCGGCATTAGGCGATAATGCGCCGGTCGATAGCTGGGATTTAATCTTCAAAGAAGAGAACATCAGCAAACTCAAGTCGTGTGGCGTGGCGATGCTTGATTCTCCCAGCGAGATCATTTCAATTGCCTTGCATTACCTTGGGCTCCCTAGCAATAGCAAGAACCCGGATGATTACCAGAAGGCGCAAGCGCTGCTGTTAAAAATCCGCCCCTATGTCGTCTATTTCGACTCATCCAGAATCGACTCCGACCTGGCCGATGGCAATATTTGTGCGGTAGTCGGATGGGCGAATGGTGCGCTTGCTGCGCAGGCCATGAACGAGAAGGCCAACACTGGACGCAAAATTGCCTACAGCCTTCCTCGCGAGGGCGCACTGGTCTGGTCGGAAAATCTGGTTTTGCTAAAGAATGCTCCTCACCCGAAAGAAGGCATGGCGTTCATTAATTACATGTTGCGACCCGACGTTATTGCCAAGACTTCAAACCACACCCTCTACCCTAACGCCAATAAAGACGCCACTGAATTTGTCGAGCAAAAACTGCGCGACAATCCTTGGATTTATCCAGACAAAAAGACCATCGCCACACTTGTTCCGCTGGAGCCACTGCCATTGAAACTGGAGCGAATCCGCACCCGGGTCTGGACCAAAGTTAAGAGTGGTACATGATCTGACTGGGTTATCGCCTTTGTTTCCCTCTACCACCTCTGTTTTATCTGAGGGAGGCATTTCTGCGATAACTGCTTTGGGGCAATGAACATCACATAGGGAGCAGGGACAGCCCCGATCAGCCGACTGACTGAGGGGCGGTCATAGCGGTTCCAGGGAAGGATAGAATCATGAGCCAAGGTGATTACCAGTGGCACTTGGAGTCGGACGACTACAAAGCCTACATGGAGATTGAGGAACAAATCGGCCATTGCACACCCGACCAAGCCTGGGCCATGTATTCCATTTCAGGCGGGGCGGTGCGTGCACACATCACCCGGGCAGTGATGAAACTCATTGCCAGCGGTAACGAGGCCCTGCTGGTTGAATTCCCCGAACTCGCACCAGCTGAAAAGGGAAATCACAAATCGAGCTGACACATGCGTGTTGTCACGCTCTCGTAGTCTGGCCTCAAGCCAGCAGCTCGGTGATCCACCGTGCCTGCCGGGCAATCTCTTGCACCTTCTCCTCGGGCACGGCCTGCCGCGCTCGGGTGAAGTGGCTCAGGGTCCGCTGCTTCTCGCGCAGAATACGCTGCCATTTGGCCAGGAACACCGGGCTGCGCGCCTGCATCTGCAATGGGCCGAAGTACAGTTGCTCGGCGGTATACCCCACCTGCGCGGCGCGCTCAGCGACGATGATCTCGTAGTAGAAACGATTTTCCCGCAGCACTTCTTCGCAGAGGATGCGGTAGCCATTTTCCATCAACCATTGGCGCAGTGGCTGCTCGCCGCCGTTGGGCTGCAGAATCAGGCGCTCATGGCCGCTCAGGCGCGCCTTGCCGCTATCGAGGATGTCACGGATCGTCTCGCCGCCCATGCCGCAGATGCTGATCGCCGTAATTCCATCCGCTGGCTGGATCGCCGCCAGGCCATTGGCCAGGCGCACGGTGATCCGCTGGTCGAGGCCATTCTCGCCCACGGTGCGTTCGGCCGCGCGAAACGGCGTCAACGCCACCTCACCCGCCACCGCCGCCGCAATGGCCCCCCGGCGCATCAACGCCACCGGCAGGTAGCCATGATCCGAGCCGATATCGGCCAGGCGTGCGCCTGCTGGCACATGCGCTGCCACGCGCTCCAGGCGCATGGACAATGTCTGTTCCTTCAACTGCGGTTCCTTTTCACCACGAACGTCCGCACCTTTGGCCGGATCGGGGCGCGACTCTATCGAGCAACGCCGTGGGTTTCAAATTCCCGCGATCAGTGCCCTGGTTTCTACCCCGATCACGTACATTTTCGCCCCAAAACGACAACATAATGGCGCCGGCATTGAGAGAGTAAAAAACAAACGTAAAAGTGCCATTTTTCCGACGATCGGCATCAATTTGCCATTGCTGAAGATTTGAATGAAGGCAGATCATTCGCCTAGTCACGGCTACGCGCTTAGGCCCGCCAGCCATGACTGACAACGGATGTATTGATCGCTTCACTCGATTGGAGCAACCCAGGATGATGACGGTTTATTTTGTGGTGATGGCCATCTGCAGTGGCGTCGAAGGCTGCGTGGAAGAACGGAAGCCGGGGCCAACCTTTGCTTCCAGAGCAATGTGCATGGAGACGGCCAGGGTCATGCCACCACGCAAAGGTGTGAAGTTCAAATGTCGCAGCGAGCGTTTATGGGTGCGTGAAACGCCGCGTGCAGACGGTTACGAAAGCTTTGTCTCGACGGGTGCCAAGACGCAGCCTTAGTGATATGAAATTTCGTCAGTGGCTCAGAGGGTGGCGCCGGACAGTTGAACGTTAAGCTGCGACGGATCAACCCCCGCAACGAACCGAGCAACAAAAGGCTCGGCTCGTTGCGCACACGGCACCACTCCCACGGCATCACGCGATGTGCAGCGTTCTTCCCTTGACCTCTGCCAGAGCATTCGCCAAGGCAACCTGGAAGAGTTCGACCAACAAATCGACCTCTTCAGGCTGGATGATCAATGGCGGCAGGAATCGCACAACGGCGCCATGACGTCCACCAAGCTCCAGAATGACACCCAGGCGCAGGCATTGACGCTGAATGGCCTGGGCCAAGGCCGTATCTGCCGCAGGAACACGCTTGTCGCTCGGCGTATCGCTGACGATTTCCACCCCCACCATCAATCCTCGGCCGCGTACCTGACCCAGGCAGGTGTAATCGCTTTGCAACCCACGCAGATGCCCCATCAGTCGTTGCCCCATGACATCGGCATGCCCCGGCAAGTCTTCACTGATGATATGGCGCAGCGTTGCGGCCCCCGCCGCCATCGCCATTTGATTGCCGCGGAATGTGCCGGCGTGGGCGCCTGGTTTCCAGGTATCCAACTCTTCGCGATACACCATCACGGCCAACGGCAGGCCACCACCGATTGCCTTGGAGAGTACGAGGATGTCAGGCTCGATATCCGCGTGCTCGAAAGCAAACAATTTGCCCGTACGACCCAGGCCGGTCTGTACTTCATCAATAATCAGTGCCACGCCAAACTTGCGGGTCAATTGACGCAGGCCCTGGAGCCACCGGATCGGTGCCGGAATCACCCCACCCTCGCCTTGCACGACTTCAACCACTACAGCTGCGGGTGGCAACACTCCCGACTCCGGGTCGCTGAGTAATTGCTCGATAAAATGCAAGCCGGCATCGATACCGGCTTCGCCGCCGATGCCGAACGGACAACGGTAGTCATAGGGGTACGGCAGGAACTGCACATCAGCCATCAGCGAACCCAGTGCCTGCTTCGGCCCGAGGTTGCCCATCAGGCTCAATGTTCCCAGCGTCATGCCGTGGTAGCCACCAGAGAACGACAGAATCGGCTTGCGCCCGGTAGCCGTCCTGGCCAGCTTCAATGCCGCCTCAATGCCATCGGCACCGGTCGGACCGCAAAACTGGATGCGCGCGTGACGGGCAAAGTTTTCCGGCAGCGCATTGAACAGGTCTTCGACGAAGCGATCCTTGACCGGAGTCGTAAGATCCAGGGTGTGCAAAGGCAAGCCGGAATCGAGCGTCTGGCGCATGGCCGCGATGGCTACCGGATGGTTATGCCCCAGCGCCAGAGTCCCCGCCCCCGCCAGACAATCCATGAACAGTTGACCTTGGGTATCGCGAACATAGAGGCCATGGGCCTCTTGCAGCGCCAACGGAATACGCCGCGGATAAGACCGGGCATTCGATTCCCGGGCAGCCTGGCGCTGAAGATACGGGTTGGTATTCAGTTCACGCGGAGCTTGCTGGCGAAACTGTTCCAGCGAGAAGGTTGCGCTGGATGATAGACGGGGCTGGACGCTTTCCATATTGAATCCCTGAGGTAAAAACTCTGTCGCGGGCGATCAGCCCTGTCCTTGTGCCTGCATGGCCTGGCGCAGGCTCAGCGGGCGCATATCGGTCCAGACCTTTTCGATATAGTCCAGACACTCTTGCTTGCTGCCTTTCACGTCGAGCGTGCGCCAGCCGTTGGGCACGCTTCGATAATCCGGCCAGATTGAGTACTGCTCTTGATCATTGACTACAACCAGAAAGCGCGTATCCGGGCTGTCCAAACTCATTGCTTGCTCCTTGACTGGCATGGTGGAAAGGATCTCAGGATACAATACTAATGGTAGCGATTCTCATTAATCTTTTAAAATTTATGCAGGGTTCTCAAATTTCCCTGTCGACGATGAACAGTCGCAAGACGGCAACGCCCTGTTTATACTTCGACCCCCTCTGAACGATAACCTCTCTCAACTGCGGTCCACGGATGAGTCGATGATTCCCAGCCTTGCCCCGCTGTTCACAGGTCCCCTTGCCGACCATGGTGAAAAGCTGCAACTGCGCAGCCATCCCCGTACAGACGTGCCGGGTGACAGGTTCTTCCAGCACGAGTATTTCGGTGCATTCGTCGACGACCTGCAGGCCCGGTACAAAACCGATGAGCGCCTGGCCCTGGTATCGCTGTGGTCCAAATGGTACTTCAGCACGTTCCTGGCACCGGTGATGGCCGCCAATCTGCTCCAGCAGTGCGATCTGCCACTGGCCCTTGCCGACACCGGGATACAACTGGGCAATGACGCCAGGCCGCAGGCGTTGCACTTGTCCCATGCCGGCCACCCCTTGGGCCCCTGCACGGCCTTCGAGCGATTTCATACCCTGATCGAAGGTCATCTGGAGCCCGTCATCGAAACCCTGGTCAAGGTTTCCCGGGCCTCGCCCCGGTTGTTCTGGAGCAATGCCGGCAATACGTTCGAGTTCGTCACCAGCCGTCTCGACCTGCACCCGTTGGCCAACGCGCACAGCACCGCGCCGGCCAGAGAAATCCTGACCACCCGCCTGCGGCCCAATGGCCGGCGCAATCCTTTATTCGCCCCCGTGCATTACCACGATATCGGCGAAGAGGAGCCACAGCGCCTGAGGCGCATCTGCTGCATTCGCTACCGCCTTCCCGGCGTCGGCTATTGCAGCAGTTGCCCACTCGATGAGTGCAAACAGCAGGAGCAGGCCGTTTGACGGCAACCCTATTTCGCCAGTTGAAAAGGGTTCTCTGTCGTTCGGTCGTAGTCCACGAGATGGCCGTAGTCGAGACGATAGACTCGGTCGGCAACATCGAAATAACGGTCGTCATGGGTGATTGCAATCACCGTCTTGCCGGCCGCCTTCAACTCGGGTAGCAGTTCGTTGTAGAACACATGGCGGAACACCGGATCCTGATCGGCCGCCCATTCGTCCAGCAGGAACACTTCCCGGCCTTCCATCATCAGCAGCAACAGTGCCAGACGCTTGCGCTGGCCCTGGGACAACGCCGTGGTCGACAACCGCCCGGCCGCGAATTCGACTTTATGGGCCAGCCCCAGGCGGGCAAGATAATGATCCACCCGAGCCTCGAGCCCTTCATGATTGCCAGCCTCGCCCAGCACATCGGCGAACAGATAGAAGTCGGCAAAAATGGCGGCGAAATGCTCTCGATGCCACTCACTGGTGCTGGCATCGAGTACCGCACCATTCAGCGAAACCTGCCCCGAAGTCGGCACGTAGAGCCCGGTCAGCAGCTTGGCCAGGGTCGATTTGCCGCTGCCATTACCGCCGACAATGAAAATCAGCTCACCGCGACGAATCGTCAGGTCGATCGGCCCCAGCTCGAACGCGAACTCATCGCTCTGCCCGGGATAGCGATAATGCACGTTTGACAGGCGCAACTCGCCGAAGGGTTGCGCCGCTTGCGCAGGTGTCTTGAACTGCACCGTCTCACCCAGCGCCAGGGCATCGATGGCCTGCAAGGCGACATGGCCGCGAATGACCGCAGGAATGGCATCCAGAATCATCGAGATCGGCGTGCGCAGAAACATGATTGCCAGCACGTAACCCACCACGACCTGCTGACTGAGCAACCCCAGCCCCTGGCCGAGAAAGAACAGCGTACCGATCAGTACGAACACCAGCAGTGTCGTCCAGTTCAGGTTCACCGCCCACAAGGTGTCGGCACGTACCGACGCATCCAGCGAGGCCCGCGCGATGGGTTCGAGCTTGTGTTCATAGAGCAGGTGCCGGCGTTCCCGGCTCAGGCCCAACTCGCAACGCCCCTGGATGGCAGCCTCGAACTGCTCGGTCAACTGGTCGTCCTGTTGCCGTACGGCCTGCATCAAGGTCTTGACCTTGCGCCCAAGCAACACATCAAGCCCCACCCCAAGGGCGATCACCCCAAGGGTCAGGAAAAAAAACGGCATGCTCAGCCAGGCCATGTAAGCAAGCCCCGCCAGCAACAGCAAACCGTTGTACAAGGAGATCGGCAACTGCTTGAACGCCGTGGCGACGGTGGTCACATCCTTGGTCAGGGCGTTGTAGATACGCGGGCTGCCCAGCCGCTCGATGCGCTCCAGTGCGGTGCCCAACACCTTGCCCACCAGCCGCAGGCGCAACTGGTAAACCAGGCGATGCCCGATCTGCACCAGCAGCCATTGCGACGTGACACCACTGATGAACAATAGGATCAGCAGGCCACCGAACAGCAACAAGCCCCGGCCGATATCATCGAGTCCGTGCTCCAGGCTGCGATTGATATACCCGATCAGGCCGATACTGGTTGCCGCACTCAAGGCGCTGCTCAGAATCGCCAGCAGAATGCGCCATCGAGCGTCGTGCAACAGTTCTTTCAATAGGATCATGAGGCAGACACCACCTTGGCAGAGGTTTGCAACAGTAAAGGCAACAGGCTTTCGACCAATCGCGGCTCTGCGAGCATCTCGTGATGCCCTACGTCCAGTGTCCACTGGCGAACAGCTTGCCGGGTATGCCCTTGCCACTGAGCACGCAAGTCGGCATGGGCATTACCGCGCCAGAGCCACAGCGGCACATCGACGATGGGCAAGGGTTGCTCATACAAGCGCATCTTGATCGAGCGATATTGCGCCAATAGCGTGAGCAAATCAGCATCGGCGGCTCGCCATTGCAGATGCGCACGCACCTGGTCATCGTTGAGCAACCGGGCAACCCCCTCGGCATAGTCCAGACCCGCCAACAGGCCCGTCAAACGCTCGCGCAGTGACTCACCGATTGGCTGGGCGTGAGTGCGGCAGTAGAAAGCAAAATCTGCAATCAACTGGCCTGCTTCATCGCCCTCGCCGGCCAGGCTGCGCTGCGCATCGTGGTCGAGTACCACAAGCCCTTCGACGTTAAAGCCGTGGGCTTGCAGATGGGGCACCAGCATCAATGCCAGCCGCGACGCCAGGCTCCAGCCCAGCAGCACAAGTGGACGCTGTTTCAAATGGACGGGAATGCTCGCCACGTATTGCTGCAATAGCCCGTCCATGGTGCCCTCATCCCAGCCCTTTTCCAGGGCGGCCAGACCAAAGACCGCGACTTTACCACTTAGATTGTCTACCAGCGGCTGATACGCCTGCAGGTGCCCTTGCGCCCCGTGCACCAGCAGCAGGGCCGGCGAATGCTCATCCGCGTCATTCAAGACTTTCCATGGGCCGCCGCTGTCGCCGTTGCCCAGGCCATGAACCAGATCACGCACGGTATGCCGCTCGAACAGCAGATTGGTCGGCAACTCCAGAGACAGCCGTTCGCGAATCAGCGACACCACTTTGATCGCCGCCAGCGAGTGCCCGCCGACATTGAAGAAGTTGTCGGTCACCCCCAGGTCGTCGACACCCAGCACCTCGCACCAGATGCCCAGAATGGCGCTTTCCAGCTCGCCGACAGGCGCCACGCGGGTGTTCTGCAAGCGCTGCCTGGCACGCTCGAGCAGGTTTTTGCGATCAAGCTTGCCATTGCTGTTCAGTGGCAGTGTCTTGAGCGCAAGGATACCGCTGGGCAGCATGTAGTCCGGTAGCTGGCGAGCCAGGGCGGCGTACAGGTGCTCAGTCGTCTGCAACCGAGCGTCGTCCTTGACCACGAAAGCCAGCAAGCGCCCATGGTCGCCTTCGCCGTCGAGCAAGACAGCGGCCTGCAATACCCCCGGCTGGGCCAACAATGCCTGTTCGACTTCCGCCAACTCGAGGCGAAACCCGCGGATTTTCACCTGCTGATCATTACGCCCCAGAATGCGAACGGCACCATCGGCCTGGCGCAAAGCGAGATCACCAGTGCGATACAGGCGGCGGCCGCTGAGCGGATCGACACCAAAGGCACTGCCACCGACACCGCCCACGTAACCGCGCCCGACACTGGCGCCACTGATGCACAACTCCCCGGCCTGACCTGACGGCACCGCTCGTTGCTGGTCGTCGAGCAAGTGGATACGGTTATCACCCAATACTTGATTCAAGGCGCTGTCACTCACGCCCTGGCTGACATCGATCGCCCGCCATAGCACGCCCACCGTGGTCTCTGTCGGACCGTAATGGTTGTAGAGGCGACAGGCCGGTTTCGCTTGGGCCAGACGGCTCAGCAAATGCTCACTGAGCGGCTCTCCGCCCAGTACCAGGACCTGGCGTGGAAGAATGCCGTTGGGAGCGTGCTCGCCCATCAGCGCTTCGAGGTGTGAAGGAACGATTTTGAGCACGTCCAATGGGTAGCGCTGAAGTTCTTCGGCGAACGCCCGGGCATCGGTCACGGTGGACTGCTCCAGCACATGCACGCAACCGCCCTGCAACCAGGCCGGAAACAGCACGGTGTTCCCCAGATCCGCGAGCAGTGAGGACACCAGGCCATAATGCCCGGCCTCGGGCAATTGGAGCGCGCGGGTCACTTGCGTGACGTAATGGCGCAATTGACCTTGCTCGATTTGCACACCTTTGGGCTTGCCGCTGGTGCCCGAGGTATAGAGCACGTAGGCCAGGTCTTGCGCAGAGCCCCGCACCGGCGAATCGAACACCGGCCCGGTGCAGGCCTGCGACCAGCACAGGGTATCGACCGAGGTATCGGGCAGCAGGCCCTCTACGTACAGCAACAGGGTCGGTCGGGCATCCTCGATAATGTCGGCCAGCCGCAGCGGTGGTTGTTGAGGATCAAGAGGCAGATAGGCAGCACCGGCCTTGAAGCAGGCCAGCATCGCGATCAGCATCTGCGCGCCACGGGGCAAATACAGGCCGACCACGTGTTCCTGGCCGACACCGGCCTGACGCAGGCTGCCGGCCACACGATCGCTCAAGGCATCGAGTTCGGCGTAAGAGAACAGTTGCTCTGCATAGCGCAACGCCGGCCGATCCGGTTGTGTCCGGGCGTGCTCGCGCACGGTGGCGACGATATCGAGATCCGGCGCCAGGGCGGGACGCGTCGGCGACGCCAACAGCTCCTCGGGCAAGTGCGGATCAACGCCAGCGATGAGGCCGTTGGGCGACTGCAGCAATTGCTCGAGCCAATGGGCGAAGCGCTTGAGCAAGACCTGCATCTGCTCTTCACGGTACAGACCACGGTCATAGGCCAGTGTCAGTTCCCCACTGTCCTGGGCATCGAGCGTCAGTTGCAATTGCAGTTCGACCGGGGTGTCGAAGGACAGGACTTGCAGCCCCCCCAGCAGCGGTGCATGCACGACGCGCAGCCCAGCCTGAAAACTGGCACGCCACTCGGGCAATAGCTGCGCCTGACCGACATATTCCTGCCAAGCCACCGCGTTTTCCAGTTGCCGGGCCACTGGCCGGGCCAGGTTGATCCAGGTGCTGTGTTCGGACACCCGCACCACCATCGGCAGAGTCTGCTCGAACAGCCCATAGGCCCCCGAGAGCTCTTCATAGTCATCGCGAGGATCGTGCTGCAAACCCAACTGGCCGTGCTGCTGGCCATTGAGCCTGCCCAGCAATGAGCCCCAGGCGGCCAGGGCCAGTGCTTCGACCGCCACGCCTTCGCGCTCGGCCAGCGCCGTCAACGCCGCTGGCATTGTCTGCGCAAGCTTTAGCCGAACAACGGCATGGTTGCCACTGGCGATGCCATAGCGCTCGATCAGGCGCATGCCCGGAATGTCCTGCAAGGCCAGGTTGCGCCAGAACTGCGCACCCTGCTCGGCATCCTCGTCCAGTTGCAGGCCATTGATCCATTCGACGTATTCGCCGTACTGCATGGGTTCGCTTTCAAACGACGCGGCGCGCCCCAGCAATTGCTCCTGCAACTGGATCAGGCTGCGCTGATCCAGCGAATACACCGGGACCGCCAACAGCAGACAATCGTCGAGTAACCAGGCCAACACATCGGGTTGTTCGGCAAGGCAATGCGCCTGGGCCTCACGCAGCCACTGTTGCTCATCATGCCCGTCACCTGAGCGGCCCTGGCGCCAGTTCAGGCGCAACTCAAGGGGCTCGACCACACGCTGGCGCAATCCCGTGGCGCCGACCGGGCGCTGGTAACGCATGCGCAGTGCCTGATGCTGCCGCAAGCAGTCACGCAGTCGCTGTTCGAGAATGCCTTCGGGCACGCCCGACAGTTGCATTCGAACCCAGCGCCAGGCTTGCGGACTGGCCTGGGCCAGTTGTTTTTGTTGAGGTGAAAGCGTTAGTCCAAGGTCCATCATGGTTTCAACTCTGCGGGTGTCTCTTCGGTCTGCGCCGGCGCAGCCATGACCTGATCACGACCATAGATTTCGCCCATGGCCACCACTATTTTGCGCTCGCCTTCGAACGGATCCCGGGCGTGCGCCGCCAGCATGTTATCGAGCATGACCACATCGCCCTGCTGCCAGTCGAAGCGCACGGCACAACGGTCGTAGGCGGCGTTGATGGCCTCGATGGCACTCGGCTCGAGCTCGGAACCGTCACCGTAGAACACTTGCCTCGGCATCGCCGTTTCACCATCGCGTAAAAACTGCTCGCGCACATCGGCATCGAGGAAGGCCGGGTGATAAAGCTGGATCTGGTTGAAGAAACTCTCCTCTCCCGTCAGCGGATGCAGGATCACCGCCGGGCAAACCTGACGGGTGTGCAGATCGTTGGCGCCGCGCCACTCAAAATCGATGTTGCTCTCACGGCAGATCCGCTCGACTTGCTCGCGCTCCTGGGTCTGGAAGAAGTGCTGCCAACTGACGTCCAGGCTGGTGCTGAAATTGCGCACATACATCAGTTGCTTGCGACGCAGATTCGCTTGCAGCCAGGCTGGCAGTTCACGGTAAACCTGACGGCTGTCGACGATCGGGGTCGCGCCACCGGAAGTGGCGGGCGTCTGGCAGTAGAACCATTGGCGCCGCGGCCAGCGATGCTGATGAGCACTCTCGTTGTGGAACAGGATCATCCGATCCTTGGGATAGGGCGTGGACTTGTAGATGTTCTTGCCGCCCTCTTCCTTCGGCAGATCACCGTACTGACCATACAACTGCGGACACAGCGCCTGGCAAAAGGCTTCGAAATCCGCCGGTGTCGGCAAATCAAAACCACGCAAGAGAATGCCACCGTGCTCGCGCAACCAGCTTTCGACCTTCTCACG
Organism: Pseudomonas viciae; assembly: GCF_004786035.1. Classification (NCBI taxonomy): domain Bacteria; kingdom Pseudomonadati; phylum Pseudomonadota; class Gammaproteobacteria; order Pseudomonadales; family Pseudomonadaceae; genus Pseudomonas; species Pseudomonas viciae. Next base: position 4,091,037 of record NZ_CP035088.1, read on the forward strand.
GTTGGCCTCAGCCCAAATGGCCGGCGCCAGCTCGCGATCACGCAGTTGAATCAACAGGGGGAACTTCGAACCTTCGCGCAACGGTCGGGCTTCAAAGGGCTCGCGGGTGACGGGCGATCCGCTCTGGCGCATCTTGCCCAATTTGCTCATTTTGCGTTGCAGCGGATTGTCCGTGGACATTGCAGCAGCTCCTTTTGGAGTCGGAATCAGGGTATCGATTGGGTTGTCCGGTGCGCCGAGGGCCATGTCCAGCAGCGACTCGAAGGCATCACGCAAGCGTTCGACCGTAGCCGGGCGGAACAGGCTGGTGCGGTACACCCAGCGCAGGTTGAACACATCGTCGTCTTCGCTGGCGAACAGGGCCATGTCGAACTTGGAATGGTGCTGCTCGCCCGTCAGTGGCTCGACCTGCAAACTGCCGAGTTGGCGTTGCTGGCGCGGCGTGTTGTCGAGGACAAACAACGTCTGCAACAGCGGGTGGACATTCGCCACCCGTGGCAGCTCCAGGCATTCGACGACACGCTCGAACGGCGTGTCCTGCCAGGCAAACGCTTGCAGGCAGGTCTCCCGGACCTGCTGCGCTTGCTCACGGAAACTCAGTTCCGGTTGCAGACGGATACGCAAGGCCAGCAGATTGACGAAAAAGCCGATCAGCGATTCAGTGGCCGGATGGTCGCGGTTGGCCACGTCCGTGCCGATGACCAGATCACGGCCTTGCGTTTCGCGTTGCAGCACGGCGGCATAGCACGTCAGTAGCACCATGAACGGCGACGTTGCGCTGTCCTGCGCGAAAGCCTTCAGCCGGCCAACCGTGGCTGCTGACAACTGGAAGTCCAGGGCCGCCCCGGTGCCGCTGTCGCGCTCCGGACGGGGGAAGTCGAACGGCAGTGGCACCTGCGCCGGAATGCCGGCCAGGGTCTGCCGCCAGAAGTCCAGGCCTTCACGCTGACGCAGCTGTACCGGCGCCGAACCTTGCCATACGGCATAGTCGATGTACTGAATCGCCAGTTCACTCTGTGGCGGCAGCACACCCGCGCTGTAGGCTTCGTAGCCCTGGATCAGTTCATCCACCAGCACGGCGCCGGACCAGCCATCGGAGGCGATGTGGTGCATGACCAGTTGCAGCACATGTTCCTGTTCGCCGAGGCGGTACAGAACCGCCCGCAGCGGTGCCTCGCTGGCGAGGTCGAACGGTCGCAGCGCAATGTCGCGGGCATCGTCCGGCCACTGCGCGTCGCTCGACACGACCACTTGCAACGCCACCGACATTTGCCCGTGAATCCGCTGGTACAACTCGCCGTTACGCTGGTGATAGGTGGTACGCAAGATGGCATGGCGGTCTACCAGCCGGTGCAATGAACGCTCCAGGGCATGGCGGTCCAGTGGTCCGCGCAAACGTACATTGCTACTCATGTTGAAGCTGCTGTCGGCCAGATCCAGCTGCTGCATCAACCAGACGCGTTGCTGCGCCGAGGACAAGGGTTGGTCCAACTGCCGGTCGACCTGAGGGATCTGCAACGAAGCCAGATCCAGATGGTACGCAAGGCCCTCGATACGCTGTGCGAGGTCCGCCAGTACCGGCGTTTCGAACAGCCAGCGCAACGGCACTTCAAAGCCCTGTTCACGCAAGCGCGCACGCACCTGGGCCGCCATCAGCGAATGCCCGCCCAATTGGAAGAAGTGCCCATCGGCAGGGATCTGTTGCAGGTTCAGCACCGCCGCCCAGACCTCGGCCAGCGTCGCCTCGCTGGTCGTCAGGGCGCGCTGAGCAACACCCGCGCTGGAGATTTCCAACTGCAAGCGCGGCAGCTGTTTACGATCCACCTTGCCATTGGTATTGAGGGGCAGTTGTTCCAGCGCCTGCAAATGCGTCGGCAACATGTAGGCCGGCAAACGTCCCTGTAAGTAGGTGCGGATAGAGGCTGCGTCAGGTGGATTGTCAGGATTGGCGACCCAGAAGGCGGCCAGATGCTCGCCTTGCACGGCCACGACCGCCTGCAGCAGTTCGGGGTGGCTGAGCAGCACGGCCTCAATCTCCCCCAGTTCGATGCGATAACCGCGCAATTTGATCTGGTCATCGGTGCGGCCGAGGTAATACAACTGCCCATCGGGCTGCCAACGCGCCAGATCGCCGGTGCGGTACAAACGCCCGCCGTCGCGGCTGAACGGATCGGCAATGAAACGCTCGGCGGTCAACCCCGGCTGCCCGGCATAACCGCGGGCCAGGCCGTCACCGGCAATATAAAGCTCGCCCACGCAGCCGGGAGGCACTTCGCACAAGTGTTCATCGAGGACGTGGCAACGGGTGTTGAGCAATGGCCGGCCAATGGGCGCGACGGGTAATTGCAGGGCATCGATCGGCGTCTGGGTGGACCACACCGTGGTTTCTGTCGGGCCGTAGACGTTGACGAGGTGAGCCACGCATTGCCTGAGCTCGGTCGCCATTTCCGCCGCCAGCGCCTCACCACCGGCCAGGGCCACACGCCCGGCCAGCACCTTGCGATCGCCTTGCAGCAGCATCGCCCAGGTCGCCGGGGTGGCCTGGATGAGGTCCACGGCCTGGTCCTGAATCAATCGCCCAAGCAACAGGGGATCCTGTCGTTCGTCATCATCGGCCAACACCACGGTGCCGCCGCGTACCAGCGGCAGACACAGCTCCAGGCCGCAAATGTCGAAGGTCACGGTGGTCAGGGCCAGATAACGCTGCACGTTTTCCAGTGGCAGCGCCTCTTCCATGGCCAGCAGGAAGTTGGCGAAATTCCCTCGACTGATCTGCACGCCCTTGGGTTGCCCGGTCGATCCGGAGGTGTAGAGCGTGTAAGCCAACTGCTCAAGCGTCGTCGCCAAGGCCGGGGCTTGTGCAGGGAACTGGGCCAATGGCAGGTCCGCCCATAGGCAGCAGCGCAGGTGCCCAGGAATGTCCGCGGACAGCGTATCGCAGAGCAGCAATTGCGGCCGCGCCCGGGTGAGAATCTGCGCCTGACGTGCCGGTGGATGAGCCGGGTCGAGCGGCAGGTAGCCAGCGCCGGCCTTCTGGATCCCCAACAGGCACACCAGCAATCTTTCGTCCCGAGGCAGGCAGAAGGCAATCGTCGACTCTTGCCCCACGCCCTGCGCCAGCAGCCATTGGGCCAGACGGTTTGCTTGAGCATCCAGCTCTGCGTAGCTCAAGCGGCGATCAGCGCAGCACACCGCGATACGCTCGGGATGAACGGCGGCCTGCACTTCAAAGCGCGTGACAAAATCGGCCTCGCCGTGCAAGTGCATGGACGTGCCCGCCGTGGCCAAGGTAGTGACTGAGCCGAGGGGGACTTCCAGCAAGCGCTGCTGAAGATCGAGGCTGACCAGGCTGGCGAGCAATCCCTGGTAATCCTCGACAAGTCGTTGGGTGGTGTCGGGGCGCAGCAGCGCCGTCGCGTATTCGACAATCAAGCCGGTACGCGCATCGGGCCCGCGGCCTTGGGTGAACAGATTGAACGTCAGGTCGAACTTGGCACTCACCACGCCGTCCGGCAACGCCAGTGCTTGCACGCTGACGCCCGGCAGGCTGAGGCTGCGCGAATCGCGGTGGTCCGCCTGATAGTTGAACATGGCCTGGAACACCGGCGTGCGATCCAGGCTGCGCTCGACATCCAGCATGTCCAACAGTTGCTCGAACGGCAGCGCCTGATGGGACAAATCATCGGCCAACTGCCCGTTCAGGGTCTGGATAAAGGATTGCAGGCTTTGCCGGGGATCAATCTGCACCCGATGCGCCAGTGTGTTGACGAACAAACCGACCAATGCCTGGCTCTCGGCCGATTCGCGCCCTGCCACTGGCAAGCCAATGGCGAAATCCTTGCTCCCGCCATGACGCCAGAGCAGGAGTTGGTAGGCGGCGAAATACAGCACGAAGGGCGTGACACCCAGTGCCCGGGCCCGGGTCTCGACCGCCGCGCTCAACGAAACGGGCAAGGCCAGCTCGCTGCGGGCGCCAGCGTATGCCTGCAGCGCCGGGCGCGTGCAATGGTCGGGCAGTTCCAGCGGTTCGTTGCTCAGACCTTGCAAGCGTTGTTGCCAGTAGGCCAGCAACTGGCTGCCCTGCTCCCCTTCCAGATCTCGCCGCTGCGCTTCGATCAATGGCAACAATCCGGTAGTCGCAGGCGTGGCCCGGTCTTGGTAGATCAGCGCAAAGTCCTCGACCAACAAGCCCATGGACCAGCCGTCCACGGCAATGTGGTGGACATTGAACAGCAAGCGATAATCACCCGGTGCCACACAAAATACATCGATGGCCAGCAACGGCCCCTGCACAAGATCAAAAACCCGCTGGGCGGCCCCGGCAATGGCTGCGGCCTGTTGTGATTCATCCGGGTCCTGGAGGTCATGCACATTGAAGATTGCAGCGGCCGTCTCATCCAGGCGCTGCCAGACTTGCCCTTGCTCTTCGAAAAACCTGCAGCGCAACGCGTCATGGCGCGAGACGAGGGTCTGGCAAGCGCGTTGCAGTCGAGGCACATCCAGGTCACCACGCAAGGCCAGCAACTGCGTAACGTTGTAAGCCGTTGCAGCCGGATCGAGCTGTTGCATGAACCACACCCGTTGCTGGGCGTGGGACAGTGCACGTGGCGGCGCCAAGGTTTCGCTGGCAAGCGTCGGTGCAACAGCCTGCGACGCTGAGGCCGTCAGAACCTCGGCCAGTTGCCGGGCACTGGGGTTCTCCAGCAATTGCCGGGGCATCAGGCGCAGTTCGGCCTGGCGCAGACGCGCGATCAATTGCAGGCTGAGGATCGAATCCCCGCCCTCGGCAAAGAAGTCGGCGTCCGGCCCCAGGCCAGGCTGTTCAAGCAACTCGCGAAAAGCCGCGAGGACGCTGAGCAACACCGGGTTCAACCGGCCATCGATGCACAGGGCCATGGCCGCCAGGGTGGGATGTTGCAGGACATCGCGGGGTTGCAACTTGAGTCCTTCGCGCGAAGCCAGGCCGATCAATTGCAAGCTGAGAATCGAATCACCGCCGAGGGCGAAAAAATCATCCTCGCGTCCGACGTGCGCGCAATCGAGAATCTGACACCACAGCTGCGCCAGGCGCTGTTCCGTGGCGCCGATCGGTGGCCGGGTGGATGCAGCGGCCGACTCGGTCTCGGTCGGCTCAGGCAATGCCCGCCGATCCAGCTTGCCATTGGCCGTAAGCGGCAGCGTATCCAGTACCCACCAATGACTGGGCACCATGTGTTCCGGCAATTGACGCTTGGCCTCGGCTTGCAGGGCCGCCAATGCTTCGGTTGCCAAGGCGGGACTGAGATACGCCACCAGTTGCGTGCGCCCTTTCACCTCGCAGGCCAGCACCGCCCCTTCGCGAACCTGGGGCTGAGCAGTGAGCCAGGCACTGACCTCGCCCGGTTCAACGCGAAAACCGCGGATCTTGACCTGATCATCCTGACGCCCCAGGAACACCAGTTGCCCACTGCGATCCAGGCGAACCCGGTCGCCGCTGCGATAAAAGCGTTGCCCCTGGGCAGTGGAGCCAAATACCTGGTCGGTCAACTCAGGTTGACCGAGGTAGCCCTGGGCAACCTGAGGGCCTGCGATCAGCAGCTCGCCGGCGACACCCAGCGGCACCGCCACGTCATTGCTGTCCACGATGCGCAAATGGCAGTCCGCTAACGGCTGGCCCAAGGGCAGATACAGACCCGCGTCAAGCGAGTCGAGGCCCTGGATTTCCCCGCAGATCACGCCGACCGTGGTTTCCGAAGGCCCGTAATGGTTGAAGATGCGCAGTTGCGGTGCCAGTTCACGCACCCGTGCGAACAAGGTGTGATCGAAACCCTCACCGCCCAGGATCAATACGTCCCTGGGCAAGACGCGTCGGGCATCGTCCAGCGCCAACAGCCCGCGCAAGTGCGACGGCGCAATCTTCAGGCAATCCACGGGCTGCTCGTCGAGAAAGTCAGCCCAGCCGGGCGGATCGAAGGTCAACGATGCGGGCGGCAAAATCAGCGGGTCGCCGGCATTCAGCGCGGCGAACACGCATGTCAGCCCCAGATCCGCAGCCACGGTCGCCAACGTCGCCCAGCGGCTGCCCGGCTTCGCTTGCAAGCGTTGACCGATCGCGCTCGCGTAATGCGCCAGGTTGCCATGAGTGACCAGGACACCTTTGGGCTGACCGGTCGAGCCCGAGGTATAAATGAGGTATGCAGGCAGGTGCGGCTGGCTGAGGCTCTCGCCCAGACCATCTTCTGAGGCCAGCGCGGACAAGTCGGCAGTACTGAGTACCAGGCGCGCCAGGTCGGCGTCCATTTCAGGGGCCTCGGCCAGTGTCACCCACAGGGTCGCGCCACTGTCTTGCAGCAACTGCGCAAGTCGCTGTGGCGGCTGCACCGGGTCAAGAAACAGACACACCGCACCGCGTTGCCAACAGGCCAGCATCGCCAGCAGTTGTTCCGCGCAACGCGGCATGCACAGCGCAACCACCTGGCCCGGGCCGATGCCCTGCCCGGCCAGTCGCGTGGCCAGTGCACGGGTCGCGGCACCGAGCGCGGCATAGTCGACGATTTGCCCAGCGCTGCATAAGGCTGCCGCGTTCGGCGTGTACGTTGCCCAATGAAGCACCTGCTGATCCAGCGGCATGGGGAGCGCGCCCAATGCTGGGCCGCGCACCTCACTCGGCGGCGAAACCAGTTGCAGTTCGGCCAGCCGTCGCTGGGGATTGCTTGATGCCTCTTTTAAAATCGCCAGCAAGTCATCCAGCATCTGCTCAACCGTCGCCGCGTCGAACAATTCGTCGCTGTATTCCAACTCGCAGCGCAGGCGCGCGTCAGCGGTACGTACCAGGCGCAGCGTAAGGTCGAAGCGTGCATGGCGCTGCGGCGGGTCGAGCACTTCAACCGCGACACCGGGCAATGTCAGGGTGCGGCTTTCGGGTAAATCGACCTGGACGAACATCACTTGGAACAGCGGGCTCGAACGCAAACGGTCAAGGCTTTCGAGGACATTTTCGAAAGGCAGCAACTGATGATCGAAGGCTGCCGCCACGGTGTCACGGGTGCGCAGCAGTGCGCTGGCGAAGTCCGGGTTATCGTGCAGGCGTTGACGGATCACCAGGGTATTGAGCAACGGGCCGATCAAGGGCACCAGTTCTGGACGATCACGTTGTGCCGCCGAGGTGCCCAGGCACAGGTCATGCTCGCCACTGTAGCGCGACAGCAGGCAACTGAAGGCCGTCAGGCCGTAGATGTACAGCGTCACGCCATGACCGCGAATGGCGGCCTCTACCGCCGCTGTCAGCTGCGGTGAAAGCTCCCGGGCAAGCACCGCGCCGCTATGGCGGCGTTGAGCAGGCGCAGGGCGTGGTCGATCCAGGGGCAATGCCAATGGCGCCGGCGCATCCGCCAGTTGGCTGCGCCAGAAGTCGATGTGCTGCCGGCAGCTTTCGCTGTCCAGCCACTCGCGTTCCCAGGCGGCGTAATCGGCGTACTGGATACTCAATTCGGGTTGGCGGGCCGGCTCATTCAATGCCAGCGCCCGGTAAGCCTCGGCCAGTTCAAGGGTCAGTTGCTGAGCCGACCAGGCATCGTAGGCCACATGGTGAATGGTGAAAAACAACCAGGTCGATTGCTCTTGCGCGTCGCTGAAGGCTTGCCAGCGCCAAGGCGCCGATTGAGCGAGATCGAAGGGCTCGGCGAGCTGGCGGGCGTATTCATCGGCGCACCACTGCTCGTATTCAGAAGCAGCCAGGGTCAACGGTTCGACGGTTGGCAGCGGCACTTGTTGCGACTCACAATGGGGCTGCATCTGGCCTTGGGAATCGGTGGTGTAACGGGTGCGCAGGATCTGATGACGATCAGTCAACTGCTGCATGGCCTGTTGCAAACGTTCGCCATCGAGGCGGCCGTCAAAACGCAGTACCGAGCACAGATTGTAAAGGGCACGACCACTCAGGGCTTCCGCCGACAGAAATCGCCGCTGCGCCTGCGCCAACGGCATGTGCTCACCTTCGCCGAGCACGGCGGGAACGATCGGCAGGCGCCAGCTATCGATGCCCTTCTCGGCCAGGCGCTGGCGAAAGATTTTTTTCTTGTCCGCGGGCAAGGAAGCCAGCCGCTGCGCAATCTCCAGGAAAGCTTGTTGCGTCATCGCACTCATCCTTACTCTTCCATCTCTGATAACAGGCGCTGCATTTCGTCCAGGGCTTCGTCAGTCGAAGGACCTTGGGGTTTCTCGATCTGCTCGGCAAGACCGGCAATCGTCGGGTTATGGAACAGGCTGCGCAGCTCGATCCTGATGCCGAAACGGCTCTCGACCTGGGTCATCAGGCGCATCGCCAACAACGAATGCCCGCCCAGCTCGAAGAAACTGTTGAACACCCCGACTTGCGGCACCTCAAGCAGGCCCTGCCAGATTTCGGCCAGTTGCCGCTCCAGTTCGTTGCGCGGCGCCACGCCCTGTACAGCGATGGGCTGCGGTGCCGGCAAGGCCTTGCGGTCGATTTTGCCGTTGGCATTGAGGGCAAAACGCGGCTGCTCGATAAAACCGGCCGGGACCATGTAGCCCGGCAACACGCCTTCGAGATGCCGTCGCAGGGCCACTTGATCAATGGGGCTGGGCGCCTGCAGCCAAGCGAACAGGCTTTGACTGCGCGGATCAATCATCACCACGGCCTCCTCCACGCCTGGGTAACGACGTATCAGCGATTCGATCTCACCGGGCTCGATGCGGAACCCACGCACCTTGACCTGGAAGTCGCTGCGACCGACATAAGCCAGCCGACCGTCAGCGCGCCGGCGTACCAGGTCGCCGGTGCGATACATGCGGCTGCCAGGTTCGCCGGCATAGGGGTCAGGCAGATAGACCGCAGCCGTTGCGGCGGCGGCATGCTGATAGCCACGGGTAACCCCGGCGCCCGCGATATACAGCTCCCCGGTCGTGCCCAGCGGCACCGGACGCAGCATCTCATCGAGCACATAGCAGCGGGTATTGAGCAACGGCGCGCCAATATCAGCCACGCCGGACGGCACGTCCTGCAACGCCTGCGTGGTCGACCAGACGGTGGTTTCGGTCGGACCGTAGGCGTTGATCAGTACCACGCCGCGGCTACGCAGCTCGGTCACCAGTTCGCCCGGAACCGCTTCACCACCAATCAGCCCGCGCACGGGCGGCCAGTCGGCCTGCCCGGTTTCCAGCAGGATCTGCCAGCCAGCGGGAGTCGCCTGGAACACCGTGGCGCGGCGCAGCAAGGCAAACAGTTGATGGCCATCGACGACCTGCTCGCGACGGGCCAGCAATAGGGCCGCGCCATTGACCAGCGGCAAAAACAGTTCCGGCTTGCACATATCAAACGCGTAAGTGGTACTGGCCAACCAGACATCCGTGGCGCTGAGTGGCAACTGCCGATCGAGCCCGGACAGCAGGTTGCTCAGGTTCTCGCGGGTGACCTGCACGCCTTTTGGTGTACCGGTCGAGCCCGAGGTGTAGATCACATAAGCACGTTGCTGAGGGTTGACCGCCAGCGCCAGGTTGTCGGCGCTGCATGCCTCCAGCGACAACTGATCGAGCCAGACATTGTCGACACCGCTCAAGGCATCGCCACACTGACTTTCGCTGAGCACCAGGGCCGGACGCGCGTGCTCGATGATAAAGCGCAGGCGATCTGCCGGGTGTTGCGGATCCAGGGGCAGGTACGCCGCGCCGGCTTTGTGAATGGCCAGCAGGGTTGGCAGCAACCACGGGCCTCGACTCAGGCAGACGGCAATCAGGTCATCGGTGCCGACACCCTGCGCCCGCAGCCAATGGGCCAGGCGATTGCTGAGGGCATTGAGCTGGGCATAACTCAATTGCCGATCCTGGCAATCGACCGCCAACGCCTGGGGTGTCAACGCCACTTGACGCTCGAAGCGGGCAATCAGATCCACTTCGCCGTGCAATGCCTCGGCGGGCTGGTGCCATGGCCGCTGGGCCAGGGCGTGATCGGCATTGGCCAGGTCGATGTCCCATAGGCGCGCCTGTGAGTTTTTCAGCATGCCGTCGAGCAGATGCAGATATTCGTCGGCATAACGTTGCGCCGTCCGGGCCAGGAACAGGTCGGTGTTGTACTCCAGCACACATTGCCAATCGTCACCGTGCTGCTCGATGTGCAAGCCGATATCCACCAGGGCGCTGTCACTTTCCACATCCAACCGCTGTGCCGGCAAACCGGCGAAGCTGTGCTCACCCTTTGCGGCGACATCGCGCTGGATCAGGTTGAACAACGCCTGGAACAGCGGTGTGTGGCTAAGGTCGCGGCGCACTTGCAACGCCTCCACCAGTCGCTCGAAAGGGACATCCCCATGCTGCTGAGCAGCCAGGTGAGTGGCTTGCAGTTGCTGCCAGAACTGTTCGACCGGTTGCTGGGCATCAATGTGACTGCGCATCACCTGGGTGGTCGCGAAGTAGCCAATCAGGTTGTCGGTGTGGGCCTGGTGGCGATGGGCGACCGGCAGGCCAATCCAGATTTCACGCTGGCCCGAGTGTCTGGCCAGGAGAACTTTCCAGGCTGCCAGCAACGGCGCGAACGCCGTCAGCCCATGGCGTTGCGCGGTCTCACGCAACTCCTTGACCAGGGTTGCCGGCAGGCTGAAGCGCAAGCGCTGGCCGTTGTAACCCTGCTGCGCAGGGCGTGGCAGGTCGGTCGGCAGGTTCAGCACCGGCGGCTCCCCTGCCAGGGTTCGACGCCAGTACTCCAACTGCGATTCGATACACGCTTGCCCTGCGGGACTCTGCCAACTGGCGGCGATGTCAGAAAACTGCAGCGGTAGTGGCGCCAGGCAAGCGCTGTGCCCTTCCAGCAACGCCTGGTAGATCAGTTGCAGTTCATTGAAGAAAATTTCCAGCGAACGGGCATCGGCGATGATGTGGTGCAAGGTGACCTGCAACACACTCAGGCTTTGGCCCTGGTACACACGTACCCGCCACAGCGGGGGCGCCGAAAGATCGAAGGGACGCTGCGCCTCTTGACTCAGTTTCTGCGCAAAAACTGGCGAATGCGCGTCTATCTCCAGCGGCTCGAAGCTCAGCGGTAGCGCCGTGAGCGCCTCGACCTGCTGACGTGCGCCCTCGGACGTTTCGCTGAACACCGTGCGCAGACTGTGCTGGCGGCTGATCAGTTGCGTCAGTGCCTGCTCCAGCAACGACGGTTGCAGCGCCCCCTCCAGACGCAAGGCGAGGGACAAATGGTAGGCCTGGGTATCGCCCTGCAAACGATCGAGGAACCACAGCCGTTGCTGGGTGAAATGCAGCGGTGCCATGGGTTCTGCAAAATGACGCAGGACGCCCTCGGCCTCAACGCTCGCCGCCGCCAGCTGCGCCGCCAGATCCCGCAGGACCGGCTGCTCGAACACCGTGCGCAAAGGCAGGCGCCGGCCATGCTGCTCGGCCATTCGCGCCACCAGACGCGCCGCCAGCAGAGAATGGCCGCCCAAGGCGAAGAAATTATCGTCGGCACCGATATCGGTGCATCCCAACAGTTCCTCCCAGAGCTTGGCCAGCGCCTGCTCCCATTCGCCCGAAAGCACACCGCTCTGGCCGTCGCGCGGTACCGGTGCCGGCAACGCCTTGCGGTCGACCTTGCCGCTTGGGCTCAAAGGCAGGGTGTCCAGGCGCACGAACTGGCTTGGCAACATGTAGTCCGGCAATTGCGCGCCGAGCGTCTCACGCAGCATCGCTTCATCCAGTGCGTCGCCGGCGTAGTAACCCACCAGACTCGCTGTTTCACCGCTGCCCAACAGCACGACAGCCGCTTCGCGAACCCCGGGAATACGCGCCAGCAGCGCTTCGATTTCACCCAGTTCGATTCGGAAGCCGCGCAGTTTGACCTGGAAATCCAGACGCCCCAGGTAATCCAGGCCGCCCTGGCTGTTGCGACGAACCCGGTCACCGGTGCGGTACATGCGGGCGCCAGGCACGAAAGGATCGGGCAGGAAAGCCGCCGCGGTCAGTCGCGCCGCCGCGAAGTAACCACGACCGAGGTTGGCCCCGGCCAGATACAGTTCACCCGGTACACCTGCGGCCACTGGCTGCAGATCAGCATCGAGGACATACGCCGCGGTATTGGCCACCGGTTGCCCGATCGGCACTTCCACACCCGCCTCACCACCGCTGCGTACTTCAAAAGTGCTGTAGACCGTCGCTTCTGTCGGCCCGTAACCGTTGATGACCCTGGCGCCCCTGCCCTCGATGGCTTCGGCCAATGCACACGGCAAGGCCTCCCCACCGGAAACGGCACGCACGCCTTGCCAACTGCGCGAGGTATGCGCCACCAGCATCCGCCAGGTCGCCGGAGTGGCTTGCATGACCGTCGGTTGCCCTGTCATCAACAGCTGATCGATCGCTTGGGGATCGCGCGCCTGTTCGCGATCGGCCAACAGGATGCTGGCGCCATGCGCCAAAGGCAGCAGCAACTCGACAATGGCGATATCAAAGGTCGCGGTGGTCAATGCCAGCACCCGATCCCGGGCCGTCATCGGCAAGACCTGCTCCACGGCCAGCATCAGGTTCATCAGGTTGCCACGGCTGATGGCCACGCCTTTGGGCTGGCCGGTGGAGCCGGAGGTGTACAACACGTAAGCGAGCTGCTCCGCAGTCGATGCCGGCGCCTTGTAGCTGTCGACGGCGCTCATGGCATCGATGTCAAGCAACGGCACGCCGCTATTCCACTGCGCCAACACCGCCAGGCTCGCGGCAGTGCCCAGACACAGTTTGGGTTGCGCCGCCTCAAGAATGTAACGACCGCGCTCCGGTGGCGTGTCCTCGGCCAGCGGCACATAGGCGGCGCCGGCCTTGAGGATCGCCAGCATGGCCATGGGCAGACGGGCATCACGGGGCAGGCTCAGGGCCACTCGATCTTCGATGCCAACGCCATGGGCCTGCAAGGCCGCCGCCAGTCGCTCGGCGGCCTGATCCAGTTCGGCATAGCTCAGGCGCTCATTGCCGGCCAGTACGGCGATTGCGTCGGGTTGGCGGGCCACCTGAAGCGCAAAGGCCTGGAGGATGTCCTGCTGACCGGCCACGCCGTGCCCTTCGATCCGGGCAAGGCCGCGTTCGGCAGGTTGCCAGGCCAGCTCACCCAAGGCTTGCCCTGGCTGCTCGAGCAGCGCGTCGAGCAACGCCAGATACTGCTCGGCCATCGCCTGCACCGTCTGTTCGCGGAACAGGTCGCTGCTGTATTGAAGGCTCAGGCTGATGCCATGTTCGCTGTCACGCACATCCAGGTGCAGGTCACACAGGGCGCTGTCCGGGCGGTTATCCAACGGCTCGGCGATCACATCGGTCAGTTCGAAACGCTCCAGGGCGTTACCCGGAAAGTAGTTGAACATCGCCTGGAACAAGGGGTTGTAACTCACCTGCCGAGCCACGCCGAGCTGCTCGATCAAGTAATCGAACGGTAAATCCTGATGGGACTGAACCGACACGGACAACGCTTGCAGCTCGTTCATCAGTTGCAGCAGGCTGCGTTCGCCCGAGAGTTTTTTGCGATACACCAGCGTGTTGACGAAGCAACCGACCAGGGGCTGCAGGACCCCATGGTGCCGGTTGGCGACGGGAATCCCGACCAGAATGTCGTCCACGCCGCTGCGGCTGCGCAACAGCAGCTGAAACGCGGTCAGCATCGGGATGAAATTGCTCCAGCCGTGACGGGCACTGAACGCGCGCAAGCGGGCCGTCAGGGCCTCGGACAAACGCCGTTCAACACGCCCACCCGCCTGGCTGGCCTGGGCCGGACGGGGAAAATCGGCCGCCAGCTCCAGCACCGGCAGCTCGCCGGCCAATTGCTCGCGCCAGTAGGCCAGTTCCTGCTCGCACGCCTTGCTGTTCATCCATTGGCGTTGCCAGAGTGCGTAGTCGGCGTACTGCATCGACGGCGCCGGCTGCTCTGTGGTCAGACCCTCTCGCCGGTTGCGGTACTGCTTGCATACACCGTCGATGATCAATTGCAGGGACCAGCCATCGGCAACGATGTGATGGCAGTTCAACGACAGGACACAGACATCCGGCGCCAGGCGATAGAGTCTGGCCCGCAGCAACGGCGCGGCTTCCAGGGCGAACGGGGTCATTGCATCCTGACGCAGCAGCTCGTGCAGCGCCTGTTCGCTCCGCACCTCGATCAATGGCATCTCAAGCTCGATACGAGCCAGGATCACCTGGCTCGGCCCTTGAGCTTCGCCGATAAACCCGGTGCGCAGCACTTCGTGCTGATCGACCACGGCCTGCAGGGCAGCCTGCAGGTCGGCGATATGCAGCTCGCCGGTCAAGCGCACGGCACCGGCCAGGTTGTAGGCGGGACTTTGCGGATCCAGTTGTTGCAGGAACCACAGGCGCTGCTGGGCAAACGACAGTGGCAGTTTCTCAGGGCGCGGCAACAGCGTTGGCGATGACTTCACCGTGCTGGCCTGGCTTTCCAGCCAATCGGCCATGGCGGCGATGGTCGGGCGCTCGAACACCACGCGCAGGGGCAAGTCCTTGCCACTGAGTTTGCCGATCAGACCAATCAGTTGTGTGGCCAACAGCGAATGACCGCCTAGCTCGAAGAAGTTGTCTTCGACACCCACCTGACCCAGTCCCAGCACACTTTGCCAGGCCTCGACCAACTGCCCTTGCAGCTCGCTGCTGGGCGCGACATAGCGGGCCTGGCTTTGCGCGGCGAAATCCGGCGCGGGCAAGGATTTACGGTCGATCTTGCCATTGCCATTGAGTGGAAAGCGCTCAAGAAACACAAAGGCGCCCGGCGTCATGTACGGCGGCAGGTTACCCAGGACATGCTCGCGCAAGGCCTCGATGCTGGCCTGGGCATCGGCCACTACATAAGCCACCAGGACCTTGGCGCGTTGCTGGTCATCACGGGCAACAACCACCGCTTCCCGGACTCCTGGGTAACGGGTCAGGCAGGCTTCGATCTCGTCCAGTTCAATACGGTGTCCGCGGATCTTGACTTGATGGTCGGTACGGCCGACGTATTCAAGATCCCCATTGGGCAGGAAGCGCGCCAAGTCGCCAGTGCGATAAAGACGGGAACCATCGTTGGCGATCGGGTCCGGCAGGAACACCGCCGCCGTGCGCGCCGGGTCGGCCATGTAACCGCGCCCGACGCCAACCCCGGCGACGAAGATTTCCCCGACAGCACCCGCCGGTACGGGCTGCAGATCAGCATTGAGCAGGTACAAGCGGTTATTCAGCGTGGCGCGACCGATCGGCACATTGATACGTTGCTCCGGCAAACGTTCGAGCAACGGATGAAAAGCCACGTCATCGGAGCATTCGGCCGGTCCATAGGCGTTCATCAACGGAATAGCGGGATAGCGTTCGAACCAGCGCCGCGCCAATGCCGGCGGCAGCGCCTCGCCAGTGGCCAACACCCAGCGCAGGGGCGAACGTTCGAGCCCTGCGTCGAGCAGGCTCTGCATCAACGACGGCACGGCTTCGAGAATGCTGATGCCATGCCGTTCAATGGCCGAAGCCAGCGCGTCAGGATCCTGCACGACGCAATCGCCGAGGATCACCGTGCGCGCGCCGAGCACCAGGCCGGCGAGGGTTTGCCAGACGGAAATGTCGAAGCACTGCGGCGCGGTCTGGGCAATCACATCGGTCGCATCGAGCCCCAGCCCCGGCAGTTTGCCGAGAATGTTATTGAGCATGCCGGCGTGCGCCACCATGGCCCCTTTGGGCGTGCCGGTGGAGCCGGAAGTGAAGATGCAATAGGCCAGCGAACGGTCGTGAACCGGGATGTTCAGGTCGTCATCGCCGTAGCTGCCCAGTGCCGAGGGCTCGTAGAGCACAGACTTGGGGCGCTGTTCGAGAAACCCTAAAGCCTCCATCGCCAGTTCGCCCTGCCCGACGCTGTGAACCAGCAACGGCGTGCGGCTCTGGCGCAGGACCTGGGCCAATCGTTGAGGCGGGTTGCGTGGATCGAGCGGCAACCAACCGGCACCGGCCTTGAGCGTGGCGACAATCATCACCACCAGGTCCAGGCCTCGCTCATCGAACACCGCGATCAAATCGTCGGCTTTGACACCCTGTGCGCGCAAGTGCCGGGCCAGACGGTTGGCGGCGCGGTTCAACTGGTCGAACGTCAGGCTTTGCTCGCCGTGAACCATGGCAATGCGTTCGGGCGTCTGGCGAACCTGTTGCTGAAAGCGCTCGATGTACAGCGGATTCAGCAGCTGTTCGTCGGCCGCCAGACCACCTCCGGCCCAAACCTGCTGCTGGAGGGCAACTTCACGTTCATCGAGCATCGCCAAGTGATGCAAGGGGGTCTCGGCGTTCGTGCGCAGGGCATCACCGATGTTCAGCAGCAACGTGCGGAAGTGGCGCAGCATCTGCTCGACTTCTTCGCGCAGGAACCAGTCGGTCTGATAGGTCAGTTGCAAATGCAGGCGCTCTCCCGGAACGATCACCACCGTGATGGGGTAGTTCGTATGGGTGCGGTTGGCCATGTCGCTGATCAGGTAGTCCAGTTGCCCCTGACGCAAGTCGGCGGCAATGGGCGCGTTCTCGAACACGAACAGGCTCTGGAACAAATCCTGACGCTGTACTTCGCTCCAGCGCTGGATCTCGGCCAGGGACACACTCTCGTGTTCGCGCAGGCTCAAGTTCTCGGTCTGCAAGGCCTTCAACCACGGGCCCAGCGCGTCATCCGGGCGCCAACCCCAGCGCAGCGGCAAACTGTTGATGAACAGCCCGACGATGCTTTCCATACCTTGCAGGTGGACCGGGCGACCGGCGACCGTGATACCGAACACCAGATCGCGATCACCGCTGTAACGCGCCAACAGCAAAGCCCAGGCCCCCTGCACCAGGGTGTTCAGGGTAATGCCGTGTTGGGCCGCCGCGCTTTGCAGCGCCTGGGTCTGCTCAAGCTCCAGATGTTCGACACAGTCCTCAACGGGCTCGGCGGCGCCCTGAATGCGCCCGACATGACCGAAGCCAAATTCATTGGGCGTGTCGAAACCCGCCAGGCGCTGTTGCCAGAACGCCTGATGATCTTCCGGCTTCTGGGTTTCCAGCCAACGAATGAAATCACGGTACGGACGCGGTGCCGGCAAATTCAGCCGACGACCTTCCTGGGCGGCGCGGTAGCCGTTGAGGAAGTCCATCATGATGATCGAGAAGCACCAGGCGTCCATCAGGATGTGGTGATAGCTGCGCACGAACTGGTAGGTGTCGGGCGCCAACTTGTAGAGCCTGACGCGCATCAGGGGCGCCTTGGTAAAGTCCAGCCCCTGGGTGCGTTCGTCGCTGAGCAATTGCTCCAGGCGATCCTGCTGCTCGCCTTCGCTTAGATGCGACCAGTCCTCGTAGGTGATCGGTAATTCGACCTGCTTGTGCACCACCTGCATCGGACGCTTTTGCTGTTTCCAGACAAAGGAGGTGCGCAGCAACTCGTGGCGCTCCACCACCTGCGCCCAGGCCTGACGGAACGCCGCCAGATCGAGATTCGGCATGACCATGACATGACGGTATTGCAGCAGATACATACCCTTGCCCGGGTGCAGCAGACTGTGGAACAACAGTCCTTGCTGCATGGGAGCCAGCGGATAAATCGCTTCGATGTTGCGCGAAAGTGCTTTGACCTTGTCGTTCATGCTGACGGTATCCGAACCTGTAATGTATGGGGACGCAGGGGTAATCACTGCTCGAGTTGTTCGAGCAGCCCCAGGAATTC
This sequence comes from Pseudomonas viciae, assembly GCF_004786035.1. Lineage (NCBI taxonomy): Bacteria > Pseudomonadati > Pseudomonadota > Gammaproteobacteria > Pseudomonadales > Pseudomonadaceae > Pseudomonas > Pseudomonas viciae. The sequence goes on from NZ_CP035088.1 coordinate 4,108,708, forward strand.
ATCGTCGGACAAGCCGGAGTCAGCGAAGTCCGAAGCCGTGGCGCGACCCACCGTGGGCGCCAGGCAGTGCTCCAGCAAGGCCGCAATGCGCTGCTGGAACTGCTGCGCCAACTCGCGGACCAACGCTGGCTCGTGGACCTGCGGGTCATAACGCCATTCGATATGCAGCCGACCTTCGTTCACCAGCGCGGTGACATCCAGCAAATGCGTGCGGCGGGTGCTGTCGGCGCGCATGCCAGGACAGATCGGCCGAGCCAATCGCCAAAGGCTGGACGCCTCGAGCCATTGGTCGACCCGCCCCAGGTAGTTGAACGTCAACAGCGAGGCCGCCCCCAGGCCGTGGGCAGGATCGAGGCGCAGCAGACCGTAACCCATGCCTTGTTCAGGTACGCGACGCAGGGCTTCCTTGGCCGCGATGATCGAATGTTCGAGATCCCATGAGGTATCGACGGCCAGCGGATAACGGCTGGTGTGCCAACCGATCGAACGGGACAGATCAGGGCCCTGCTCCCAACCGCTGCGACCGTGGCTTTCCAGTTCCAGGGTGACTCGCTCCCGTCCCTGCCACTGCCCCACGGCTCCCGCCAGCGCGGCCACCAACAGATCCTGGACCTGGGTGCCGTAAGCGCCATGACAATCGCCCAACAGCAACTGCGTCTGCTCAACCGACAGTTGCGCGTCCAGCGTCCGGCTCTCACCGTACAAACTGACCTGTTCAGGCACCACGCCCTCAGCGGCCAGTTGCTGATGCCAGAAATCCACCTGAGCCAACACATCAGGCTCACCACGGTGGCGCTGCAACGCTTCGCTCCACACATGGAAACCTGCCGTGACGGCGGGCAGAACCACGCCAGGTTGCAGGTACAGGCTTTCCAGTTCGTGCAACAGCACCTGCCACGACACCGCATCGACCAACAGGTGATGGGCCGTGCAGAGCAGCTCCCGGGTTTGGGCGAAGTACACCCAGCGGATCAGCGGAGCCTGGGCCAGGTTCCAGCCCTGCTGCGAGCGTTGCAGCAAGGCTTCGGTCAAGGGTTCTTCCACCACCTGGAACAGCGCTTCGACCTGGCCTTGGGAAAAGGCTTGATAACGTTGTTGCCAGCCATTCGCAGAGGCTTCAAAGGTCAGGCGCAAGCTGGCATGACGTTCAAGCAAAGAGCCTAGAGCCCGGGTAAACCGGCCCTGATCCAGTGGTTCGTCCAGGGCCAGCAACAGCGACTGGTTCCAGTGTTCGGCCAGGTTCTGCTGCTGGGCAAAAAACCAATCCTGGATCGGCGTCAAGGCGAACGCCGTGGTGGGCTCAGGCCCGTCGCTGGCAGGCTGCGCATTCATCGCGCCAAGGTCCACCACCTGCTCGGCCCAGCCACGCACGGTGGGGTATTCGAAAATCTGCTTGGGCTTGAGCTGCAGGCCCTGCTGCTTGGCCCGGGCGATGATCTGCAAACTCAGAATCGAGTCGCCGCCGACCGCGAAGAAATTGTCATCGGCCCGCAGATCCGGGTTGTTGAGAATCTCCCGGGCGATTTCGAGCAGGTGCTGCTCCAGGGTGCGCTGTGGTGTCTGCACCACTCGAGCCAAGGCACGCACGGTTTGCTCGGCAAACAATTGCTTGGGCGTCATCAGAATCTGTTGCTGGCGCGCCAGGGCGATGATTTGCAGGCCGAGAATGGAATCGCCACCCAGGGCGAAGAAGTTGTCATCAGGCCCCACCTCGGGGTTGCCGAGCATCGCCCGCCAGATGTCCAGCAACGCGGCTTCCACGACGTTCAACGGCTGATCGCTCGACAGCTCCGCCCCCTGGGCGGGAGCCGGCGTTTGCTCGGCCAGGCGCAACAACGCCTGGCGATCGACCTTACCGTTGGGCAGCAAGGCGAAACCGTCGAGACAATGCCACTGGGCCGGCTGCATGTAGTCCGGCAATTGCAGCTGCAGAGCCGCCTGGATGTCGGCCAGTGCGGCCGACGGCGCGACCAGGAAGGCGACCAGTCGATTGCCCGACAGCGGCGTCGGACTGTTCAGCACCCTGACGTCGCTGACCTGCGGCATGGCGCGCAACTGCGCCGCGACTTCCGCCGGCTCAACCCGGTAGCCCCTGATCTTGACCTGCTCATCGAGGCGGCCGAGAAACTCCACCTGCCCCTGGTGATTGAGCCGCACGCGGTCGCCGGTGCGATAACCGTGCTCACCAAAGCGTGCGTGATCGGCATCCGAGGCACTGAGATAACCCTGCGCGACGGTTGCCCCTTGAACGTACAGTTCGCCGCTGACACCGATCGGCAACAGAGCGCCGTCAGGTGAGCGCACGCTGACCTGGACATTGGCCAGTGGCCGGCCCAACGGCGCCGCGCCGCTGGCATCGACCTCGTGGGTCAACACCCCGACGGTGGTTTCGCTCGGGCCATAGTGGTTGACGATGCGCAGATCGGCTTTCAATGCGCGCAAGCGCGTCACCAGATCGTGGCCCAAGGCTTCGCCACCGGTGACCAGGCATTGACGCGGCAACAACCGCTGCGGGTCTTTGGCGATCAACAAGGCGTTGAGGTGCGACGGCACGATTTTCAACAGGTCGACGGGCTGGCGCTCAAGCACGGCTGCCAGTTCCTCGGCGTCGAAGGCCAACTCCTCGGCCAGCAGGCGCAGACAGCGGCCGCTCAGCAGTGCGCCGAACAAGGCGGTATGACCCAGGTCGGTCGCACAACTGGCCAGACTCGCCAGGCTCGCATCGGCCGGCAGATTCAGGCGCTCAAGGCTTCCACTCACGTAATGAATCAGATTGCCCTGGCTGACCTTCACGCCCTTTGGCCGACCACTGGAGCCTGAGGTGTACACCACGTAAGCCGCAAGATCAGCCGCCAGGGCCGCTCGCAAGGGTGACTCACTGGACAAGGGCGCAGGCGGCAACGCCAACCACCGAACCTGCTCAGGCAACCACTCGGGGCGCGCGCCCTCACTGATCCACACCTTGGGCATCGCATCCTGACAGATAGCCTGCAAACGCGACGGCGGCCACTGCGGATCGAGGGCCAGGTAGGTCGCGCTGCACTGCCACGTCGCGAGCATATGCATCACCAGCTCACGACTGCGCGGCAGGCACAAGGCGATGCGTTCACCGGCCAGGCTCGAACCCTCCTGCAAGCGTTCGCCACGGGCGACCACAGCACGCCCCAGTTCGGCATAGCTGAGCGTACCCTGCTCATCCTCAAGAGCAATCGAGCGAGGCTTGAGTTCACACTGCTCAGTGAACGACTGCCAGGCGTTGCTGACGGCGACCGGCGCATCCTCCCCTTTCAAGAATGACTGCTGCTCGGGCACCAACCAATCGAGTTCGGCAAACGGCACTTGGGGTTGTTCGAGCACCGCCAGAGCCAGGGCGACGAACTGATCCCGATAGCGCTCGATCGTTTCATGGCGGTACAACGCCTTGCTGTAACGCCAACGGCAGAGGAACCCCTCTTCTTCGTCGATGATCACCATGTTCAGCTCGTGGGCCGCGCCGCGCTGCTCCGACAGCAAGCGGTCAACGTACTGCTCGAAAGGCGCGATGCGTTCCTTGTTCAGCGTGAACATATGCTGGAACAGCGGCGCCCTGCCCACCTGGCGCGGTAAATCCAACTGTTTGACCAGGCGCGAGAATGGATAGTGGCGGTGCTGCAAGGCCTGTTTGACGGTAGCGTCTACCTGCCTTGCCCAGTCGCCACTGGACAGATCCCGACGCAGACGGCAGCGGATCGGCAGCGGATTGACCAGATAACCCGGCAGATTGACGTGCTCGCGGCGCAAGCGCCAACCGCTGGGCGTTCCGAGGACGAAATCGTCCTGGCCTGACAGTACGCCGAGAAACTGCTGGAACAGTGAGAACCACAGCACATACGGCGTCACCCCCAACTCTCGGGCGACGGCGCGAAACCGTGCCGTGGTGGCCGGATCGAAGCGGACCGACAACTCCCCGCCCTTGAATGCCTGATTGCTGCCGTGGGGAAAGTCTGTCGGCAACTCCAGCGTCGGGGCTTCGGCCAGCTGTGCCTGCCACCATGCCAGCTCTACGGGCTCGGCCGCTTCGCTGCGGATATGCAGATCACTGCAATAGTCGCGATAGGCGTCGGGATTCACGGCGGGCAGCGACTGATCGTTGATCAATGCGAACAGCTCATTGAGCACAATGTAGAACGTGGCCAGATCCGCCGCGATGTGATGAATCACCAGCAACACGGTGTGCTCGGCCTGGCCGTCGCGCGCGTTGCTCAACAGGACTACCCGACTGACGTCCCCCTCTTCCAGTCTGAAGGGAAGATCGGCCATCTCGGTGATGCGTTGCTGCAACGTCGCTGCGTCCGCGTCCTGCATGGCCACACACTGCAACGGCTGGACCCGCTCGCGGTGGCTCCACTGCAACAAATCACCGTTGCGCTCGGCATAGGGCGTGCACAGCATCGGATAGCGCTGCTGGACCGTGGCCCATGCGTCCTGCAGACGTTGGGGCAAGTCCTGGGTAACGAACTGCGGCTTGATCCGTCCGGCGTAGGCAATGTTATAGGCGCAGCTGTCAGGCTCCAGACGTTGAAGAAACCACAACGCCTGCTCGTTATCCGTCAGGGGCCGGGCAGCGAAATAATCAGGGTGCTGCTGCAGCCATTGCCGCACTTCGGCGTCGCGTGCGTGGAGCTCGGCATTGAGCTCATCATCCAGCGCGCCTGGCGACCCGTGCGTAACGATCAATTGACCTTCGGCTATCGATAGGCGAATTCCACGCAGCCAGCAGCGATGCATCAGACGATCGAGCATTTGATGTCCTTGATTGTGCTTGTTCGAAATAGGCCGCCCATTGCGACGGCTTTCTGAAAGTGGGAGGCGATCAGCTCGCCGAGGCAGGCTCGGCCATGGCGACCACGACCTTGCGCGATCCCTGGAAGGTCGAGCGACCGTGAGCCACCAGCATGTTGTCGAGCATCAACACATCACCCGCCTGCCAGGGGAAGCTCACCTGACAGCGTTGCAGGACCTCGCGGATGTGCTCCAGCGCCTCCAGCTCAATCGGCGAGCCGTCACCATAAAACACGTTACGCGGCACGCCCTGCTCCCCGACGATGGAGATCAATGTCTCACGCACCGGCGCTGCAAGGTTGGAGATATGGAACAGATGCGCCTGATTGAACCACACCCAATCACCGGTAACCGGGTGCTGGGCAACGGCCTGGCAGACCTGGCGAGTGGAAAGCTCACCGTCGTCCTTCCACTGGAATTCGATGTTGCTGGCGCGACAGAAACGCTCGACCTGCGAGCGGTCCTCGGTACTGAAAGCCTGTTGCCAGGGCAAGTCCAGGCCGTTGCCGTAATTGCGCACGTACATCAGGCGCTTCTCGGCAAAACGCTGACGGATAGCGGGGTCGAGTTGCTGGTAAACAAGGCGGCTGTCGGCAATGGGTGTTTCACCGCCGACCTGCGAGGGCTGCACACAATGGAACCAGATCTTCATCGGCCAATTCAGCGAATAGGACTGTTCATTGTGCAGCGGGATAACCTGATGGGCCGGGTACTCGGTGGAGGTGTATACCCGGTTGTTGAGCTTGGTGCGCGGGGTGGACGCGTAGTCGTAGGTCAGCAGTTCATGACCGAAGCTACGAGCAAACTCCTCGAAGTCCGCCTCTCCCTTGAACGCAAAACCGCGAAACAAAATGCCACCTGCACGCGGCAACTCAGTTTCTACGACCTGCAAGATCTGCGCTCGACTGGCTTGCCAGGCATCCCCGGCAAGCGGGGCCTGGACTATGAACGGCAGGGTCTGCTCGCTACCCGGTACAACATCCATGAATTGAACCTGTGCACGCACCAAACCGCTTTCCATTTAAGCCCCCCGCCATTGCAATCAGCGTATTTTTCGAGAGCATAAACTAATACAAACGAGTAACACCTGCAATAGAGAATCATTGTCATTAATGACGATTGTATCGCAGATGATACGTTTTACTTGGCCTGCAGCACGCTCTCCCGCTCAGCGATATGCGACATCAGCAAATAGGCAGAACCCAACAGGCCCTGCATCGTATCGGCATAGCGGCTGCGATTGAGGTACAAAAACTGGCGATTTTTCACCGCAAACAGATTCTGCCACTGGGGGGACTGACGAAACGCCGCCGTGCTGGCTTCTGAGTCCAGAAGCTCCTCATACGTGTCGATAATGAAATCACTGTCGAAGTCGCCGATGCGCTCCAGGCTGTACGGCACGTTTTGCCGCGCCTCGCGGTACGCGGCGACACGTCCCAGGCCAAAATCGGTGATGACATCGTCCATGCCACCGCGGCCGATCAACTGGAAACCATCGCTGTAGACTTCCAGCGTCGTGACGGTGATGCGTGAAGGATCTTTCACGCGCTTCTTGAACTCGCTGACGACCCATTGATATTCGTTGAGCATTTCTTCATAGCGCTGCTGCTTGCCGACCAGCTCGGCGAGTTCCTTGGCGTAGGTCTTGATGTCGCTTTCCCGAGCGGGCAGCAGCACGACCGGCGCGATCTTGCTGAGTTTTTCCTTGATGTCGGCGTGATACGACAAGCCAACAATCAAATCCGGCTTCAAGGCTGCGATGGCTTCCAGATCGGGCGACTGGTGCGAGCCGATATACTGGATGCCCGTCACATTGAACCGCTGCTGCGTCCCGCGAAACAACACGTCCGAGAACAGTTTCTTGCGCCCCGTCGAACCACAGGGCTTGACTCCCAGCTCCAGCAACTGGGCCGTCAGGCTGAAGTCATGCAAAGACACAATGCAATGCGGCGCAACAGGCACCTCGACTCGGCCAAAACTGTTTTCGAACACTTTGGTTTCAGCGGCGCCAGCCTGTGCAGCCACCAATGCCAGCGGCACACACAGCATGCCGACCACGCCTCGAAAAAAACCTTTCACCCATTCCCGCACGCATTTACCTCCAGACAATTCAATAAGCACCACTGTGTTTTCAGCGACTGCGCTGACGCGCCAGCAAGACAATCAGATAAGGCGCGCCGATAATTGCGACAACCAGCCCCGCAGGCAACTGCAAAGGCGGGAAAAGCCCCCGGCCCAGGGTGTCACCGGCCAACACCAACAACGCCCCCACCAATGCCGACAAGGGGATCAACGCGCCATGACGGTCACCCGCCATTTGCCGCGCCAGGTGCGGCGCCACCAGCCCGACAAACGTCATGGTGCCCACGTTTGCCACTGCCGCCGCCGTCAACATGACGCTGCACAGTAACAAGGAAATCATGACCCACGTGACATTCAGGCCTCGACTGAGCGCGACTTTTTCACCCAGTTGCAACAGATTCAGCTGACGATGACAGAACAGCAACGGCACCCCGGCCAGCATCAGCCAAATGCCCAGGCTATGGACCTGCGCCCAGCCGGCCCGGTGCAGACTGCCGCCCAGCCACATCAGGGCCGACTCCACTTGGTCGATATTGCCGTAAGTGATGAGCAGGTCGGCCACCGCGCTGAGCATGGCGGTAAGCCCCACGCCGACCAGGATCAAGCGTAACGGCGAGATACCCTGGCGCCAGGACAGCAGCGCGACGAAGAACGCCACCGCCAACCCTCCGGCCAGTGCCGCCAATGGATAAAACTCCAGGGGCAAAAGCGCCGGCCAAAGCACGATGATCAACAACATGGTGACACTGGCGCCTGACTCCACGCCCACCAGGCCCGGCGCCGCCAGAGGGTTACGCGTCAACGACTGCATCAACAGCCCGGCAAGGGACATGGCCGCGCCGGCCAGGACCGCCAGCAAGACACGCGGCAATCGCAGCTCCCAGAGCAGGTTGCGCATGGTCGAATTGACTTGCTCAGGCGCCAGCAAGGCTTGCCATACCTGGGCAACATTCAGCGAGTAGCTGCCAACGGTCAATGCATAGAGCGCCAACCCCACAACGGCAACCATCAGTAACAGCACCGAAATCAAGTCGATCGGTCGGGCTACCCAGGGCAGCAACCGATAGGCTCGGGGCAAGGTCAATCCCGCTCGCATCATCGGACCTTCCTCAATACCAGCACGACAAAAATGGGGCCGCCGATAAGGGCTGTCACGATACCGGTGTTGAGTTCGAACGGACGCACCACGGTTCTTGCCGCGATATCCGCCAGGATCAGCAGCAATGCCCCCAGCAGCGGGGCAGCCAGCAACAGTCGGCGATAGTCATCGCCAAACAGCAACCGCGCCGCATGGGGCACCACCAGGCCGACAAAACCAATGGGCCCCGCCAAGGCCACTGCCCCGCCTGACAACAGCACCACCGACGCCAGGCCGAGCACACGCATTTTCAACAGATTGACGCCCATGCCGGCCGCCGCCTGCGGACCAAGACGATGGGCATTCAATGCGCGGACGTTTACCAGGCACAGGCACATGCCCAGCAAGACATAGGGCCAGACCCAAGCCTGCATCGAGCCCCCGGTCACGCCGATGGAGCCGGTCAGCCAGCGACGCAGACTGTCGAGCCCCTGCTGATCGAGCAGCAACAGGATCGAGGTAATCGCGCTGAACAACGCCGCGATCATCGCCCCGGACAATGTCAGTCGAATCGGGTTGTGCCCCCGCCCCGCCAACATCAGGACACCAATGGAGGCCACCAGTGCGCCCGCAAATGCAAATAAGGGAATCATCGACATATCGTTGCCCGGCAGCACCAGCAAACCGAACACGACGAATAACGCAGCGCCGCTGTTGATGCCGAGAATGCCCGGGTCGGCCAACGGGTTATCACCGACCGCTTGCATGATTGCACCCGCGAGCCCCAGGCTGGCCCCCACCAACATCGCGACCAGCAGACGCGGCAAGCGGCTGCCACGGATGACACTCTGGTCGGGGTTGCCTGGCGCATAGGCGACCAAAGCCTGCCAAGCCTCATGCCAGGGTATGTCCTTGGCGCCGACGGCCAGATGAACCAGCGCCGTCAGGGCAATCGCCACCAATAAACCCAGCCAGACCGGCAACCGTAAACCGTGATTCACATCGCCTCCCGCACAGCCAACGGCTGGCTTCGGCTCGTCTGCGGTACGCATAACGGATCACCGGAATAAGGGTCGGTGATAATGTGCGCATCCAGATCAAACACCGCCTTGAGATTTTCCCGAGTGAATACCTTGGCGGGCGCACCCTGGGCGAGCAAGCGCCCTTCGCGCATCATCACCAGGTGGTCGGCATAACGCGCGGCCTGGTTCAAGTCGTGCAGTACCGCCACGATGGTTTTGCCTTGCTCACGCAGATCAACCAGCAACTCAAGCAGCGTGATCTGATGCGCAATATCGAGAAAGGTCGTTGGCTCATCCAGCAGAATCACTGGCGTATCCTGGGCCAGGGTCATGGCAATCCAGCAACGTTGCAACTGTCCACCCGACAGGGTTGCCAATGAACGATCAAGCAGGGAACTGATGCCGGCCAGGTCAATGGCGCGGTCAATGGCCTGTTGATCCTGTTCGGACCATTGGCGCCACCAGCTCTGCCAGGGAAAACGCCCCTGCATCACGAGCTCACGCACACTCATCCCGGCGGGCGATGTGGTGCGCTGAGGCAGTAGCGCCATCTGTTGCGCCAGCGCCCGACGCGAATGCTGCCCCAACGGCTTTCCCGCCAACTGCACGCTGCCAGCGCTCGGCCGCAACATATGCGCAAGCACATTCAGCAAAGTGGTCTTGCCGCAACCATTGGCCCCGATCAACGCCGTGAAACACCCTTCAGGAATATCCAGGCTGACACCGTTGAGAATCTGCTGTTCGCCATAGCTCAGCCGCACATCGGTGGCTTTCAGCATGACCGTCCCTCCACGCCCAAAAGGCCTGATCGAATGATTCGTCGAGCAACGCCCCCGCGATATTTTTTCGTCCGGTAACACCGTAGGGAGTCGGCCGAGGGGGGCATTAAGTGGCCGACAGGATATGTCGAAAATAAAATAATTGCCTACAAGACTGACAACACTAATGCAAACCCTTATCATTTACAGCTAACATGTGGCCAGTAGACACCAACCCTGATGGTCTATTGATCGAACTGAATCAGGGCATAAGGCCCCCCAAAGCCAAAATGTAAACTCAAGGATTCCCTCGATGCTCGGAACAAAAACAACAGTTGGCACCGGAAAACGTTACGTCGCGCGTCACCCAGCGTTTCACCTGAGCACCCTTGCACTGGCTTTGGGGAGCATCTTTTCAGCCCAGGCGATCGCCGCGCAGGATGACACCCCCGACAAGGGCGCCGCCGTTCAACTCGGCGAAATCAACATCAACGCCGCCCCCCTGGAGAACCCGACTGGCCCGGTCAACGGCAAAGTCGCCTTGCGTAACACCAGCGCCACCAAAACCAACGCGGCCATTACCGAAACGCCGCAGTCGTTGTCCGTGGTGACCGCCGATGAAATGCGCGATCGCAAGTCCGACACCCTGGCCGACACCCTGAGCTACACCCCGGGTTTCACCAGCCAGCCAAGCAGCTTCAACCGGACTTCCGATCGGTTCCGCATTCGTGGCTTCGACGTAGAGTCCGCCACCGGCGGCTCGCTACGCGATGGCATGCGCCTGCAAAACAACTCCTACGATGGCGTCCAGGAACCCTTCGGCCTGGAACGCGTGGAAGTGATCCGCGGCGCGGCGTCGGTACTGTACGGGCAACTGTCCCCAGGTGGATTTGTCAACGGCGTCAGCAAGCGCCCCACCGAAACACCGCTGCATGAATTGGGCCTGCAATACGGCAATCATGATCGCAAGCAACTGACAGCCGACTTCAGCGGCCCCCTCGGCGACAGCGAGACCCTCAGCTATCGCCTGACCATGCTTCAGCGCGACAGTGATACCCAGCAGGACTACGTCAACGACGACAAGACCTACATCGCCCCGGCCCTGACCTGGCGCCCGAACGATGACACCTCGCTGACACTGTTGTCTTTCTATCAAAAAAGTGACACACGCTTCTCCGCCCCCCTGCCCTACCAACTCGTCAAGGGTGTCGGCAACGGACCGTTCACCATCGGCCGCCACGATTTCATCGGTGAGCCTGACTACGACGATATGAATGGCGAAATGTCCGCCATTGGCTACGAGTTCGAACACCGTTTCGACGAGCACACCCGTATCAGCAACAAACTGCGTTACTACGAAGCGGATGTGAAATGGAAATACCTGCAGGCCCAGACGAGTGCGGCGGCCATCAACAGCGCGGCCACTACGGGCATCCTGCGTCGTCAGTACAGCGATCGCCATGAGCGTTCCAGGGCCCTGGCCAGCGACACCAATATCGAGACACGCTGGAACATCGGCGGCATTGAAAATACCTTCTTGGTGGGCGCCGACACCTACGATGCCTCGTACGACTCGCATAACTTCCGGGCCAATGCGCCTTCTATCAATATCGGTGACTACAACTACGGGCAACCGGTAGTGGTGGACAAGAGACAAAGTCGTGATCGTGGCTCAGAGATTGATACCCTGCAGACAGGCATCTACCTGCAAGACCAGATCAAGTTCGACGACCATTGGTTGCTGTTGCTCGGCGGTCGACACGACTGGGCCGACCAGGATCAAAGAGCTTTCGCCACTGGCCAGAAGCTCGACCAGAGCAACGAAGCCACCACCTGGCGTGCCGGCCTTGTTTATCAGGCAGATAACGGCCTGGCCCCGTACATCAGCTACAGCGAATCGTTCTTCCCGGTTGCGGTGGCCGAGGCACCTGGCCAGAAATTCGATCCCACCGAAGGCAAGCAGTACGAAATCGGCATCCGCTACCAGCCCCCTGGCAGCAACACGTTGTTGAGCGCAGCGGTTTATGAGCTGACGCAAGAAAACGTAGTGAAGCGCGACCTGGCGGGCCTAAATCCCCAGCAGATTGGCGAACAGCGCTCCCGCGGACTGGAACTGGAAGCCAAGACAGAGGTGACGCCTCAACTGAGTGTCATTGCGACCTACGCCTACACCGATGCCCGCATTACCAAAAGCGTGATCCAGAGCGAAGTAGGCCAGCGCAGCGAAGATACCCCCTACCACCAGGCCGCCGTATGGGCTGACTACAACTTCGCCCTGCTCGGCTTGCCGCAGTTGAAGATCGGTGGCGGTGCTCGCTATAAGGGAACGACCCAGGCCTCGGGTATCGACTCGCAGATGCCGGCCTATACCCTGTTCGATGCCATGGCCAGCTACCAGATCGACAAGAACTGGGACATCGCCCTCAACGCGAACAATGTGACGAACAAAAAGTACACCTACTGTGAGTTTGCCATCTGCCGCTACGGCGACGAGCGCGAGTTGGTGACGTCCGTTAACTTCAGGTGGTAAGCATGGGCTCGGTCGGCACTCCAGGTGCCGACCGAGCCTTGCAACTGTGCTGAACATCGAAACCCTACGCCGAACTGAATATGGCGAGCCCTCAATGCCTGGGCATTGGATTATTCGGGCGCTCTACATCACGTTGCCTGACCGATTCAGGGCTCACAATGCGGCTCGGTTGAAGCAACCGAGGCGTACACAACAACAGACTGATCTCCTGCGCACTGACCGCTTTGCTGAAGAAGTAACCCTGTATTTCATCGCAGCCGTTTTCACGCAGGAAGCTCAGTTGTTCTTCGGTTTCAACACCTTCGGCAATGACCTTGAGGTTCAGTTTATGCCCCAACGAAATCACCGCGGTGGCGATGGCTTTGTCGTTCTCGTTGTCGGGCAGATCGCGCACGAAAGACTGGTCGATCTTGAGTCTGGCGATCGGGAAACTTTTCAATGCCGCAAGGCTCGAGTAGCCGGTGCCGAAGTCGTCGATCGAGAGACGGATCCCCATCGATTGCAGCTCCTTCATTTTGCTGACGGCTTGCTGAAGGTCTTGCATGATCAGGCTTTCGGTCAGCTCCAGCTCAAGGTACATCGGGTCCAGTCCGGTTTCTTGCAAGGCATGCATCACTCGGTCGACCAGGTCCCTTTCAATGAACTGGCGGGCTGAAATATTCACCGACATGGTAATCGGCGGCCAGCCTGCGTCCTGCCAGTCCTTGTTCTGTCTGCACGCGGTATGGATCACCCAGTCGCCGATGGGCACGATCAACCCGGTCTCTTCGGCCTGCGGAATGAATTTGATGGGAGACACCATGCCAAGCTCCGGGTGCTGCCAGCGGATCAGTGCCTCTACGCCAACAATCTGACCTGACTGCAAATCCACCTGCGGTTGGTACAACAGCAGGAACTCGTCATGGTTGAGTGCGTTTCGAAGCCCGTCTTGCAGGGCGAGCTTGCCCTGGACCTTGTTATTCATCTCGCTCGTGTAGAACTGGTAACTGTTGCGCCCCAACTCCTTGGCCCGGTACATGGCGGCGTCCGCGTTGCTGAGTAACGTGTCGGGATCGCTGCCATCAGCAGGATAGGCAGCCACCCCCATGCTGCAGGTGACGTGGAGTGTATGTCCGCTGAGCTGAATCGGTCGCAGGATGGCTTCCTGGATTTTGCGCAAGGCTGGCGTCACACCGTCGAGGTCCGAGGGCTGGTCGAACAGGACGATCACAAACTCGTCGCCCCCCAATCGCACGACGGTGTCGGTGCGGCGTACACACTCCTGCATGCGCTGGGCGACGGTTTTCAGCAGTTCATCTCCAGCACTGTGTCCAAGGCTGTCATTCACCAGTTTGAATTTGTCCAGGTCAAGAAACACCACCGTCACCAGGCGGTTGTAGCGCTGGGCATAGAGTATTGCCTGCTTGAGACGGTCTTCGAGCAGGGTGCGATTGGGCAGACCGGTCAGTGCATCGTGGTCGCCCATATAGCGAATGCGTTTTTCAGTCAGTTGGCGTTCTATCGCGATGCCGGCAAGCGGTGTCGCCATGTCGATCAGTCGCTTCTCGATCGAGCTCGGGCTGCGTACGGTGCTGGAATACAAGGCAAACGTTCCCAATACCTTTCGCTCATGGGACAGAATCGGCGTCGACCAGCAGGAACGAAACCCATAGAGCGCAGCGAGCGAACGGTAGTCCTCCCACAGCGGATCCAGTTCGATATCGGTGACGATGACCGCTTCTCGTCGATACACCGCGGTGCCGCATGAGCCGACGTTCGGACCAATCGCAACCCCGTCAATGACCTGGTTATAGGCTTTCGGCAAACTGGGGGCAGCCCCGTGCAGCAGATGCGTGCCCTCCTCATCCAGCACCAGGATGGACACCATCATTCCTTCCAGTTGGGACTCGACCAAGTGAGCCAGGCTGTCGAGGACTTCTGCAAGCTCGGTGCTCCTGGCGATCAACTCCAGGACATGGCCTTGTCCGGCCCGGATGATTGCCTCTTGCTCCAATCGGCTGTTTTGCAGGGCGAGCCGCTCTGTGGCGATACTCAGTTGGACGGTTCTTTTTTCCAGCTGAACGCGGTCTTTGAGGAATTGATTCACCGCACGAGCCATGTTGCCGATCTCGTCCTTCCCATGTTCGGCCATCATCACATGCTTTTTGTCAGTGTGTTCCTGACGCAATTGCCGGCTTATCTCATTCAGGCGCACGAGCACATGATGGCCCATGAAGACCCGGGTCACGAACCAGGCGAACACCAGGCTGGCGCCCAACATGATCAGCACCCATTGCTGGCTACGATTTGAGGCCTCGACCAGGCGTTGCACGGCTTCGCGATAGTCTTTGGTGTAAGCATTGGATTGCGCACGGGCCACCGCGACCAGAACCCCGGCCTCATTCTGCAGTTTCTCATTGAAGCGCCGTATGACGTTGTACTGTTCGATGAGCGTCAGGCGCAGAGAGAAGAGATCGGGCATTTCCCTATCGGCGTCGGGTAACGTGCCTGCGGTGCGTGACAGACGCTCATATCGGATCCGAAGCCGTTGCACCGCATCACTGTCAACAGCCTGCGGCAGATCGAAAAGCAACACCGCCAGTTCCAGGCTGGCCCGGGTCTGGGTCGCGGTCAGGCGAGCGGTGTAATCCTTCAGGGTTTGCTCGAAGGTCACCTCGGTTTGCAGCAGACTGTCGCGCAGTTGCGCAACGATGTTAGCGGTATTGCGGAACATCTGACTCGACTGATGCATGTCGAGTATTGCGACGCCACTGTTCGCGGCGGTCAGCTGCTGCACCAGCTGATCAAGGGCCGCAAGCTGTTTGACGGTCGCCGCATAGCTTGAACGCAGCGTGTCGGGAGAGCGGGTTGTGAGCAGTTGATCGGTCTGGCGTTCGATCAGCAACGTACGCTGCAGCATGTCTTGCCCATCTTGCATGCGGACCAGTCGCTCATCCGTCAATTGGCGGGTGGCGCTGTTTGAGGTGCGCAACGCATAGACTGCAGTTGCCCCTCCCGCCAGGATTAGCAGCGCGAGCGTCAGAAACGCCAGTGTGAACTGTGCGCGTAGCGATTGCGGCAATAGCCGGCGTCCGAGCCGGGAAGTAAAGTCCAATATCAGGGATTCCATTGGTAACGATAGATTTCTCGATAACCATTGTCAGGGTCGTACAGGAGTTTTTTCCCGCCGTCGAAGGCAATATTGTCGACATTGACCAGGTGAATCGGTGCTACGAAACCGCTCACTGGCTGACCCGCCAACAGCCGGTTCAATTCATCAATCACCTGCCAGCCATGCAGGTTGAGCGGCTCGGCCACAGTGACCGTCTGGTAGGTTTTGGCCTGTATGCGCAAGAAAGCCGAAGAGCTGCCATCACCGGCAGACAACAGACTGATGCCGTCGCTGGGTATTGCGGCCTTGGTCAAGGAGGCAATCGCGTGGTCAAAATAGATATCGTTGATCGCCAGCGTGTGGGTCCAGCGCTTGCCATAGCGCTGAAGCAGCTCCGTGGTGATCGCCGGCATCTTCTGGGCACTTTCGGAAATCGCGACATCGCGCACTTCCAGCACCGTACACTCCCGACAGGCGCGAATGACGCTTTCCATGGCTTTGGCTTTCGCCATGGCGATGGCGTACTTGGAGTCGGTCAGGATGACAACGCCGGCGTGTCCGTTTGACTGTGCCACTGCCGCCATGGCCGTGAGGCGAGCCACTTCGAGTGGGTCGGTCGAGACGTTCATGGCCACCGGCGTGCCGTCAATCGGCCCGGGGCGTGCCCCGGCGTGCCAACCCACCACCGGTATCCCCTTGTCGGCGAAGAGAGCCAACTCTGCCTTGTTCTCCAGGGCGTCGGCGCCACACAGAATGAGGCCGTCGGGGTTCGCCGCCAGGGCATCGGCAAAGGCCTTTGCGCGCCCGGCCTGTGTTCCAGCGCCATCGAAGACCCTCAGCGTCCACCCCATCGCCTTGACTGCCTCGCGAGCGCCCTGGGCGACACCGACAATGCCTCCATTACGCAAATCTTCAGCGACAATGGCGATGCTCTTGCCCCGCAGGGCCTTCGGGCCGGATTCCGGGCCGCTCCAGCGAACGGCTTGGAGGGAGGCCCCGGCAACGATTTCCTGCGCTTGAGTCACCGTCACGGCGGCGTTTTCGTCAGCCGCTGCGGTTGGCAGGTTCTGCCCGTGGCCGGGAGCCGCCGTGAAAAAACAGAAAACCGTAACTGAAGCCATCCAGAGTAGCCTGGGCCTGCTCAGACAATTTCGATCACCGCATGTAATGCCGGGTCTGGAACCGATGGCGCGATCATAATCTGACATGACGTCCCTTTTTTATAAGAGTGTGTTCACTGCCCGAAAGAATAGTCGGTTCTGCTGTCCTCAGGTCTTTTTTGAATGAAGCCATTTCAAAGAGGCGTGGTGCCTGGCCGGTGATCAAGGTCACCCAGGGCAATGCGCAGCAATGGTTGCAGTTGGCGCCGTAGCAAGGAAATACCGATGCTTTTGCCCTGCGGCCGCAAGACGTCATGTGCATTCCCTGTCAATTTAGCGACAAGGCTTACGTGCGCGGTTCAGCGCGCGGCGTCAATGACCATTCCGCCGTCAGGTGTGAGGCTATAGCCCGTAATGAATATCCATCAGTTAAGAGATGCTGAAAACACGGTAGTTGCAGGTGCGTAAGGCGACTGCACTTCACGAGCAGCGTTTTGCGTTGCGAAGGAGACGACCAAAAAAATCAGGCCCAGGGCGGCGGGAAGTGCGTCTTTAGGCTTGCGAGCGCCCAGGTGAGCCATGCCAGACAAAATCAAGTGATAGAACATACCGGCATAGGCGAGATCGCTCAGCGCCACGTTGAAGTGCCCAAGAATGGCGAGCGGGCCGAGTATCTTGACGACGATCATGAGCGGCACCAGAAATGGAGCGGAATACCCCAAGTCTGCTTGCGCCTTTCGCACGAAATCGCCTTTGGCGATATACAAGCCTGCGGAGGCGAAATAGAGCAGCGACAGCAGCGCGGTACTGATCCAGTAAATATATGCAGTGGTCATATGTTTTGATCTCTCGGCATTAAGTTCAATATGCCGAGAGGATGTCGCCTAATATAACTAGCGACAAGTAGGATGAATCAATGGTGCTTAGTATGGAAAACCAGACTAATGAAGAAGTGGAAGTGAACATGCATGAGGAAATGCGTCGCGCATTTGCCCTGCTTTCAGGAAAATGGAAGTTAGAAATCATGTGGTTGCTCAACCAGCGGGTCTATCGCTTTGGCGAGCTGCGCAAAGCCATTCCAGGCATTACTCAACACATGCTTACGGCGCAGCTACGCGAACTGGAGACCGACGGTTTGGTAACACGAACCGTATTTGCGGAGGTCCCCCCGCGCGTCGAGTATGAAATTACACACAAGGCTCGTGGCCTTGGCCCGACGATGGAAGCGCTCACTGCTTGGTGGAGCGAGTACGGCACAAGCGTGCCGGTTAAGCCTGGCGCTCGTGGGCGCAAAGCCAGTACGAAGTAAGCTATGGTCCTACCAGGTTGACTGGGGCAGGCCTCAATCTTAGGGGGATCGCAGTCTTTGACGGTTACGCGCTTTTATTTCCCGACGGGTTGCTCATACCGATACTGGATGCGCCGCAACTCGCCAGAGCGGCGCAACTGCTCCAGGGCACGGGCC
This sequence comes from Pseudomonas viciae, assembly GCF_004786035.1. NCBI lineage: Bacteria > Pseudomonadati > Pseudomonadota > Gammaproteobacteria > Pseudomonadales > Pseudomonadaceae > Pseudomonas > Pseudomonas viciae. The sequence continues at coordinate 4,126,655 of NZ_CP035088.1, forward strand.
CACGCGGTGACCACTTTGTCTTCAGAGTCGAGGCTAAAGGCGATGTACAACGATGAGTGATAGAGTTCGATGGGGATTTTGCGCAGCGTGCCGGGGGCGATGTCCAACTGGCGGCTGTAGTAAGCCACCCCCGCATCGGTGTCGCCAACGATGATGCTGGTGCGCCCGGCGAGCAGCATGCGGTAGAGCTGCTTGCTCTCGGTTGCACTTTTGTCCAGGTTGTTGAAGCCCAGCGACTGCAGCATCTGCGGCACCAGGCCGGCATGGCGCGTGGTGATCTGCGGGGCGCGCAGCAGTTGTTCCAGGGAGCTCAGCGGCGGCGCACTGGCCAACTGATAGGGGTGAATGGACTCTTCCACGATCGGGCCGACCCACTTGTACAACGACTCGCGTTCCGCCGTGCGGAACATGGAGTACATGATGGTCTTGCGCCGGGTCTTCAGTATCTGGCTGGCGCGCATACTCGGCTTGAGCAGCACTTCAAAGTCATCTCCGGTCAGCGCCATGATGGCCCGGACGACTTCCGTGGTCATGCCAGTGAGCTGATTGTTTTCCTGGTAGTTATACGGTGCCCACTCCTCAGTGACGACCTGATACTCCTCGGCCCTGGCAACCGTGCCGAGCAACAGACAGAGCAGCACTGCGGCAGGTGTCGTATGTTTCACGTGCTCTCCTGGTGGACCGTTCGGTGTTCATAGGGGCCTTCTTGAAAGGACAAGATAAGCATAGACCCAAACACGCGCCTGACGGCTGATGCAGTCCACCCGCCTTCCCTTAGCAATTTTTACACCTTGATGTACGATCAGCGCCAACCGGGCGGCGCTCAACTTATCCTGGGCGTCCATCTCCCCCTCTTCATACGATCCCACCTACATGAAGCCAATCGACCTGCTGTCGTTTCAACGTGTCACCACCACCCATGGCAAGCTTGAGGGCGCGGCGTATTTCGATGCGCAAGAAAGCATTGTTCATGATGTGTTTACTGACCGCATCGTTTTCCAGACCAACTATCTGGATTACACCAGCTATGAAGTCGGCCTCGCCGAGGATGGGATTCGTGTGCGCAAGACGCGGCTGGATAATTACCAGCGCGGCCACAAGGCTCAGGTGATCGAGGATGGCATGGATGAAGAGGACTGGGAGGAGTTGGACGGTCTGTGGCAGCGCTTGAGTCGGGATCTGGATACCCAGGTACAAGCGCCGCCGCTCGATTTGACCGATACGCTGGCCGACCTGTTTTACTGCCTGTTTGATGAGGAACAAGCGCAAGCACTCACTGGGAACATTCCGGCCCCGACAGCGCAGTGGGATTGGGCCTGGACGCAAGTCGAGTCAGCACTCACCGGGGCTGATCAGTTGGCCCGGTTCGAGTGGAAGGATTGGTCGTCCTATGGGGTCGATGCGGTAAATGCCCTGGCACCGTTACGGCAGTTGGGCATTGAAGTTTCCAAGCCTGAGCGTAAAACCATCAATGCTGTTAACGGCGCCAACGATTGGGAACGGGCACTGCTCCAGTACTTCAACGCGCAGTTGGACGCTCATGATTTGAAGTTGCTGGCCATCGGCACTCATTTCGATGAATGCCAGAGCTTTGCGTGCCTGCCCATGAACGGCTTGGGCCTGGTCAATGCATTGGAGATCATGGGTAAGCTGGGCATCGTCTATAAGTATTAAGCCTCCCGCTTCAACAAGCCCACGACGGACCACAATGCTGCTCACTTGAGGCAGCACTAAGCAGGAGCTGAACACATGCACACCACTGTCGATCACCTTGTCATCGTGGCACCGGACCTCGACACCGGCTGCAGATTCGTGACAAGCGCGCTGGGCGTCGAACTTCAACCAGGCGGCGCCCATTCCCGCATGGGTACCCATAACCGGCTGCTTCACCTTGGCCCCGGTCTCTATCTGGAAGTGATCGCCGTGGACCCCAGCGCTGAACGTCCGGACCGGGCCCGCTGGTTTGGCCTTGATCAGTTGGCTCCCCATTCCCCGGCACGGCTGGCGACCTGGGTTGCCCGAACCGATGATATCCAGGCTGCCCATGACGCTTGCCACGACATTGTCGGAGCCATTGAACCGATGACGAGAGGATCATTGAACTGGCACATAACCGTACCGACCGACGGTAACCTTCCCTTGGCCGGAGCAGCCCCCACCCTCATCCAATGGGCCGACGGACCGCACCCGGCGAGCACACTCCAGGACCAAGGTTGCTCGCTGTTGGCATTGGAGGTCTTCCACACCGATCCGGAAAAAATCAAAGAGATTCTGACGGCCATGAACTTTTCTGGACCGGTTCAGCTGCATGCACTCGCCCTGGCTTCAACCCCTTATCTGCTTGCGCATATTCAAACGCCAAGTGGTTCGAAAACATTGCCGCTTTCACGAGAGTGAAGCCTGAACCTAGAAGTGACGACATGACAAACTGTGATCAATGCGGGTCCCTCCTCCTTCACGACACTGCTGTTTGCCAGCGATGTGACGGGGGGATGACGCTCACGGTAGAGACGCTCGCGCCAAGGTCTCAGCCGTCGAAAGGGTGGAAAATCCTGAAGTGGGTGCTGATCGGCCTTGTCGTCGCGGTGCTGGCCGCCGTAGCGGCGGTCACGTGGATCTTGCACTCGTTGGGGCCGATGCCTTCTTTTGGTTGAGGGCTACAGTGGTTTAAGAGCAGCAAGTCTGTGACGAAAAGTTGAAACGCTCTCAATGGGCCAATACAGGCGCCGAAGAGGCCTGGCCTTTTCCATAGAGGCTCAATTTCGCAACGATGCTCAGAAGCGCCAGCGCGGCAAAAATGATGCGGCTCCATACCAGGTTGTGCGTACCCAGACTCGCGATGACCCAACCAGCCAACGACGCACCTAGGGTAATACCCAAGTTCGAGAATGAGATATAGAGACTATTGGCGAATTCTGGCGCTTCACTGGCGTCACGCATCAACCAACTCTGACTGATGACCAGGCCTGCGGAGTGCAGCAGCCCCCACAAAAGGGTCAACAGCACCATGGCCGAGAATGATCCGCCGAGAAGATAAACCAGTACGTAAATACCGATATAGAGCAGCGGGTAGATGATCCTGGTACGGATTGCATTTTTTTGCAGCCAGGCGCTGAACAAAAAATTCCCGAAGAACCCGAAAATACCAAACGCCATCAACATTGCACTCACCCATGTTCCATTCATGTGAGTGACGCCTTCCAGATACTCGGCAATAAAGCTATAGCCGGAGAACATCGTCGCAAATACAAATACGACGGTCGAAAGGCTGAGCCAGACAGACCCTTGCTTCAAAATCTTGAGTTGACTCTTGATCGACATTTTCTTCTGGGTGGGTATCGAGGGCATGAGCAACAAGATGCCCACAAATGCGCTTCGCGCTCCAAAAGCGTAACGCAGAGCGCGAAACGGTGAGGCACCGGCAAACCCTCGTCACGCAATTTTGTTCGGCTTGATTATCGGGATAACGCAGGTATCCGTTATTCCCATAGTTGCTATCGACACCCTGCAGTTCTGGTCATCGGCCTCTCGCTTTAATCTGCCCACCAAGCGATCGATGACGATCGCAGCAGATCAAACCGACCCTTATGGAGAGAGCAACGATGAACACTTTCAACCGCACCATGGCCGTCGCGACCCTGGCCCTCGCAACCCTCAGCGCCGAGGCCGCATCACCTGTTCAGGCCGGTGCGAGCGCGTCCGCTGTCGGCAGTGTTGTCCAGTCCGCCAGTTACATCACCACCCAGGATGGCGTGCAGCTTTACTACAAGGACTGGGGTCCGAGGAATGGCCAGGTCGTGACCTTCAGCCACGGCTGGCCACTGGACTCCGATAGCTGGGAAGCGCAGATGATGTTCCTCGCCTCGAAGGGTTATCGCGTGGTCGCCCACGATCGCCGCGGCCACGGACGCTCCAGCCAGCCTTGGGAAGGCAACGACATGGATCACTACGCCGACGACTTGGCGGCGGTCATTGAAGCGCTGGACCTGAAGGACGTGACCTTGGTCGGTTTCTCCACCGGGGGCGGTGAAGTGGCTCGCTACATCGGTCGCCACGGTACCGGTCGGGTGAAGAAAGCGGTCCTGGTTTCCTCCGTACCGCCGCTGATGCTCAAGACCGAAACCAACCCTGGCGGCCTGCCCATCGAAGTGTTCGATGGCCTGCGCAAGGCGTCCCTGGAGAACCGTTCGCAGCTTTACCTGGACATCGCCTCGGGCCCTTTCTTCGGCTACAACCGCAAGGGTGCCAAGCCGTCCCAAGGTCTGATCCAGACCTTCTGGGCGCAGGGCATGCAGGGCGGCAGCAAGAATACCTATGACTCGATCGCGGCGTTCTCGGCCAGCGATTTTCGCGGTGACCTGAAGAAGTTCGATGTGCCAACCATGGTCATCCATGGGGACGACGATCAGATCGTACCTATCGACGCATCGGGTCGGGCCTCGGCGGCACTGATCAAGGGCGCTAAACTCATCGTCTACGCCGGTGCCCCCCATGGCTTGACCGAGACTCACAAGGATCGTCTGAATCAGGATCTGTTGAAGTTTCTTCAGGAATAAAAGCGGTGCAGAGTGATCTACTGTGGGAGCGGGCTTGCTCGCGAAAGCGGTGGATCAGCTTGCATCAATCCTGGAGTGCCGCCGTCTTCGCGAGCAAGCCCGCTCCCACCTGATCTCGGGTGGTCACAGATTCAGCATCCACCTAGCAAAACCCTTCCCACGAAGGGCTTTTGCGTTGTCGCTCATCCCTCGCCCCCCCTGGCAAGCACGGTCATCGATCCGTGTGAACCTAGCCGCCACCCTGCCCTCCGATACTGAGGACGTACCAAGGGTGACCCACATGGCAATCGAAGACACTTTATTACGTCAACGCAAGGTGCTCGCCGAATTCGGTGAGTTGGCCCTGGTTTCAGACGATCTGGAACACATCCTCGACGAGGCCTGTCGCCTGGTGGGAGATGCACTGCAAACCCAGCTGGCGAAGTTCATGCTGCTGGAGGACGACGGCCTCACCTTTCTCGTGCGAAACGGCGTGGGCTGGACGCCGGGGGTCGTGGGCAACGTCCGGGTGCAGGCATTGGAAGGAACCCCGGAACACTTTTCCCTCGATACCGGTAGCGCCGTCATCTCAACGGATATCTCGGCTGAAACACGCTTTCGCTACCACGATTTTCAACGGCAAAACGGGGTCCAGGCGTTCGTCAACGTATTGGTTTTTGGCGCCACCGAAACACGCCCTTTCGGAATTTTCGAGGTCGACAGTCGTCATCCGCGACAGTTTGCCGAGAGCGATATCGATTTTCTGCGCGGTTACGGCAACCTGCTCGGTGCGGCATTAAAGCGCTCCAAAGCGCTGCAGGCCATGCGCCTGACCGAAGAAAAACTGCGTGAAAGCGAAAGACACTACCGGATCGCGGCCGAGCTCAACCCTCACTGGCCGTGGACGGCCGACAGCCATGGCGCAGTGATGTCCCTGGATCAGCGTTGGTATGACTACACCGGAAGGTCACCGGCACAGACGCTGGGGCGCCAGTGGCTCAATGCAACGCACCCCGACGACAAAATCGCCATCGCCCGGTTATGGAATTTGTCGCTGTCAAACCTGCAACCCTTCGACTCGCAAATCCGCCTGCGAAAACTCACCGGGGAATACCGATGGTTCAGGATCCGGGCGTTTTGCAGCCTGAGCCCTGGTGGGCAATGCGAACAGTGGTACGGCACCGTCGAAGATATCAATGAACGGGTACAGCTGGAGGCCGCGCTGAGGGATTGGAACGATCGGCTCGAAGAACGTATCACCCAGCGTACCGGGCAGCTTGAGGCCGAACAACACGAGCGCGCCTTGGCCGAGTCCAAGTTGCGGCAAAGTCAGAAAATGGAAGCCGTCGGCCAACTGACCGGGGGTATCGCCCATGACTTCAACAACCTGCTGGCAGGCATCACCAGTAGTTTGGAACTGATGCAACGCCGCATTGACAGCCACCACTATGACCAACTGTCGCGCTACAACAGCGTCGCCCTGACCTCGGCGGCACGTGCAGCCGCCCTCACCCAGCGTTTGCTGGCGTTTTCTCGGCAGCAATCACTCCAGCCGGAAGTGCTCGAACCGCGCCGGGTGGTGGCGGGCCTTGAGGAGATGATCCGGCGCTCCGTGGGCCCCAGCATCAATGTCGAGTGTTCTTTCAGAAGCAACGACCCGATCAAGTGCGACCCCAATGAACTGGAAAACGCACTGCTCAATCTTGCGATCAACGCTCGGGACGCGATGCCCGGGGGTGGCGCCTTGAAGCTTGATGTGTACCGCTGCGTGATCGACGAAAAGTCTTCCAGCGAAAAGATAATGCCTGCGGGCCCGTACGTGGGGATATCGGTCACGGACTCAGGCATGGGGATCAGTGCCGAGATCATGTCTCGCGTGTTCGATCCGTTCTTCACCACGAAGCGCATTGGTGAAGGTTCCGGTTTGGGTCTTTCGATGATCTACGGATTCGCCCAGCAATCCGGAGGTCAGGTGAAGATCCACAGCACCGTCGGAGTGGGCACGACGGTGACGATGTACTTTCCTGTTGTGCGCCGGTTCCCCTCCCCGCTGAAAAGCGCCAAGCCGACCGGAATTGAACCGCTGCCACCTGGGAGCAACGAAACGATTCTGCTGGTTGACGACGAAGCGGCCATTCGCCAAATGGTCGCGGAGTTCCTGAGCGAAAACGGTTACCGCGTCCTCCAGGCGCTGGACAGCGACTCGGCCTTGAAGCAAGCCGATAACGCCGAGCACATCGATGTATTGCTGACAGACATCGGCCTGCCCGGCGCCATGAACGGCATCAACCTGGCGGACGAACTGAGGGCCCGGCACCCAACGCTGAAAGTGTTGTTCATCACCGGGTTTGCCGAGGGCGAAAGCCTGGTCTCGGTCGACGCAACGACTCGGGTGATGACCAAGCCGTTCAACTTGACCGATCTGGGTCTGCGAGTCGGTGCGCTGATTCATTCGGCTGATGGCAGTGCTGGGTCACACTGAACATGACGCCTTATCAATGCCGCAGTAGCTTGCGCAACGGGATCTCGTCCTTGCGCACGGGTGACTTGATGACGATGTAGCTGAAGTACTTGGAGATGCCGATGTTCTTGTCCAGCAGGCTTTCCATCACGTCTTGGTAGTCCTGGATGCTGCGGGTCATGAAGCGCACCAGGTAATCGTAGCCGCCGCTGATCAGGTGGCATTCGAGCACTTCATCCACCAGGCGGATGTTGGATTCGAACTTGGCGAAATCCTCGCGTTTGTGGTCGCTCAGGGTAATCTCGGTGAAAACCGTCACCGAATCGGTAATCTTGGCCAGGTTCAGATGGGCCTTGTAGCTGGAGATATACCCCAGCGATTCCAACCGCTTGACCCGCTGCAAACAGGGGCTGGCGGACAACCCCACGGCATCGGCCAGGCTGACGTTGGTCATGCGACCGTCTTTTTGAAGCTCTACCAAAATGCTGATGTCGATCCGGTCCAGTTTCGCTAAACCTTCCATCGCATACCTCTTGCCTACCGTTTGTAAGACAATCTTCTAACAAAATCAGCGTCGTAAAGACAGCTGATGCTGAGCCACCAGATCAGCCATGCTGTTGATGCAATAGTCCGCCGTGCATGGCGTGGACGGGTTTTCGCTGCTGCGACAGATCAGGCAAACCGCCCCGACCTTGTGTGGACGGGCACCAGGACGGGTTATCTGTAGGATAGCTTCAGCATCCAGATCGTTGGCCAACAACCACTCGTGATCCTGCAACGGGTCGCTCGCCAGGGAAATAAAATCCTCCGGCTCGATGCCCAGGCGCTCGCACAGGGCGCCCCGGTCCTCTGCATCGCGATCGCCGTGCACCAGCAGGCGATAGAACTTGCGCAAATAGAGCATCGCACCCGGCGCGTCCTCGAACAGCGTCCAGACGGCAGCCGACCGGGCGAAGCTCATACCCTCCTCCCAACTGATCTTGAGCTTCCAGCGCTCGGCCAATTGCCGGTGGGCGAAGCACAGCAAGCCGCTGAAACCCAGTTCGCCAAAGCGTGGATACAGCGCTTGCAGCACCTCATCGAACTCGGCCAGCACGCGGGCCTTGTCCGGTGCGTCGCCGTGCTGCTCCAGCAGCGGCTGCAACGCACTCCAGACGCCGGAGTCGCGATCCACCAGAACCTCATCGCAGTCGATCAACAACGCCCGATATTCAGTCAGCCTCATCTTTAAAGTCTCCGATGATGTCCCATCGATCACGCTCCATTAACCAGCACTGACGCTTGCCTTGGCAAACGTCATGCACGCTGGCATTCAACCCAGGACGCGCGCCAGGGCGGCGTCGAGAATCTGCAACGCTTCATCAATCTGCGTTTCAGTCGTCACCAGCGGCGCAAGGAAACGCAACACGTTGCGGTAGACCCCGCATTTGATCACCAGCAAGCCGCCCGCTCGCGCTTCGTCGATCAGGCGTTGATTCAGCTCGGCATCCGGGGTGCGGGCGTCGTCATTCTTGATCAGCTCGATGGCCAGCATGAAGCCGCTGCCGCGCACGTCGCCAATTTGCGGGTAACGCGCTTGCAACTGCAACAAGCCTTGGCGCAGACGCTCGCCCAGGGCTTCGCCACGGGCCAGCAGTTGTTCCTGCTCATAGGCGTCGATCACCGCCAGCGCCGCTGCGCAGGACAGCGCGTTACCGCCGTATGTGCCACCCAGGCCACCAGGGAGCGGCGCGTCCATGATCTCAGCCTTGCCAACGACGCCGGACAACGGCAAGCCGCCGGCGAGGCTTTTGGCGACGGTGACCAGGTCCGGTTGGATGCCAGCATGCTGGAAACCGAACCATTTCCCGGTGCGACCGAAACCGGTCTGGATTTCATCGAGAATCAACACAATGCCGTGCTTTTGCGTCAGCGCGCGCAAACCCTGCAGAAACTCGGCCGGTGCCGAAAGGAAACCGCCATCGCCCTGCACCGGCTCAATGATGATCGCCGCGACCCGCTCAGGGGCTACTTGCGTGGCCAACAGCTCGTCCAACGCCAGCAGCGCCATCTCACTGGTGACGCCGCGATAAGCGTTCGGATACGGGGTGTGGAACACCTCCGGCGCGAACGGACCGAAGTTCTGCTTATACGGCTGGCTCATCCCGGTCAGCGTAGTGCCGAGCAAAGTCCGGCCATGGAACCCGCCGCGAAAAGCGATCACCGCCGAGCGGTTGGTGTGGGCACGGGCAATCTTCACCGCGTTCTCCACTGCTTCGGCGCCGGAAGTGAAGAACGCCGCTTTGTAGGCCTCGTGGCCACCGATCATTTCGCACAGGCGTTGGGCCAGGTCCAGGTAAGGCTTGTAGGCCACGACCTGGAAGCAGGCATGGGTGACTTTCTGCAACTGGGCCTGCACCGCCGCGACCACCTTGGGGTGATTGTGGCCGATGTTCAACACACCGATACCGCCGACGAAGTCCAGGTAGCGCTTGCCGTCCACGTCCCACAATTGCGAGCCTTGGGCCCTGTCGATCACCAGTGGGTGCGCGGTGACCAGGCCACGTGGCACGAATTGATCACGTTGACGGAGCAGACTTGGGGTTTCTTCGACTTTACTGTTCATTGGCATTTCCCATCGTGAGCCTCGCACCCAGGAAGCGGTTGCGCTGTGTTCACAGGTTAAGGGTTCGACGCGATTGTCTAAGCCGAACTTGGCCGCTGAGAAATCCGGATCGACTGTTTACACCCCGGCAAACAGCAGAAAACTCCAGAGACCTCCCACCCCATGGAATCTGCCGGCAAGAGCGTCTTACAACGCAGCGTAATGCGGCTAAGCGGGTCCTTTCGACAGATCCTGCTCTGGCGTTGAGGCATGCTGGATACTCCTTAATTTCAGGCGAGAAGTGATCCATGGCCCTGCTTTATAAAGCTGACCCGGTACGCGGCGAACACTGGCGGCGCCTGTTCGCCGAACACGCTCCGGATATCGAGTGGCGTGCCTGGCCGGATATCGGCGACGCGCGGGACATTCAGTACCTCGCGGCCTGGCAGGCACCGGATGACATCGAAACCGTGTTGCCGAACCTCAAGGTTCTGTTCGCCTTGTCAGCCGGGGTCGATCAGCTTGACCTTGGTCGCTTGCCGACGACGCTGCCGGTGGTGCGCTTGCTCGACCCGGGGATCAGTCAGGGCATGTGCGAGTACGCCAGTTTCGCGGTGCTCAGTCTGCATCGGGACATGTTGCGCTACCGCCAGCAACAGGCCGAACGGTGCTGGCAGGCGCACCGGCTGGTGCCCGCCCGGCAACGCCGGATCGGGGTCATGGGCCTGGGTTTGCAGGCGCAGCAGATACTCGCCACCTTGAAGACCTTTGGCTTTGCCTTGTCGGGCTGGGCCCGCAGCGAGCATCGTATTGAAGGGGTGGAGTGTTTTGCCGGCACCGAGCAACTGCCGGCCTTTCTCAGCCAGTGCGACATCGTCGTGTGTGTCCTGCCGTTGACCGAGCAGACCCGAGGAATTCTCGACCGTCAGCTGTTCCAGCATCTGCCCGAGGGTGCCGCCTTGATCAACATGGGCCGGGGTGGGCATCTGGTCGAGACGGACCTGCTTGAAGCGCTTGCCAGCGGCCAACTCAGCGCGGCGGTGCTCGATGTCCTGGAACAGGAACCGGCTGCCTCGGACCATCCGTTCTGGGACCATCCACAGATACTGCTGACGCCACACATCGCCGCGATGACTCAGCCCGAGAGTGCCTTTGGCGTGTTGCTGGAGAATATCCGCCGGCATCAACGGGGTGAATCGATGCTGGGCCTGGTTGATCGTGAGCGTAACTACTGACCCTTCCTCCGCCTTTTGTGCAGTCTCGAAGGCGGAAAAACGCTCCAGTATTTCCTGCTGGCCCGGCGTCGGATTTGAGCAAGAAATGTGGCCGGCCGCACCGTTGCTTACGGAACCTGCCGAATCAATTAGCGGCCCTTGTCAGGCCTCGTTGCAGGTGAGATACACACACTTTCAGCGGACAAAAACCGTCCGATTACAGGCCTTTTCAGTGGTGATCTGCCATGTCCATGTCGCAACGCCCCACCTACTTTTATCGCTCCATGACCGCAGCCGATGTACCTTCGGCGCACACCTTGTCCGTGCAGCTGAAATGGCCCCATCGCCTGGAAGACTGGGCGATGTTGCAGCGCATCGCCGAGGGTTTTGTCGTGGAAGACCAGGGCCGCTTGATCGGTACTGCGTTCACCTGCGCCCAGGGCAGCTACGCCACCATTGGCCTGGTGATCGTCGATGATGAGTACCAGGGCCAGGGCATCGGTCGCAAACTGATGGAACTGGCAATCGAAGCTTGCGGATCGCGCACCGCGATTCTCAATGCGACACTGGCCGGTGCCCCGCTGTATGCCAGCCAGGGGTTCGTTGACTTTGGGCATATCCAGCAGCATCAGGGGCAGGCGCTGGTGCCTGCCCTGCCGGAACTGACTGTTGGCGAGCAGTGCCGTGTGCTGACCGCAGCCGATCAGGCCGAGCTGATCAAGCTGGCCAACGCCGGTAGCGGGCTGGACCGCGAGGCCGTGCTCAATGACCTGTTCGATGTCGTTGAACACGCCGTGGGCATAGAGCACGACGGTCATTTGTGCGCCTTCGCTTTGCTGCGCCCCTTCGGCCGAGGTCGCTGTATCGGCCCGGTCATCGCGCAAAACCCTGAGCAGGCCCGGCACTTGATCGCCTCGCTGCTGGCCCAGGTGCCGGACGCCTTCGTACGCATCGACATTCCCTCAAACAGCGGCCTGGCGCCCTGGCTGGAAGCAGCTGGACTCAAGCAGGTCGACACCGTCGCGCAGATGGCCCGTGGCACGCCCCCAGAGGCTCGCGGCGACGTGCGACAGTTCGCGCTGGTGACCCAGGCTATTGGCTGAAAATCCTACGTCCTCTCAACGCTCCCCTGGAGAATCACCTTCATGTCCGAACCCACTGCAGTGCTGCTGGCACACGCCGATGGCCGCCTCGCCTCAACGCCATTCACCTCAGGTTCGTTGGCGGCCAACGATCCGTTCAAGCGGCTCATCGCTTATGCCGGAACGGACGGCATGGCTGCCGGCGTGGTCCGGGCAAGCGGTCGGTTCAGCGCAACCGAATACCCCTTCAGCGAAACGATCGTGGTGCATGCCGGAAGCGTGACACTGCGCAACCAGGGGCAGGCGCTGCAGCTCAAGCCCGGTGAAAGCGCGGTGATCGGTCGGGGGACGGCGCTTGAGGTCGAGGCGCAAGCGGAGTCTGTCTGGGCCTTCTGCGCCGATACCCAACTTGTTGCGGCAAACGCTCCTGGGTTGACTGCGCTGACGGCGCACACCCTGCTCTCACCCTCCGCACCACCCGACGACGAGATACTGCTCAGTCCGCCGCCGCAATGTCGCTCGCACAATCTGTTTGTCGAGGAAGCGAGCAACCTGCGCATCGGCATCTGGGATTCGACGCCCTATACCCGCAAGTCACGGCCGCACAAACTGCATGAGCTGATGCACCTGCTCGAAGGCAGCGTCACCCTGCAAGCTGCCGATGGCACCGACCTGACGGTCAACACTGGCGACACCGTATTCGTGCCCCTGCATGCGCCGTGTGCCTGGAAGAGCAGCGTCTATGTGCGCAAGGTCTACGTCGTCAAATAATCCTGCGTGGCGATAGCGCCGACGCTATCGCGAGCAAGCTCGCTCCCACAGGGGATTCGTGGTGGACACAAATCTCGCGGCCACCCAGGACCCAATGTGGGAGCGAGCTTGCTCGCGATGACGGCGGCACACCCAACATCACAGCAACTGACCCACCGCTTTCGCGAGCAAGCTTGCTGCCACTGGGGCTTGTGGTGGATATCAGTCTTGCGGCAAAAAAAAGCCCGCAGTGTGCGCGGGCAAGAAGTGTCGCAGGTTAGTGTCAGGCCTCAAAGCGCTGCAGCGATTGCTTTGCCCACATCCTGGGTCGAGCCTTTCCCACCCAGGTCGGGGGTAATAGGCCCTTCAGCGATGACCCGCTCGATGGCCTTGAGAATCCCATCATGGGCCGCGCGATAACGCTCATCGCCGTTACCCAGAAAGTCCAGCATCAATGCACCGGACCAGATCATCGCAATCGGGTTGGCGATGTTCTGCCCATAGATATCCGGCGCCGAGCCATGCACAGGTTCGAACAACGACGGGAAGCGCCGCAGCGGATCGAGGTTGGCCGACGGGGCGATGCCGATGGTGCCGGCGCAGGCCGGGCCCAGGTCGGAGAGGATGTCGCCGAACAGGTTCGATGCCACCACCACATCAAAACGATCCGGCTGCAAAACGAAACGAGCACACAGAATGTCGATGTGTTGCTTGTCCCATTGCACATCCGGGTACTGCTCGGCCATCAACGCCGTGCGCTCGTCCCAGTACGGCATGCTGATGGAGATGCCGTTGGATTTGGTCGCCGCCGTCAGGCGTTTGCGCGGCCGGGTCTGGGCCAGGTCGAAGGCGAACTTGAGGATCCGGTCGACCCCTCGGCGGGTGAACACCGACTCCTGGAGCACGAACTCATGCTCGGTGCCTTCGAACATCTTGCCGCCGACCGAGGAATATTCGCCCTCGGTGTTTTCGCGGATCACCACAAAATCGATGTCCCCCGCTTCGCGCCCAGCCAAGGGGCACGGCACGCCCGGAAACAGGCGCACCGGACGGATGTTCACGTACTGGTCGAAGTCGCGGCGGAACTTGAGCAGCGAGCCCCACAGGGAGATGTGATCCGGGACCTTGTCCGGCCAGCCCACGGCACCGAAGTAGATCGCGTCGAAGCCCTTGAGTTGCTCGAACCAGTCAGCGGGCATCATCTGCCCGTGCTCCAGGTAGTAATCGCAGTGGGCCCAATCAAGCACTTCGATACTCAGCGACAACTGCCATTTTTTCGCGGCCTGCTCCAGTACCCGCAGTCCTTCAGGCAGGACCTCTTTACCGATGCCATCGCCAGCAATCGCGGCGATTCGAAATGGTTTGCTCATCAAGTGTGGCTCCCGAATGTCTGTTCAAACGCTGGCCGCATCACAGCCCACCGATGTGGAAGGCTTTGACTTCAAGGTATTCATCCAGGCCGTATTTGCTGCCTTCACGGCCCAGGCCCGACTGTTTGATGCCGCCGAACGGGGCGACTTCCATGGAAATCAGCCCAGTATTGAGACCGACCATGCCGAACTCCAGCGCCTCGCCGAAGCGCCATGAACGGCGCAGGTCCTGGGTGAAGTAATAGGCCCCCAGGCCATACGGCGTGGCATTGGCCAGGGCCAAGGCCTCCTCTTCGGTAGTAAAGCGCATCAGCGGGGCAACCGGGCCGAAGGTTTCTTCGTTGGCCAGCAACATCCCGGCGTGAGCCTCACCCAGCACCGTTGGCTCGACGAACTGACTGTCGCCCTCGGGAACAGCGCCACAGAGCAGACGCGCGCCCTGACTCAACGCATCGTCGATGTGCCGGGCGACTTTGTTCACCGCAGCCAGGTTGATCAGCGGACCGATCGTTACCCCTGCCTCCAGGCCATTGCCAACCTTGAGCTTGCCCACCTCCTCCACCAGGCGCTCGGCAAAGCGTTGGTAGATGCCGTCCTGCACCAGGATGCGGTTGGCGCAGACGCAGGTCTGGCCGGCGTTGCGAAACTTGCTGAGCATGATCCCGGCCACCGCCTGCTCCAGGTCTGCGTCGTCGAAGACAATGAACGGCGCGTTGCCGCCCAGTTCCAGGCTCAAGCGCTTGATGTGTTCGGCGCTCTGGCGCATCAGCAGCCGCCCGACTGCAGTGGAGCCAGTAAAGGAAATCTTGCGCACCGTCGGGTTGCCGGTCAGCTCTTCGCCGATGCCGGCCGGCAGGCCAGTGACAACGTTGAATACCCCGGCCGGAATCCCGACCCGCTCGGCCAGCACCGCCAGCGCCAGGGCCGACAAAGGCGTCAGGTCCGAGGGTTTGACGATGACCGGGCAGCCCGCCGCCAAGGCCGGGGCGCATTTGCGGGTGATCATCGCATTGGGGAAATTCCACGGGGTAATCGCCGCGCAAACACCCACCGGTTGCTTGAGCGTGAGCAGGCGACGGTCGCCGCTGGGCGCCGGTATGGTTTCGCCATAAACCCGGCGGGCTTCTTCGGCAAACCATTTGGCGAAACCGGCTCCATAGCGGATTTCGCCTTTGGCTTCGTTCAGCGGCTTGCCCTGTTCGCAGGTCATGATCAGCGCCAGGTCGTCAAGGTTGTCCATCATGGCCTGGTACCAACGCTCCAGCAGCGCCGCACGTTCCGCTGCCGGCCGCGCACGCCAGGCCGGCCAGACGCGCTCGGCCGCCTCGATGGCGCGCCGGGTTTCCACACCTTGCATGGCCGGCACCCGGGCCAGCACTTCACCTGTCGCCGGGTCGATGACATCCAGGGTGGCCGCATTGTCGGCACCGATCCACTGACCGTCGACATAAGCGAGTTCTGCCAACAGGCTGGGGTCTTTCAATTGATTCTTGAGCATGGTCGCGTCCTGTTCCGAGGTGATTCCAGTCTAAGGAGATGCCACGGGGCAGGATGCTGAAAGCGGGTTTTGGGCAGTGTTGGATGCTGAAATTTGCGGGGAAGCAGCAGGCTCTACCGAGGCACCAGGCTAAACACCGAAGCTTTGCTCCCACAGGAGTACTCCCACATTTTGTTCTGTGTATGGCTTAGATTTTCAAGGAGCCCAGCACCCCTTCCAAAAACCGCTCCCCCGCGTCCATCTGGCTGATTTCGATGAACTCATCCGGCTTGTGCGCCTGTTCGATGGAGCCCGGGCCGCAGACCACGACCGGCACGTCCAGGCGCTGTTTGAACAAACCACCTTCGGTGCCAAAGGAGACTTTCGCGGTGCCGGTGTCCGGGGCGGCGAAGTTTTTCAGGAAGCGCACGGCTTCGATACTCGGGTGGGTATCGAGGCCCGGGTAGACGTTCAAGGTTTCGATTTCGATGTCCGCCACGCTAGAGAGCTTTTTCGCCTCGCGCACGATCACTTCGGCATGCTCGCGCAACTGTTCCAGAAACAAGTCCAGGTTATCGGCCGGCAAGTTGCGCACTTCGAAATCCAGGGTGCACAGGTTCGGTACGATGTTCAGCGCCTTGCCGCCGACAATCTGCCCGACGTGCACGGTGCTGTAGGGCACGTCGTAATCCGCATCCTGGGCGCCCTGCGCCTGCAATTGCTGCTGGCTCTGGCGCAACGCCGCGATGAAGTCGCAGGCGACGTGAATCGCATTGACCGAGCGCGGCGCCAACGACGAGTGCGCCTCCAGGCCGCGACAGTAAGTGCGATAAGAACCCTTGCCCTTGTGGCCAAGCACGAACTGCATGTTGGTCGGCTCGCCAATCACGCACAGAAACGGCCGCACCGGCGCCAGGTGCAGCACGTCGAGCAAACGCCGCACCCCCACGCAACCGATCTCTTCATCATGGGAGAGCGCCAGTTGCAGTGGCCGGCTCAAGGCATGGTCGGCGGCATCGAGCATGGCGTCGATGGCCAACGCAATGAACCCTTTCATGTCACAGCTGCCACGCCCATAGACCCGCCCGTCTCGCACGGTCGCCTGGAACGCCGGGACGGTCCAGGCCTGCCCCGCCGCCGGCACCACGTCGGTATGCCCGGACAGCAGAATCCCCGGCAGCTCCCGGGGCCCGGTGCTGGCGAACAGGTTGGCCTTCTTGCCGCTTTCATCCTTGACGATCAGCGACTCGATGCCCTTGCTCAGCAGCAATTCGCGCACGTAGTCGATCAGGGCCAGGTTCGATTCTGATGAGACCGTTTCAAACGCCAGCAGGCGTTCGAAAATGGCTAACACGCGGGGTTTCATGAGGCCTTGCTCCGTTGCTCGACTGAAAGGGCGAACCGGCGGATGGAAAACGGCTCGATCGACGTGCTGGTGCTGCCGGTGCTGATCAGCTCAGCCATGACGTCGCCGACGCCCGGGCCAAGCTGGAAGCCATGCCCGCAGAAACCGAACGCATAGTACAGCCCATCGACGTTGCCACTGGGGCCCATCACCGGCAGGGAATCGGGCAGGTAGCCTTCGATGCCGCTCCACACGCGGATGATGTTCAGGTTACCGACACCCGGCAGCAGGCGACGCATCTGGTCGAGCTGGTTGAGGATGCTGCGCGGCTCGACATAGGCCCGGCGGTTGAGCATGTCCGGTTTGCTGCGATAGCCGCCACCGATGACGATGTTGCCCCGGGGGATCTGGCGGAAATAGATCACCTCTTCGGGGATCTTGGTGTACACCCCGATCACCGTCGGCAAGGCATAGGGCACCGGCTCGGTGACGGCCATTTGCGGTCCGTTGGTCTCCAGTGGCACCGGCTCGCCGAACTGTGCCGAGAGCTTCTGGCCCCAGGCACCCGCGGTAATCAGCAACTGAGCGGCACTGAACTGGCGCCCGTCGGTGGTGCTGATGCTGAAGCCGTCACCCATTTTCTGCACTTCGGCCACTTCGGTGCGTTCCTCGATGCGTGCGCCGAGGCGCCGGGCCGCCCGGGCAAACGCCGGGGCCGCCAGGCGCGGGTTGGCGTGACCGTCGTGCGGAGCATAAGAGCCGCCCTTGACGTCCTTGCCGAGGAACGGAAAACGCGCGTGCAGTTCGCTACCGCGATAGATCTGCAAATCCAGTTGCGCCGCTTCCGGGGCCGCCGCGTAGGCCTCGAGCTCGGGGATTTCGTCTTCGCGATAACACACGCGCATGTGCCCGCTGGCAATGAACTCCAGGTCGTCATCGATCAGCTCCGGCAGGCGTTTCCACAACGCCCAGGAGCGGTTCGCCAGCTCCAGTTGCCCGAGGAAACGCCCCTGGCGCCGCACGTTGCCGAAGTTCACACCGCTGGCATACTGACCGATCTGGTCACGCTCGAGCAGGATCACCGACTGCCCCCGTTGACGCAGGAAAAACGCCGCCGCCGAGCCCATCAGGCCACCGCCAACAATCACCACATCGGCTTTTTCCAGCGTCATGGCGCTACCTCCCGGGTGAGCATCGAAAGAGGTTTCACTGGCGCCTGACCGCGCTGGCGCCCCACCTCCTGCACCTGGACACCGGCCGCTGCGGCAATCACTTCGGCCCCGGCCTGGGAGCAGTAACGCCCCTGGCAGCGACCCATGCCGACCCGACTGAAAGCCTTGGCCCGGTTGACTTCACAGGCGCCCTTTTCGCTGACCGCGCGGCGCAGTTCGCCAGCGCTGATCATCTCGCAGCGGCAAACAATGGCCTCGTCCGGCAAGGCCTTGGCTTGCGCAGCGGGCCAGGGAAATGCCTGGGCCAAACCAAGACGAAAATCATCCATGACCTTGAGTGCCTGGCGCTGCTCGGCGACCTGTGCGGCGTTCACTGGCTGTTGCAGATCGCCCAACAGCGCCAGGGCGACCAGGCGCCCGGCGTGCTCGGCCGCATCGGCGCCACGAATTTTCGATCCATCCCCCGCGGCATACACGCCGCTGACGGAGGTCCGACCTTCTTCATCGGTGTCCAGCCACCATTGGCTGGACGCCTCGTCGAAGCGCATGCGACAGCCCGCCAGGTCGGCCAGTTGGGTTTCCGGACGCAAGTGATAACCCAGCGCCACCGCATCACAATCCACTGTCAACGTCTCCCCTCTCGCGGTGCGTACCCGTACGCCACTGACGCCGGTGATCGCCTCACCGAGCACTTGCAGGGGCGAAATACCCAAGTGCACCGGGATCTTCGCCCGATACAACTGGGCCAACAGTTTCATGCCGGTGAACAGCAATCCCGGCCGCGCCATGAGTTTGGGCAAGGCTTTGATGCGCTGGCTCAGCGGCGAAGTATCCAACACCGCGGCCACACTGGCCCCGGCTTTTACGTATTGACTGGCGACGAGGTACAACAACGGCCCGCTGCCCATGAACACCACGCGGTGGCCGATGGAGACCGCCTGGGCCTTGAGCGCAATCTGCGCCCCGCCGAGGCTGTAGGTGCCGCCCAGTTGCCAGCCATCGATCGGCATCAGGCGGTCGGTGGCACCGGTGCAAAGAATCAGCGCGTCGTAATCCACCGTCGAATGTTGGCCCTGGCTGACGCAGCACAACTGCCCCGGCGTCAGGTTCCACACCAGGGTGTCCGGGCGGTAGTCGATCTGTGGGCGCAGGCGATCGAAGCTTTCGTGCAGGTCCCGGGCCTTGTCCGCCTCGGTGCCGTACAGCGTCGTGTAGGTGCGGGTGAACCCTTCAGGTTGACGCCGGTAGATCTGCCCGCCATCGCGTCGATTTTCGTCGATCAGGATCGGTTTGAAGCCGGCCGCCACCAAGGTCTGGGCACACCGGATGCCCGCCGGCCCGGCGCCTACGATGACGACTCGATGTGTGTTCAACCGCGCAGTGGCCATATCGCCTCCGGTTGCCTGGTGATGATGTCCAGCCCTTCGCGCACTTCATTGGAGCAGGCACGCAAGCGCTCGCCGCTGCGGGTCCAGACCCAGCAGTCCTGGCAGGCACCCATCAGGCAGAAGCCGGCACGGCTGCCCGGATCGAATTCCGACTGGCGCAACGCCGGGCCCTGGGTCAGCAGCGCTACCATCAACGTGTCGCCCTGCAAGGCCTCGACCGGTACGCCATCCACTTTCAATTTGACGATGGGCCGGCCCTGTTCGGCCAGCCTCACGAAACGAGCGTTCATGCGTAGGCTCCCACGATCATGCTGTTTGAATCCTGTTGGCTTTTGAGCAGCTCAGCGCTGTCGTGATGACAGAGCACTTCACTGCCGCCGTCGATGATTCGCCGAGGCGGCGCGCTGTGGTTGCACAGCCCATCGACCCGCACCGGGCAGCGGTTGAGAAAGGTGCACAGTTGCGGCACATCGGCTTTCTCGCCCAACGCCGGCAGTGAGCCGCAAGTGGTGGCGCCGCATGTTTCCAGCCAGCCCTGGCGCAACTCCGGCACCGAATGGATCAACAGGTCGGTGTAGGGATGGAACGGTGCCTGGGCGAACGATTGCCGCGTGCCCGCCTGGACTTTGTGGCCGCTGTACATCACCACGATGTCGTCGCACAGCGCCCGCACCGTGGAGATGTCGTGGCTGATGAACAGGTAGGACACCCCCAGTTGCTGGCGCAGGTCACGCAGCAGTTCGAGAATCGCCGCGCCGACCACGGTATCGAGGGCCGAGGTCACTTCATCGCACAAAATCAAATCCGGCTTGGCCGCCAGCGCCCGGGCCAGGTTGACCCGCTGCTTCTGCCCGCCGGAGAGTTCGCTCGGGCGGCGCTCGGCCATGTCCCGTGGCAGACGTACCAGGTCCAGCAACTCGCCAATACGCTCACGCAGCGCCGCGCCCTTGAGGCCGAAGTACATCTTCAGCGGCCGGCTCAGAATGGTGCTGATGTTGTGCATCGGGTTAAGCGCGGTGTCGGCGTTCTGGAACACCATTTGAATACGCCGGAACTGTTCATCGGTGCGCTCGGAAAGGCTGCCGCCCAGCGGCTGGCCATCGAAGGTCAGCCCGCCGACTGCCGGGGTCAGCAACCCCGCCACCACCCGCGCCAGGGTCGATTTACCCGAACCCGACTCGCCGATCACACCGATGGCCTGGCCCCGACGCACGGTCAGGTCGATGTCTTCCAGCACCCGGATCTGCGGCATGCCGTGCTGGTTCTTGTTGCCGTAGCCGGCAGTCAAACCCTGGATGGTCAGCAGCGGCGTGTCTTCGGCCACACCACAGGGCGGGCGAATCGTCGTGTCCGGTCGCGCCGCCGCCAACAGGCTGCGGGTGTAGGCGTGGGCCGGGCCTTTGAGCAGCGGCGCAGTGGCGCTGTGTTCAAAGATCTGCCCGCCGTTGAGCACCACGATCTGGTCGGCCATCTGCGCAACGACGGCCAGGTCGTGGGAGACGTAGACCGCCGTCGCGCCTCGTTCACGGACCACGCGTTTGAAGGCGCGCAACACGTCGATCTGAGTGGTTACATCGAGGGCGGTGGTCGGCTCATCGAGCACCACCAGCAGCGGATCGCTGATCAGCGCCATGGCCGCCATCACCCGCTGCAATTGTCCGCCGGACACTTGATGGGGATAGCGCCGGCCGATGCGCTCGGGGTTTGGCAGCGCCAGGTCGCGAAACAACTCGATGGCCTTGGCTTCAAGCGTGGCCCGGCTACCCAGGCCATGGATCAATGCGCCCTCCACCACCTGGTCAATCAGTCGTTTTGCCGGGTTGAACGCTGCGGCCGCGCTTTGAGCGATGTAGGACACACGGTTGCCGCGCAGGCCTTGCAACTCGCCCTCGCTCAACGCCAGCATGTCGTGCTCGCCGATCTGCACCACGCCGCCGGCCAGGCGACAACCACGTCGGGCATAGCCGAGCAGTGCCAGGGCGATGGTGGTCTTGCCGGAGCCGGACTCGCCAATCAGCGCCAGCACCTCACCTTTTTCCAGGGAGAAGCTCACGCCCTTGACGATCTCCACTTCGCCGCGCTCGCCACCGGCGACTACGCGCAGGTTCTCGACTCGGATCAATTCGCTCATATCAATGGCCTCCCGTACGTCGATTGCGCCGCGAAGACAGGCGGTCGATAAACAGATTGACGCCGATGGTCAGGGTGCCAATGGCCAGGGCTGGAATCACGATGGCCGGCGCGCCCTGGTTGAGGCCGCCGATGTTTTCGCGCACCAGGGAACCCAGGTCGGCGTCCGGCGGTTGCACACCCAGGCCGAGGAAACTCATGCCACTGAGCAGCAGTACGATGAAACCGAAGCGCAAGCCCAAGTCAGCCAGCACCGGGTTGAGCATGTTCGGCAGAATTTCCACGCAAGCGATGTACAGCCGGCGTTCGCCACGGGTGCGGGCCACTTGCACGTATTCCAGGGCCTCGATGTTCACCGCCATGCTGCGAGCGATACGGAACGCACCCGGTGTGTAGCTCAACACCGCCGTACACACCAATAAAGTCACCGACGAACCAAACGCCGAGACCATGATCAGCGCCAGCATCTTGCTCGGGATCGAAATGAAAGCGTCCATCAAGCGACTGATCAATTCATCCAGCCACTTCGGTGAAACCACCGACAGCAGTGCGCAACCGGTCCCAAGCCCACTGGACAGGACCGCGGCCACCAGCGCCAGGCCCACGGTGAACTGTGCGCCGACCAGAATGCGGCTCAGCATGTCACGGCCCAGGTAATCGGTACCCAGCGGGTGAGCGGCGCTGAAGCTGCCGAAAACATTGTCGGAGACCACTTCCCCCACCGGGTGCGGCGCCAGCCATGGGCCGAAGATCGCCACCAGCAACCAGAGTGCACACATCACCGCGCCGACCAGTCCAAGCCAGGACGAGCCGTGAGCGTCTTTGCCCAACGCCAGAGCGACCGCCGCGGTCGGGGGTTTCACAATGAGTTTGTTCATTGATTTCTCAGCCTCGGGTTGGAAAGGATCGCGCACAGATCGGCAATCAGCACCAACGTCAGGTACGCCGTGCAAAACAGCATGGTGCAGGCCTGGACCAGTGCCATGTCGCGGTTCGTCACCGCATCGACCATCAGACTGGCGATGCCGGGATAGTTGAAAATCGTCTCGACAATCACCACCCCACCCAGCAGGTAGGAAAGGCTCAAGGCGATGGCGTTGGCGATCGGTCCGATGGCGTTGGGCAAGGCATGGCGCAGGACCACTCGCACCGGACTCACGCCTTTGAGACGAGCCATTTCCACGTAAGGGCTGTCCAACTGATCGATCACCGCCGCCCGGGTCATGCGCGCCATTTGCGCGACGATCACGCAGCACAGCGTCATGACCGGCAAGGCATAGGTGCGCATGAATTGCAGCGGTGAAGTGATCTCACTGGAATAGGACAACGCGGAAAGCCAGCCCAGGTTCACTGCGAAGATCAGCACCGCCAGGGTGGCGACCAGAAATTCCGGCACTGCCACCATCATCAGGGTAAAAAAACTCATGAAGCCGTCGATGCGACCACCACGCCCCATCGCCGAACCAATGCCCAGAATCAATGCCACTGGCACCGATACCAGCGCCGTGGCGGCCGCCAGCATCAGCGTGTTGGGCACCCTGCCCGCCATCAGCTCGGTGACTGGCACGGCATTGGATACCGACACGCCCATGTCGCCGCTGAGCAGACTCGTCAACCAGTGCAGGTAACGCAGCACACCAGGCTGATCGAGGCCCATTTTCGCCCGCAGGGCCGCCACCTGTTCCGGCGTGGCGAACTGTCCAAGGGACTGTTGCGCCGCGTCTCCCGGCAACACCGCCGTGATGGCGAACACCACCATCGAGACGATCAACAGCGTCACGATCGCGGCGCCTACGCGCCGGCCGATCAACCAGAGTGTGCTGCTATTCATCAATCTGCCCTCCTGCCCTGCCACCCAGCGAATACCCGACGTTCATCAGGCGTCCAGCCAGACTTGCTCGGAGAACATGTAGCCCATGAAACCGCCCAGCGGATTGGTGCCATAGCCTTTGACGCGCTGGTCGACGCCGTCGATGTTGCTGATGAACACCGGAATGCCGATACCGCTGTGGTCATGCACCAGGGTTTGCATGTCGGCGTACATCTTGCCGCGCTTGGCCTCGTCGGTTTCACCTCGGGCCTGGATCAACAGCTGGTCGAACTGTTCATTTTTCCAGCCGGACTCGTTCCATGGCGCCGTGGACTGGAAGAACTGCGAAAACAGCATGTCGGCGTTGGGCCGTGGGTTGATGTTGCCAAAGCTCACTGGATGCTTGGCCCAGTGATTGGACCAGTAGCCATCGCTCGGCAAACGGTTGACGTTGAGCTTGAGCCCGGCCTCCTTGGCCGATTGCTGCAGCAATACGGCGACGTCCACCGAACCGGTGGCGGCCGGCGAGCACATCACCGGCATGGTGATGTTTTCCATACCGGCCTTCTTCAGCAGGAAGCGCGCCTTTTCCGGATCGTAGGTCCGTTGCGGCAGATCGGCATTGTAGAAACGTGCGCCGGGTGCGATCGGATGGTCGTTGCCGACCCTGGCGAAGCCACGGAAAATCGCCGACTTGACTTGCTCCCGGTCCAGCAGCAGCTTCATGGCCTCGGTGAATTCCGGGCTTTTGCCGGGCATCTGGTCCTGGCGAATGATCAGGTCGGTGTAGTTACCCGACGGTGAATCCACGACACGGTGGGTGCTGCTGTCCTTGATGCGCGTGGTCGAACGCGGGTTGACCTCGTTGATGATCTGCACATCGCCGGAGAGCAGCGCATTGACCCGTGACGGTTCGTCGGCGATGCCGATGAACTCGATCTCGTCCAGGTAAGGCAAGCCCGGTTTCCAGTAGTTGGTGTTGCGCGCGCCGATGGAACGCACCCCTGGTTTGAATTCCTTGACCTTGAACGGACCGGTACCGATGCCCTGGCTGAAATCGCTGGTGCCTTCGGGCACGATCAACAGGTGGGAAACCGCCAGAATCGATGGCAGCTCGGCGTTCGGGCCGCTCAACGTTATCTGCACTTCATGGGTGCCGTTGGCCTTGACCTCGGCAAACTGCGACGCCAGCGGCAGGACTTTGGAGCCGGTAATCGGGTCCTTGTGCCGCAGCAGGGAAAACACCACGTCAGCGGCGGTCAGTCCCTTGCCGTTGTGGAAGGTCACTTCTTTGCGCAGGGTAATCACCCAAAGCGTGGCATCGGTGGTGTCGATGCGTTCAGCCAGCTCCAGTTGCGGCACCATGTGATTGTCGAAGCGGGTCAAGCCGTTGTAGAACATGTAGTGGCGCACATAGTCCGTGGACGACGAGCCTTTGGCCGGGTCCAGGGTATCGGCGGTGGAACTGGAGATGCCCGCCACCCGAATACGCCCGCCGGGCTTGCCTTTGCCAGGGCTCGCGGTGTCATCGGCCAGCAGTTTTCCGGCGGTGCCGAACAGGCTGCCGGCACCGGCGGCGGCCACGCCTGCCAACCCGAGCATTTGCAATGCATGGCGGCGAGACATGCCGCGGTTGAGCCCTTCGAAAACACGCAGACTTTCTGTACCGGTGATCAACTGGTCTTTGATGCCGTTTTTATTGTCACTCATGTCAGTTCTACCTTTCGGAAAATGATAGGGCCCGATTGCGCACGATTAACGCAACGTGTTGAAACGCCAAACAACACCATATAAATCAGTGTAGGTAGTCCTGCAGGCGGTAATACGCGCCTACCAGCGGCAGGAACCAGGGTTTGCCGAAATGTCCGGGGATGGCCGGCCAATCGAGCTCGCGCCAAGGGTTGGCCTCGACCTTGCCGTTCATGACCTCAGCCATGACCTGCCCCATGTGCACCGACATCTGCACTCCGTGGCCGCTGTAGCCCATGGAGTGATAAACCCCTCCATGCTGGCCGGCCCGGGGTAAACGGTCGGATGTCATGTCCACCAAACCGCCCCAGCAATAGTCGATCCGGGTGTTCGCCAACTGCGGGAACATCTGCACCATCGCCGCTTGCAGCACCTTGCCGCTCTTGGCGTCGGAAACGCTGTCGGACATGGCAAACCGCGCCCGACCGCCAAACAGCAGACGGTTGTCCGGCGTCAGGCGAAAATAGTTACCGATCATGCGGCTGGTGACATAAGAGCGGCGTGCCGGCAGCAAGCTGTCGATCAGCGCCTGGGGCAGCACTTCGGTGGCGACTACAAAACTGCCCACCGGCACGATCCGCCGCCGATACCAGCCCAGGCCACCTTGCTGAGACGCGCCGGTCGCCAGCAGGATCTGCTTGGCGTGCAACGCGCCTTTGCTGGTGTTGACTTGATAGCCGCCGGCGCGGGCCTTCCAGTCCCTCACCTCGACGCCTTGAAAGATCAACGCACCGTGACGGGCCGCCGCCTCGGCCAGGCCGACACCGAAGCGCCCGACATGCATCTGCACGCCATTGCGCTGCAGCAGGCCGCCGTGGAACTGGGCCGAGTTGACTTCCGCACGCGTCTCTTGGGCAGAGAGCAACTCGACCTCGGCATCGACCTCCTTGCGAATCAATTCACAGGTGCGCGCCAGTCCCTCGTAGTGCATGGGTTTGGCGGCGAGTTTGAGTTTGCCGTTACGCTTGAGATCGCAGGCAATCCCCTCCTGCTCCACCAGCGAGACCACGCTCTGCACGGCACTTTCATAGGCCTGGTAATACGCACGCGCCTTGTCTGCGCCAAGACTGGCGGTGAGCGCCGCGTAATCCTGGGCCACGCCGGTACTGCAATGCCCACCGTTGCGCCCCGACGCCTCGCCAATCACCCGACCGGCTTCCAGCACCGCCACACTCGCCCCCTTCAAGGCCAGGGCCCGGGCCGCCGCCAGGCCGGTGAAGCCGCCACCGACGATGGCGACATCGACCTGCCCGGGCAACCCGCCGAGCTGGGCACCGGTGAAGGCCGGTGCGGTATCGAGCCAATAGGACTCACTGCCCATGTCTAACCCCTTTCACCTTGAAGAGTGCGCTCAACTCAGAGCCCGACCAAACCGGCCAAACCGCCGATGTCCGGGATCTGGTGGTAGCCGTACACGGCATTGGCTGGTTGTTCGTGACCACGGGCCACGAAGGCTTTGTTCTTGATTTTCATGTCGTGGGCCGGCATGAGGTCGTAGCGGAAGCTCGACGATACATGCAGCACATCCTCCGGCCCGCAGCCGAGGTTATCGAGCATGAATTCGAAGGCCGCCAGACGCGGCTTGTAGGCCTGGGCCTGCTGGGCCGTGAAGACCTTATGGAAAGGCGCGCCGAGCTTGTCGACGTTGGACATGATCTGCTCGTCCATCGCGTTGGAAAAAATCACCAGGGGAATCTTGTCGGCAATTTTCGACAGACCCGCCGGCACATCGGCGTGGGGGCCCCAGCTTGGAACGGCGTCGTAATAGAGCTGTCCTTCGCCCCGGTACTCGACACCCCAACGCTTGCAGACCCGCATCAGGGAGGTCTTGATGATTTCATCATAGGGCCGCCAGTCACCCATCACCTGATCCAGGCGATAAGCGGAGAAATCCTTGACGAACTGGTCCATCTGCCCGGCATCGACACGGTCGGCGAACAGCTCGCGCGTCATGTTGCCCATCTGGAAATTGGTCAACGTGCCGTAGCAGTCGAAGGTGATGTACTTGGGTCGAAGAAAGCTCATGAGTGCGGTCCTGGATTGTTGTTGAAGACATGACGAGGCAAACATTGATGCCGTTCGTGAAGCATCGCTGCAACGCTGCATCACGTTTTCATTACAACACCATGAGACCGTGGATAAATCGTTAAAAATGCCGGCCGCTTGGTACAAACCACCGTTTTGCAGGGTTCGCTCAGCAGACTTTGCGGGATGCTCCAGGCGTGGGCGCTGCACCCGTGTTTCTGTGGGTTTGCGGGCAGTTATGGTGCGCAAACCGGCACCGCAAAGGGCTGTTTGCGGCAGAATCTACGCCTTGGCGTGGACCGCTTCAGCAGCTTTGCTGAATGGGCTGCCGTCATCGCGAGCAAGCTCGCTCCCACAGGGATCTTGGGCGGTCGCATGATTGGTGTTCGCCACAGACCCACTGTGGGAGCGAGCTTGCTCGCGATGGCGGTGGGTGTCGGCAAGAACAGTAGGCCCTGTGCTCAGGCTTTCAGTTCAACCTCAAGAAAGCTCACCAACGCCTGTACCCGCGCACTGCGCAGTTTGCGCGAGGGCACCAGCAGGTTGATCGGGGCGCTATCGAATTGCCAATCGGCGAGCACCCGCACCAAGCGGCCAGCGGCGATGGCTTTGCTGACGTCCCATTGCGAACGCAGCACCAGCCCCAGGCCCTGTTCTGCCCAGCGGCGGGCCACGCTGCCGTCGTTGCTCAATAAAGCCGGTTTGATCCGCAGGGTTTTGCGCCCTTGCTCATTACGCAGATGCCACAGCGTGACATCTTCATCGTTTTCACGAATACAAATGCAGCGGTGCTCGGCGAGTTGCTCAGGCGATGACGGCGTACCGTACTGCTCCAGGTAGGCAGGGCTCGCGCAGAGCCATCGGTGGTTCTGCGTCAGGGGCCGGGCGACCCACAGGCTGTCGCTGAGGGTGCCGATGTGAATCACCGCATCGCTGTCATGGCGATCGGGCCAGGGCGTTTCCCGCAGATCCAGATGCAGGCACAACTGCGGATGCAACCTGGCAAAACGGGCCAGCAGAGGCGCGATGTGTTGTCGCCCATAGCCAAACGGCGCCGCCAACCTGAGGGTTCCGGCCAACTGATCGTCCTGCTGCTTGAACGACTCGGGAAGCGCCTCCAGCTGTTCCAGCAACAGCGCACTCTGCCGGGAAAAACGCTCGCCGTCGGCGGTGAGGCTCAGGCGCCGGGCGTCGCGGTTGGCCAAGGTCAGGCCCAGCAGCGTCTCCAGTTTGCGCAGGCGCATGGACAGCGCCGGCGGCGAGACATTAAGTGCCCTGGCGGCGGCGCTCAACGACTCGGAGCGCGCCAGCGTCACAGCCATGCGCAGGTCTTCGATGGTAATCATTCAGTTCAACTTAATGATTGATGACAAAGCATTGAACCACGACTTCACGATGGCTGAGTAGAGTCGAGCCTGTCTCCAACCACCGAGCCCTGTTCATGCCAGCTTCAATTGCCTCCCTCGACACCCCGGTCGCGCTCATTGATGTGCCGCAAATGCAGCGCAATATCCAACGCATGCAGCAACGCATGGACAACTTGGGTGTGCGCCTGCGGCCCCACATCAAAACCAGTAAATGCCTGCCCGTGGTCCAGGCGCAGATCAAGGCAGGCGCCAGCGGCGTCACGGTTTCCACGTTGAAGGAAGCCGAGCATTGTTTCGCTGAAGGCATCCAGGACATCTTCTACGCCGTCGCCATGGCCCCCGGCAAACTGGCCCAGGCCCTGACGCTCAAGCGCAAGGGATGCCAACTGAGCATCTTGACCGACAGCCTGATCGCAGCCCAAACCATCGTCGACTTTGGCCAGCAACACGACGAGCGTTTCGACGTGTGGATCGAGATCGATTGCGACGGCCATCGTTCCGGCCTGCGGGTCGAGGACGAGTCGCTCGTCGACATCGCGCGGATACTCAGTGAAGGAGGCATGCAACTGTGCGGCGTGATGACCCACGCCGGGTCCAGCTACGAACTCGACACGCCCCAAGCGCTGCAGGCCTTGGCCGAACAGGAACGGCACGTCTGCGTCCGCGCCGCCCAGCGCATCCGTGAAGCCGGGCTGGCCTGCCCGCAGGTCAGCATCGGCTCGACGCCCACGGCATTGTCGGCACTGAGCCTGGAAGGCGTCACCGAAGTTCGCGCAGGTGTCTATGTGTTCTTCGATCTGGTGATGCACAACGTCGGCGTCTGCGTGGCAGACGAGTTGGCCCTCAGTGTATTGACCACCGTGATCGGTCACCAGAAAGACAAGGGCTGGGTCATCACCGATGCCGGCTGGATGGCCATGAGTCGTGACCGGGGTACGCAGCGCCAGCAACGGGACTTCGGCTATGGACAGGTGTGTACCGAAACCGGCGACTGGATCGACGGCGCCCTGCTCTCCAGCGCCAACCAGGAACACGGCATCATCACCCTTTCAAGTATCGGGGACATCGATATCACCGCGCGTTTTCCCATTGGCAGCCGCCTGCGCATCCTGCCCAACCACGCCTGCGCCACCGGTGCGCAATTCCCTGATTACCGCGCCTGCGATGCCTCTGGCGAGGTGCAAACCTGGAGTCGTCTGCATGGCTGGTGAGATCGAGTTGATTCACACAACCCAGGCCGCCGCTGCGGGTGGACATTACGCCCAGGCGCTGTCGCACCAAGGCGTCTTGTACGTGTCCGGACAACTGCCGGTGCGCGCCGATGGCAGCCACAGTGTTGACCAACCGTTCGAGGTCCAAGCCTGCATCGCTCTGGACAACCTGATGGCGATTCTCAGCGCGGCTGGCCGTCGTCCGAGTGACCTGCTGAAGGTGACAGTCTATGTCGCCGGTATCGAACACTGGCCTGCTTTCGACCGGATCTACGCCCGCTATCTGGGCGAACACCGGCCTGCACGCGCGGTGGTGCCCGTCCCGGCGTTGCACCATGGGTACTTGATTGAAATCGAAGCGCTGGCGGGGAGTGAGAGAACATCATGAAGCCACACAAAAGCGACGTACTGATTATCGGTGGCGGGATCATGGGGTCGGCGTCGGCGTTTTTCCTGCGCCAGCGCGGACATTCGGTGACGTTGCTGGAGCGCGACCTGATTGGCCAATACGCCAGCGGGGTGAATTTTGGCAACGTGCGACGCCAAGGGCGCTTCCTCGGCCAGCTGGAACTGTCCAATCGCTCGTACGGCTTGTGGAAACGGCTGCCCGAGTTGATCGGCGACGACTTGGAGTTCATCCCCAGCGGCCATATGCGCGTCTGCTATCGCGAAGATGAAATCGCCGAACTGCAAGCCTACGCCGCCGCCCCCGAGGCCCGTGAACTGGACTTGCAGATCATCACCGGCAAAGCCTTGCACGAGCGCTTCCCGTTCCTCGGCCCGGAGGTCAAGGGTGGCTCCTACGCACCTCACGACGGCCACGCCAACCCGCGCCTGGCGGCACCGGCGTTTGCCCGCGCGGCGACACGGGCCGGGGCCAGCGTCCGCGAGCGAACGGAAGTCGCCGACGTACAAAAGGTGAATGGCGAATTCCACGTGACCACCACCGACGGCCAGCTGTTCGTCGCCGAGCAACTGCTGATCACGGCGGGCGCCTGGGGCGCGAAGCTGTCCGAACAATTCGACGAAGCCGTGCCGTTGGAAGCCAATGGCCCACAAATGTCGGTCACGGAACCGGTGCCCTATGCCTTACCGACGGTGATCGGCGTGTTCACCAAAATAAAGGAAGAGGTGATTTATTTCCGGCAGATACCCCGGGGCAACATCATCATCGGCGGCGGCAACCGCTGCAAACCGGACATGCTCAACCGGCGCGCCTACTTCAAGCCGGAAAGCCTGCTCAACCAGATGCAGCAGATGAGCCGCTTGTTACCTGGAGCCGCGAACCTCAACATCATCCGGGTCTGGAGCGGTATCGAGAGCTATACGCCGGACTCGCTGCCGATCATGGGCCCCAGCGGCAAGGTCAAGGGCTTGTTCTATGCCTTTGGATTCTGTGGGCATGGCTTCCAGCTCGGCCCGGGCGTCGGCGACGTTATGGCCGAGCTGATCAGCACCGGTAGCACCCGCACCTTGATCAGCCCTTTCGATATTCGAAGGTTCACCGACCCGACTGCCCTGGCAATGCCTCAGGCGAGCTTTCCCAGCACCGGCAGACTTGTTTGAAGCCATCCGATCAACGCATGGACGCGCTTTTTCGCCCTGAACCGATGCCGCTACTTTTTTTGCGAAGTTAGCCAGGCAGATACAGCAGATTCTTCTTTGCCAGGCTCGAGAACGGCATATCCCATCAGCGCCGCTTTGTTAGTTTATCGAGAGGAAAAACGGCATCACGATCTGCTGCCGGCAGCGCTATCAACGCTCTATGGGAGCCCGTTGGATGACAACCCAATCTTCAAATAATCCGCCGACGTCCCGGCAGTTTTATATCAATGGTGACTGGCAGCCTCCGGTGTATCCGGCAACGCTGCCCGTGGTCAATCCGGCCAGCGAGGAAGTCATTGCCGAGGTCGCCCGAGGGTCAAGCGAAGACGTTGATCGGGCGGTAGCGGCGGCGCGCGCAGCGTTTCCTGGCTGGTCGGCGACCCCGGTGGATTCGCGGGTATCGATCCTTGGAAAGATCCATGAATTGATCCTTGAGCGCAAAGAGGCATTGGCCCAGGCGCTCTCGCTGGAAATGGGCGCCGCCATCGGTTTCGCCCGAGCCATGCAAGTACCGCTGGCAGCCGAACACGTCCGCGTGGCCCGCGACGTGCTGTCCAGCTATTGTTTCCAGAAAGTCGAAGGCGGCACAGCAATTACCCGCGAACCCATCGGCGTCTGCGGTCTCATCACGCCATGGAACTGGCCGTTGTATCAAATCACCGCCAAAGTCGCCCCGGCGATTGCCGCCGGCTGCACGGTGGTTTTGAAACCGAGCGAACTGTCCCCGCTGAGCGCCCTGCTCTTTGCTCAACTGGTGCACGACGCGGGCCTTCCAGCGGGGGTCTTCAACCTGGTGAATGGCAGCGGTGCCGAGGTCGGCGCGGCCATGGCGGCGCATCCCGACATCGACATGATCTCCATCACCGGCTCGAACCGCGCGGGCGCGCTGGTGGCCCAGGCCGCCGCGCCTACAGTGAAGCGTGTCACCCAGGAATTGGGCGGCAAATCGCCGAACGTGCTTCTGCCCGACGCCGACTTTGCCAAAGCCGTGCCGCCGGGGGTGATGTCGGCGTTCCGCAACGTCGGCCAGTCATGCAGCGCACCGACCCGAATGATCGTACCCAGGAATCGCCTGGCGGAAGTCGAAGCCTTGGCTGCCGCTACCGCCAACGCAATCATCGTCGGCGACCCACAGTCGCAAGCAACCGTCCTCGGCCCCATCGCCAACGAGGCCCAGTTCAATCGGGTGCAAGCCATGATCGAAGTCGGCCTGGGGGAAGGTGCGAAACTGCTGTGCGGCGGGCCAGGACGCGTGCCAGGCTTTGCAAAAGGCTTCTACGCCCGACCGACTGTGTTCTCCCAGGTGGACAGCGCCATGCGCATCGCCCAGGAAGAAATCTTCGGCCCGGTGCTGTGCATCATCCCCTATGACTCGGTGGATGAAGCGGTCGCCATCGCCAACGACACCGTCTACGGTCTGGGTGCTCATGTTCAGGGCCAGGACCTTGAACAGGCGCGCAGCGTTGCCTCGCGTATTCGCTCCGGGCAAGTGCTGTTGAACTACCCGGCGTGGAATCCGATGGCGCCGTTCGGCGGCTACAAGCGCTCAGGCAATGGGCGTGAGTACGGTGTCCATGGGTTTGAGGAATATCTGGAGATCAAGGCGATTGTCGGGTTTGAGTGATTACCCTAGCCTTCGGAGCGCCCGCTACCCTCGCGATCATGCTCGTAGTGTCGGGTGAACGGAAACGCCGGCAGCCAGGACTCACGGCGCACGGTCCAGCTTTCGTAGGTGGGCACCAGTTGGTCAGGCGCGTCCAGCGTCCCGAGGTTCACTTCGATTTCATCGCCGGTGCGGGCGAACACCGATGAGCCACAACGTGGACAGAAAAAGCGCCCGGCGTAGTCCCGTGTTTCACCTTCGATCGTCACCGCATCCTGGGGGAACACGGCAGAAGCGTAGAAGAGCGCCCCGTGATGCTTGCGGCAGTCGAGGCAATGGCAGAGGCCGACCCGGTACGGGCGGCCCGAGGCCTGGAGGCGAACGTTGCCGCACAGGCAACCGCCGGTGAATCGGTCCATGTGAGTCTCCTCCACACACGTAATAAACCGCCCCCATGCCCGCGCAGACGGCCATATCAGTGGTTATGAACATAGCAGCAAACGACCGCCATGAGGTCGCTTCGCCCTGTTCAAGCCCCTTCTTATTTAATAACCGAATAAACCCCCGGCCTGGATAACAAATAAGTCCACTGCGGCGAAAACTTGCCTTGCGCCACACTCATCAGCAATGCCAAATGCGCCAAATAGCCTCGAGCGATGTATGGATGAGCTGAAAAATACGCGTTACAGGCTTCCGACCGTAATGAAAAAACCAGCCCTCCAGTACGTTTAATCTGCTCGATTCTTTCTAGAGCGACCTGCGCCGCTTGAGACGCGGGCAGCGCTAGAGCAAGGTTTACTTCTTTGACGACACTAGACAGTTCGTATTTGGCTGGACAGGCTCCTCTTGATACCGGTAGACCTCAACAGCATTAACTGCTGCCTGAATATCGACCGTATGGATCAACAAAAAATTGGCAACAGCCAAGCTTCGGGTTACACAACCATCATTCATTTCGACACAGAGTTGCACACCTCTGATTGTTTCGTACATTTGAGCGTCAGCAGACAGAAACAGAGACTCCATATACAGTTTATCGTCACCCTCTGGAGCGATATCTTCACGTCTTAAAACCTGCTCTCCTCCGACCAGATCGATAGCCCAGCGTACTTTTTCAGCCTGGACCGAAAACCAGAAAAAAAACACATAAACCAATACTGCCGCGACTCCCAAAAACACCATGACGCCGACTATTCTAGCTCTTGTCATCTCACCACTTCCCTCGACACGGCCCCACTCGGATCCTGCGTTCCCACCGTTACTCAATCACTCCAGACCCAGACCATCAAGCCAAATGACTTATGAGACCTTTTAAGAGCCAGCCCCAAAAATACACATAAGCAATAGAAAAAGACCATGAAAAACAACCGAGCCAATGGATACCCACAACCCTGCCTTCTTCAGAACATTTACCTTGATCAAAACGCCGACAAGTGCCAACGCCCCGCCCAACCAGCCAATTTGCGCAAACGCCAACAAATCAAAAAGAAAATTCACCCAACTCCAGTCTTCAGGCCCACTTGCATAAACCCACACGACATAACAAAAAAGGCTGAGAGGGAGACTAAAGCCCCCTATAAATAACGAAGCGACTTTAGAGGGTTTTATCTTCAGCGCCATTACGCTGAGCAACGGGATCGCCAACAGCAAGCCAAGGTAAATTTCACCAAGCAAGCTCACAAAAACCTTCTTGAGTTCCATCATCAGCGCCTCCATGCATCTTCCTTTCGCCACCCAACAAAAATCAAAAAAACGGAAGTTTCCATCACAGCAAAAAATCAGCTCGGATAGCCGCCATCCAGCGTGATGAGAGGCCGTTTCGTGACAAACAAAACATGGTGAATTTTATTCATGAACAGATTTCTTTTGATGGCGCGAAAACCGCACAAAAAAATCCGCTGTCTCTCGATGACGGCGGCAAACTAAGTGAGTTGCTGAAAGAGGTCAAGCGCTCAAGCACAAACGCTAAAGCCCCACCATCGGCACCGCAATCAGCAATATCGCGGTCCCATGAGTCGCCGTCGACGCCACCACCCCGTAGCGCATACGAACCAGCCCGCACGCCAGGCCTTCAATCAAGGTGAAGAGCAGGATGGGCCAACCGAGCTGGGTGACGCTCAAGGCCAGAAAGGCATGTAGCGCGGAGAATGTCAGGGCGCTAAGCAGTGCGGCTCGTAGGGCGCTGACGTGCTGCTCAAGGAAACCTTGCAGGAACCCCCGAAACAGCACTTCTTCCAACGCATTGGCGCCGTACGCGAGCACCGCCATACCAAGCAACCAGCTCCAGTAGTCTGGAATCGCCGCGACTTCGGCGCCTTGATAAAGCCGCAGTGGCACACCGATCAAACACCCTGCGACGATGCCCACGAGCGCACCGATCAGTCGATTACCCTTGAATAAAACCACCAGTCGCCACAAATCCGGCAACAGGCGAGCGATCAGCGCGACCAGCAGCAGCGACGAACCGCCCAACAGGGCCAGCGCGAACGGGTTGGCCAGAAAGCCGATCTGCAGCTCGCCATTGAGCGACCACATGCGCAACGGCGTCATCACGTCGCGCATCAACACGAACGCCAACACTAAGATCAGGATGCGCAATCCTGTCTGGGTCCTGGGCGTCAAAGCGAACCAGAGGCCGAAGAGCGCGAGGCCCGGCATCAGATACATTGCGTAGTCCAGCAGTACGGTGAATCCTTCGGCGATCATTCGGCTCTTCCCTTGGCCTCAACCGGCGCATGTTGCGCCATCAGTTCCACAACCCACTCGATAAACACCCGCAACTTGGCACTGATATGCCGGTTCGGGGGATAGGCCACATAAAGCGGCATCGGCTCGAGGCGCCAGTCTTCGAACAGCGGCACCAACTCACCTTGCGCTTCATGAGCCTTGGACATGTACTTAGGCAGCCAGAGCACACCCAACCCGGCCAAGCCAGCCGCGAGGTAGGCGTTGCCATCGTCGACGGCCAGTGCATAGCGGCCTTTGATGTGCAGATGCTCGGCGTGGTTGTGCATAGCGTAAGGCACGGCTTTGCCGGTGCGCGCCCAGAGGAAACCGACGACGCGATGCGGGGAATCTTCCAGTTCCAGCGGATGCGCTGGCGTGCCCACGCGCGCCAGGTAGCTCGGTGCGGCAAACACGCCCAGGGCCAGGTCGCCGACGCGTCGGGCGATCAGTGATTGATCCGTCAGCTCGCCGCCACGTACCACGCAATCGACGTTTTCATCGATCATGTCGACGATGCGATCGCTCACGCCCAGGTCGATCTGGATGTCCGGGTAGCGGGCGTAGAATGCCGGTAACGCCGGCACCAGGATCAGGGCGGCCAGCGGGCTCGGTACGTCCACCCGCAAGCGGCCCCTGGGCGACGCTTGCGCGCTGGACAGGCTGGTCTCGGCATCGTCCATGTCGGCCAGCAGCCGGATCACCCGTTCGTAATAGACGGCGCCGTCGGCGGTGACATTGACCTTGCGTGTGGTGCGGTTGAGCAGCTTGACCCGCAGCCGTGCTTCAAGCTGCTGCACCAGTTGGGTCACGGTGGTCTTGCTCATGTGCAGGGTTTCAGCCGCCTTGGTGAAACTGCCCGCCTCCACGACTCGTGCGAACGCTTGCATCGCATCAAAACGATCCATTTCTGCCCCGGGTATCCATCGATTGTTTGGATTTCACAAACAGTGATCGCCAAGGTTGCTCGTTTATCGCCTGGGCACAAGCCCCTAGAGTGTTTTCATCGTTGGATTTGACCCTTGATGGAGGTACCTATGACGCAGCGTGATGTAGTTTTCCCAGCCGGACGCCAGGCGCTTTATGAGCGTAATCGTTATTCGCCGGCTATTCGCTCCAATGGCTTTCTGTTCGTCTCGGGGCAAGTCGGCAGTACCGAAGACGGCTCGCCGGAACCCGATCTGGAAGACCAGGTCCGACTGGCATTCAACAACCTGAAGGCGATTCTCGCCGCTGCCGGCTGCAGCTTTGACGATGTGATCGATGTCACGGTCTTTATTGTCGATCCCGAGTCGATATTCGAGCGGATCTGGAAAGTCGTGCCTGAATTCTGGGGTGACGCACCGCATCCGACGCTGACTGGGGTGGGGGTGACGTGGTTGTATGGTTTTCAGTTTGAAATCAAGGTGATTGCCAAATTGCCTGAGTGATGGGCCACACACAGGATCTGCGGTGACCGTTGGTTAACCCTTCAACGCCGCTTCAATCGCTGCAATATCGATCTTGGCCATTTGCATCATGGCTTCGAACACGCGCTTGGCGGCTGCTCGGTCGGGGCTGGCTATCGCAGTGGTCAGAATGCGCGGAGTGATCTGCCACGACAGGCCCCACTTGTCCTTGCACCAGCCACAGGCGCTCGCCTCGCCGCCGTTGCCGATAATCGCGTCCCACAAGCGGTCCGTTTCGGCCTGGTCATCGGTCGCCACTTGGAATGAAAAGGCTTCGTTGTGCTTGAACATCGGGCCGCCGTTCAGCCCGAGACAAGGAATGCCCATCACCGTGAATTCCACCGTCAACTCATCACCCTGCTTGCCTGCGGGATAGTCGCCAGGGGCGTGATGAACGGCGTGCACCGCACTGTCCGGGAAGGTCGCCGCGTAGAACTGCGCCGCTTCCAGTGCAGTGCCGTCATACCACAGACATATCCTGTTCTTGTTGTTCATCCGGATTCTCCGAGAGAAGGACTGGACGGTGAAGTCTAGCAGCGCTCCGGACAGGTGACAGGGAACGAATCGGGCTTAGGCGCTCACCCGCTCCCCATGTTCGACCATCCAGCGAATCATTCTCGCCAGCGGTACCCGATGTTGATGGATCGCGCACCAGCTGACGTGCTCATGGCGGTACAGTTCGACATAGCGACTGAGCAGCACATGACCGCCCTCCTCGGCCAGCCGCAGTTCAACTTCGCGGCAATGCAACGTCGTTGGGTCAAGCGCCCTCATCCGTCGATGCAAGACCAGCGTCTGGTTACTCATCGGCCATTTCTCCACTCTGGCAATCCGAGACGACGGCGCCCAACTTCCCCTGTGCGACAAAATCGGCGCGCCGCTGTGCCGTCGCATCTCGAAGCGCCGAGTAGTAGTCCGCTTGGGTCTTCAGCTCGTCCGTCAGCGGCAAGGCTTGCGCACGGCCATCGACGATGCCGCCGGCAGTATTGATCGTGCCCAGGGTCTCAACGGTGCTGCTGTTGTCGCCAAACGGATCGACGGCAAAGCTCACCACTTTGCCCGTGGCGTCCCTCAGGTTCGCGGTGCCCAGCAGCGGCAATTCCACAATCGGCCCCGGGGCGATGTTCCAGACGCCGAACGTCTGGCCGAAATCGGCCTCATGCCGCTCGATGCCCAGCTTGCCCGACACATCGATCAACCCGACGATACCGGCGGTGCTGTTGATGACGAAACGGCCCAGGGTAGTGACCGAGCGTTGTGCATTGCCTTGCAGCAGATCGTTGATGAACACCTTGGGCTCACCGAAGTTCGCCACGAAGTTGTGAACGCCGGTCTGGAACACCTCCGGCAGCTTGAGATAACCACGGGCAACGGGGGCCAGCGCGTAGTCATCCACGGTTCGGTTGAACGCGAAAATGCCGCGGTTGATGGGCTCAACAGGATCATGAACGGTGTAGGTCGCACTGTCACAACTGCCCGAAGTGGCAGCAGGCGTGGTGGTGCAACCGCTGGCGAGAGCCGCCAGTGCAATGACTAGAGAGGTACGAGCGCATAACGGCGCGGGTTTGAACGTCGGCATACAAGGTGATCTCGGCAAGGAAAAAAGTGGTGCTACCAACGCCAGTCAAAAGCCGAACCCGTGGCGAGGGAGCTTGCTCCCTCGCCACAGAGGTCGGTGTTGGCTGGCTATTTGACTGACTGACATTGGGCCATCCTGCCCTTGCTTTTTTGCCTGAAGATTTCCAGAACATTGCCCGCCGGCAACTTTATTTCCGGATTGAAATATATGACGCAGCCCGCGGATTGCCCCTAGTATCCGCTCCTGTATTCCTTGCCCTGCGTGCCCACCGTGAGCCATTTATTACTGGTGGACGACGACCTCGAAGTCCTCGCCCTCTTGCGCAAATTCCTCGAAAAACATGGCTACAGCGTGGAAGTGGCCGCCGACGGCGCCGCCCTGTGGCAAGCGGTGGAACGGCGGGTGCCGGACCTGATCATCCTCGACGTCATGCTGCCGGGCGATAGCGGGCTGGTGCTCTGCCAGCGCCTGCGGGCCGAGCACACGGTCGGCATCATCATGCTCACCGCCATGGGCGAGTTGAGTGATCGCGTGGTCGGCCTGGAGCTGGGGGCGGACGATTACCTGACCAAGCCCTTCGACGCACGCGAGCTGTTGGCCCGGGTGCGTGCCGTGCTCAGGCGCACCGGTGAAGCCAAGGGCACGTTGAAGGATTCATCGCGGCCGATCCTGGAGTTCGAAAACTGGCAGTTGGACGTCACCCGCCGCGAATTGCGCTCACCGGAAAAAGTCATGATCCCGCTGTCCACCGGGGAGTTCGAACTGTTGCTGGTATTCGCCGAACACCCACGCCGGGTGCTGACCCGCCAGCAATTGCTGGATTTGGCGCGAGGGGAAACGTTCGAGGCGTTTGACCGAAGCATCGACGTCCAGGTCAGCCGACTGCGGCGCAAGCTGGAGACCGATATCACCGGCGCCTCGATGATCCGCACCGTGCGCAACAGCGGCTACCTGTTCAGCCCTCACGTGGTGAAGCGATGAAACAGCAACGCTCGAACACTCATCGACCACGGGACACGGTGGCGCGCTGGATCGCCCTGACCACCATGGTTGCGATGCTGACGTTGCTGGCCTTGAATGAACTGTTCAGCCTGCTGGCTGGAGCCTGGGCCCGCCCACCGCTGATGGAAACCGGCCTGATGGATAAGGCCGCCGCCATCACCCGCATCATCGAGTCCGTCACGCCCGCGCAACGGCCCGACATGGCTAGGGCCGCCAGTGATCAGGCGTTCAACGCGCAATGGCTACAGCGCCATGAAGAGGCGCGGTTGCCAGTGATTGACGACCCGGCGTTCAGTGAGGGATCAGGGTTCCTGCGCCAGCAACTGGGCAGGCCCGACGCCAGGATTGAAGCCTACGAGCCCAACGATTGGCCAGCCGATCAGCCCAACCCACGCTACGCCGTGGTGATCGAATTGAGCGACCATTCCTGGGTGGTTTTTTCCGTGCCCTCGCGCAGTTGGGGCTTGGAGGAATGGGCGCGCAACCTGATTATCATCGCCCTGATTCTTCTCTCGACGTGCATCGTCGCCCTGATCGCCACACGGCACTTGGCCGCCCCCCTGGAGCGCTTTGCCGAAGGCGCCAGGCGCTTTGGCGTGGATCACAGGGCCCCGCCCATTCCGGTCATCGGCCCCTACGAGATCCGCCAGGCAATCCTCGCCTTCAATGCCATGCAGGCCCAGCTCAAACACTTCCTGCAGGACCGCACGCAAATGCTCGCCGCCATCTCCCATGACCTGCGCGCGCCGTTGACCCGCATGCGCCTGCGCGGGGAATTCATCGAGGATGCCGAGCAACAATCGAAGCTGTTCAGGGACGTGGATGAAATGCAGGCGATGGTCAATTCGGCCCTGGAATTCTTCCGCGACGAAGCACGGCTCGAGCACGCCACGGCGTTCGACCTGACCGAACTGCTGCACACTGTCGTCGACGACTTCAGGGATGCGGGTATCGAGGTGTCCTTCAAGTGCGTCCAGCGGTTGGTCTTCGTAGGCCGGCCCATCGGGATCAAGCGTGCGCTGGTCAACCTGATCGACAACGCGATCAAATACGGCAACGAGCCAGGCGTTGAACTCAGGGCGCTGATAGACCGCGTCGAGATTCGAGTCCTCGACCGCGGGCCCGGCATCGCGCCCCAACTCCATGAGCAGGTGTTCGCGCCCTTCTTTCGCATCGAAGGCTCACGTAACAAGAACACCGGCGGTGTCGGCCTCGGTCTGTCGGCGGCACGGGCGACGGTGCTGGAGCATGGAGGGACGCTGGCCCTCAGGAATCGCCAGGGAGGCGGCCTGGAGGTCAGGGTCTCGCTGCCGCTGGATTGCCCCTGACACGACACGCCGGCAAACAATGTCCTAAACAACCCATGCCTTCCTCGGTAGGATGTCCGACCTTTTGCCCTGGACCCAGCCTGCTGGAATTGCCCTGATGATTCTGATCGTTTACGCCCATCCCTACCCCGACCAATCGCGGGTCAATCAGCAAATGCTCAAGCGGGCATCCAGCCATCCGGACGTGGTAATACGGTCCCTCTACGATCTTTATCCGAACTTCGACATCGACGTCGAGGCCGAACATCGGGCCATCGAACAGGCACAACTGGTCGTCCTCCAACACCCGATGTATTGGTACAGCATGCCGCCGCTTTTGAAATTGTGGATCGATAAAGTGTTCACCCACGGTTGGGCCTACGGAAAAGGCTCCACTGCCCTTAAAGGCAAGCACCTGCTGTGGGCCGTCACCACCGGTGGCCAGCAGAATCATTTCCAGATCGGCGACTACCCAGGTTTTTCGGTGTTGGCCCAACCCCTCCATGCCACGGCCATCTATTGCGGCATGCGCTGGCTGGACCCCGTCGTGGTGCACGGCGCGTATACCGGTGCCTGCGAAAGCCAGCAAGCACAAATCGAACACTATGGCGCCCGCCTGGCTGCCTGGAAGGAAGATTGATATGGAAACCCACAGCCTGATTGAAATGCTCATTTACCTGGGCTCGGCGGCGTTGATCGTGCCGATTGCCGTCCGGTTGGGGCTGGGCCCGGTGCTCGGCTATTTGCTGGCCGGGTGTGTCATCGGCCCATGGGGGTTGAAGCTCATCACCGATGTAAAAGCCATTCTGGAATTCGCCGAAATTGGCGTCGTCCTGATGTTGTTCATCATCGGGCTTGAGCTCGATCCCAAACGGCTCTGGGCCCTGCGCAGGATGGTGTTTGGTGGCGGCGCTCTGCAGATGCTGGCTTGTGGCGCGGCCATTGCGTTGTTCTGCACGGCCCTTGGCCTGAACTGGACAGCAGCGCTGCTGGTAGGCCTGACACTGAGCCTCTCCTCCACGGCGATTGCCATGCAGGCGATGAACGAACGCAACCTGACCGCCACCTCCGTAGGGCGCAGCAGCTTTGCCGTGCTGCTGTTTCAGGACATCGCGGCCATTCCCCTGGTCGCCATGATTCCCCTGTTGTCGGCGCACGGTGATACACCTTCAGGCACAGCCTTGCTGCTGTCGATCGGCA
The DNA here is from genome assembly GCF_004786035.1 of Pseudomonas viciae. Classification (NCBI taxonomy): domain Bacteria; kingdom Pseudomonadati; phylum Pseudomonadota; class Gammaproteobacteria; order Pseudomonadales; family Pseudomonadaceae; genus Pseudomonas; species Pseudomonas viciae. The sequence continues at coordinate 4,168,793 of NZ_CP035088.1, forward strand.
AAATCGTTGCCGCCATCACGGTCGTCGTTTTGTTGGGCCGCTACGTGACCCGGCCACTACTGCGCTTCGCCGCACGCTCAGGCTTGCGCGAGATTTTCAGCGCCGTAGCGCTGTTTCTGGTGTTCGGTTTCGGTTTTCTCCTGGAAGAAGCCGGCCTGTCGATGGCCATGGGCGCGTTCCTCGCCGGGGTGTTGCTGGCCAGTTCCGAATACCGCCATGCCCTGGAAAGCGACATCGAACCGTTCAAAGGCCTGCTGCTGGGCCTGTTTTTCATCGGCGTGGGTATGTCGATCGATTTCGGCACCCTGATCAATGCACCGCTGAAAGTCATGACCCTGACCTTGGGTTTCATCCTGATCAAGCTGCTGGTGATCAAGGCCGTGGGCCGGTTCCTGAACGTCCCAGCCGGCCAGCGCTCCTGGCAGGCGATATTGCTGGGCCAGGGTAGCGAGTTTGCCTTTGTGGTGTTCGGCGCGGCGACGGTCGCGGGGATCTTGAGCGATCAATGGGGCAAAAGCCTGACGCTGGCGGTGGCCCTGTCCATGTGCCTGACGCCCCTGCTCATTCTGCTGCTGGATCGCGTGGAGTCCGCGACCAAAAAAGACCAGCGGGAATCGGACCTCATCGACCAGCAGAATCCACGGGTGATCATCGCCGGGTTCGGTCGTTTCGGGCAGATCGCCGGGCGTCTCCTGATGTCCTGCGGTGTCGAAGTGGTGGTACTGGATCACGACCCCGACAACATCGAGACCCTGCGCAAATTCGGCGTGAAGGTCTTTTATGGCGATGCCACGCGCCTCGATTTGCTGCATGCCGCCGGCGCAGCCCAGGCCGTTGTGCTGATCAATGCGATAGACGACCAGGAAGACAATCTGCTGCTGACCCGGCTGGCTCAAGAGCACTTCCCCACGTTGAAGCTGATCGTGCGGGCGCGGGACATGGGCCACCTCATCACCCTTCGACAGATGGGCGTGGATGCGGCCGAGCGGGAAACCTTTGAAAGCGCATTGTCATTGGGTCGCAGTGCGCTGGTGCACATGGGTGTCGGGCAGTACGAGGCGCGTGAACGAGCTGATCAGTTCCGCCGCCTGAACCTCAATATGCTGGAGGAAATCGTGGCCCAGCCGGACGCTGACCTCAAATTCAGACACGACGCTTATCGGCGCGCCAACGCCTTGTTGACGGACATGTTCAACGAAGATCGGGCGCGTCCGATCAACAGTTGGCCTGAGCATCATCGGACCGAGGTGGATGAAAACCACAGCTAAGCGGCGCGCCCTTCAGCCTGCCACCCGCTCGTCTCCTCGCCGTCAGGATTTTCGAACCAAGCGTCTCGCTACGGCTCGGAGCTACATGACACCGCTGAAAGCGCTCCGACAGTCACAGCTTGAACGGCGGGTGCATTGAGGTTGCTTGCAGTTCACTGCCGGGAGTTTCGCCATGTATGAATGCCTTGTTCAGCAGGTTTCTTCAAAGGATTCCCTGGCGTTTTTCGCCCAGCGAGGCAGCCATGGCGCAGGCTTCAATACCAACGCGGCAAGCGCAGGTTTGTGTGTAACGGCGAACCCGAAACCCCACGCTCAGCAAAGCCTGATCAAGCCAAACATGCAGGTCAGCGCCATCCGTCGTCGCGGCGGGCATCTGGAATGTATCAAGGTGCGCTGGGGCTGGTCGCCGATCTGGTCGGTGGGGACCATGCCACCGATGACTCATCTGCCCCTGCACCTGGTGATGCGCTCCAAGGTTTTTGATCGAATCAAGCGCGAGGGACGGGTCCTGGTCGCGGTGGACGGTTGGTACGAGTCCGCGGAAACGGCCCAGCGCCTGAGCTATACGACCTCCAGGCAGCGGTCGCCGATCTTCCTCGCCGCCCTGGCCCAAGCCAGCGAGACACCCAACGGTTGCGATGGACTGACCCTGGTGACCTATGGCGACATTACCAACAAGCAGCAACGCCTTCTGGCCTTCACTGGTGAGGAGGCACTGCGGTGGTTGAGGCCCGACCTGGATTGGGAGCAGGCGCAACAGATCGCAGCCAGCGCGGCGGTGGCTGAACCGCAACTCGAACGGGTGCTGGCAACCCAACGCAGGGTCCAGGGCGGACACTGAGGTTGGGTATTGCCGAGAATTCAAGGAAATCACGAAAGGCTCGTTGATGGGCGGTAAACTGGCGATCCGGTCGCTGTGGCACGACCGACCCCTTACCCTTTTCGAGCAAGAGACTTCCATGGCAAACCAAGACATCACGTTCATTCCTGACCCGGACGCGGATTCCATCTCTTCCGACGTCGCCGGCTTCGGCGGCCTGCTGGTTTCCACTCAGATTCCAACCCACGCCGACGGCAGCCTGGAACTGGGCGACATCACCCTGCAAAGCGAGTGCACGTTGCAGGCGCTCAAGACCGCGCTGGAAGGCGCCGGCAGCTCCATGGACCGTGTGTTGCACTTGACCATTTACCTCACCGACATGGCTGATCGCGCTGCCTTCAACGAGGTTTACAAGCGTTTCTTCGCCAAGCCGTGGCCGGTTCGCGCCGCAGTCGGCGTGGCGACGCTGGCCGTTGAGGGGATGCGGGTGGAAGTGACTGCGATGGCGGCCAAGGGCTGAAGTCGGCGAGGTTCCCTGTTTGGACCGGGGACATGGTTACCCCTGTGGCGAGGGTAGTCAGACGCACCTCACCCTGATCAAGCGCCAGCCAGCAACCGCGCAAGACAGAGACGTCGAAGGCCTGGCAACTCTGTCTTAGCACCACCGTCCCAATTCCCTCCCCGATCCGCGCCTATACTCCTCTGCCAATCCCTACGGGGCCTGCACTTCCAACAATAAAAAGCAGAGGTGGAACATGGTCTGGCAACAAGTCTACGATCCCTTCGGTAATACGGTGCTTTCGACGCTTCTGGCGGCGGTCCCGGTGGTGGTGATGCTGGCGTCCCTGGCGTTCTTTCGTATCAAGGCGCACCTGGCGGCGCTGCTGGCCCTGGCCTCGGCCTTGCTGATCGCCATCTTCGCCTTCGGCATGCCCGCCGGCATGGCCGGTTCGGCGGCGTTGTATGGGGCGGCCAACGGCTTGCTGCCCATCGGCTGGATCGTGCTCAACATCATTTTCCTGCACCGACTGACCACCGAGAACGGTTCGTTCAAGGTGCTGCAGGACTCCCTCGCGCGTATTACCGACGACCGGCGCCTGCAATTGCTGTTGATCGCTTTCTGCTTTGGCGCGTTCTTCGAGGGCGCAGCCGGCTTCGGTACGCCAGTAGCGGTGACCGGCGCAATCCTGATCGGCCTGGGCTTCTCACCTTTGGCCGCGTCGGGCCTGGCACTGATCGCCAACACCGCACCGGTGGCTTTCGGCGCCCTGGGCACACCGATCATCACTCTGGCCAAAGTCACCGGGCTGGATGAAATGGAGCTGTCGATGATGGTCGGTCGGCAGCTGCCGTTTTTCTCGGTGATCGTACCGTTCTGGTTGATCTGGGCATTTGCCGGGTGGCGCAAAATGCTGGAGATCTGGCCGGCGATCCTGGTGGCCGGCGTGAGCTTCGCCATCCCCCAGTTCCTGGTCTCCAACTACCACGGGCCGATGCTGGTGGATGTGATAGCGGCGCTGATTTCCATGGCCTGCCTCACCGGTTTTCTCAAGCTCTGGAAACCGGCCACAATCCACACGTCTGCGGCGCTATCAGGAAGGGTCGATGATTCGAAAATCGACGTCAGCGAAGATGACACACCGGTAGCCAGCAGCACATTTGCCAGCGACGCGCGACCGGCCGTGCTGCGGGCCTGGATGCCGTGGATCATCCTTACGGTGTTCGTGTTCGCCTGGGGCACCCAGGGCTTCAAGAATCTGTTCGATACTCGCCCGGCGCTGGACCCACAGACGCAATCGGCCAAGCTTGACCCACAAGGCAAGCCGATGCGCGAAGCGAACCCGATCTTCTCACCCCTGCTGACCTTCGGCACCATCCACCAGCAGATCGAAAAAGTCCCGCCCGTGGTGCCCCAGCCTAAAACCGAGGAAGCGGTCTACAAGTTCAACTGGTTCACCGCCACCGGCAGCGGGATCTTCCTGGCCGCCATTCTCGGTGGCTTGCTGATGGGCTACTCCATCCCGCAACTGGCGCACCACTACCTGCGAACGCTATGGGTGGTGCGTTATTCGCTGATCACTATTGTGGCGATGCTGGCCCTGGGGTTTCTCACGCGCTACTCCGGGCTGGACGCGACCATGGGCCTGGCCTTCGCCGCGACAGGCATTTTCTACCCGATGTTCGGCACCCTATTGGGCTGGCTCGGCGTGGCGCTGACCGGCTCGGACACTGCGTCCAACGTGTTGTTCGGAGGCTTGCAACGGGTGACGGCGGAGCAGTTGGGGATCAGTCCGGTGTTGATGGCGGCGGCGAACAGTTCCGGCGGGGTCATGGGCAAGATGGTCGACGCCCAGTCGATTGTGGTCGCCTCCACCGCGACTCGCTGGTACGGCCATGAAGGGGAAATCCTGCGCTATGTGTTTTTCCACTCAGTGGTGCTGGCGATTCTGGTGGGCGGGCTGGTGACGTTGCAGGCGTATGTGGCGCCGTTCAGTCATATGGTGGTGGGAGGACGTTGATCGAGTGCGTCCTGTAGGAACTGCCGAAGGCTGCGATCTTTTGATCTTGATCGTTCACTTGAAACTCAAGTGAACTCGGAAAGATCGCAGCCTCGCTTCGCTCGACAGCTCCTACGAGGCACGGCTCAAGCAGGGACAGCTGGGTTTTTACTGAACGCTTTTCAGCTTGACCACATCACCAGACACCGAGGTGGTGTAACCGGTCAGGACCCAGGCCCAGAACCAGTTTTCCTGCACTTGGGTGTTGATCATGGCGTCGCCGCCCTTGGCCTTGATCGCCGCGGTCTGGGCGCGCACGAAACGGTTGTTCTGCCGGATCGGGATCACGCCGAACAGCAGCAGGCCGGTGGCCTTGGCTTCACTGTGGCCGACAACGGTGTATTGGCTGGCGTCGTACTGCTGGGTTTTCATCGGGGTGCCGGTGCAACCCGCCAGGGCCAGGCCGAACAGTGCGCAGGCAACAACTTTGCTGATGTGGTTCATTGAATACTCCATGAGAAAACGCCCGGGATCCATCTCTCGGGCGGCGCGTACTCTAACCGATCAACGTCAAATTGACATTATCCTCGCGCCATCAGAAAAACCGTCTGAGAGGCTCAACACAGAGCCACTCGTCAGTTGCCGCTGTAGCCAAACGGACCCTCGTCGATAACATGAACACTGTGCCACAGAAGGTAATCCTGCCCATTCCGGCTGATGAGTAATGGCCGGTTCTGTTGGAGCATTTGATCATGATTGACCTGACTGTCTGGAACATTACCCTGCCCGTGCAAACGCCAGCGCAAGTCGTGGCGACCAAAGCCATGCCGACCCTGAAAAACAAGTATTTCGACAGTAACGGCCAGCGGATCGTCTTCTGGGCGCCGGTCACTGGCTCCCATACCGGCAAAAGCGAATACCCGCGCTCCGAACTGCGGGAAACCAGCAAGGACGGAAAACTGCGCAATTGGCGCTACAACAGCGGCATCAATACCCTCAAGGGCACCCTGGCCGTAAACCAGGTGCCTTCCGAAGGCCGCGTAGTCGTGGCGCAGATCCACGCCAAGGACGCCCCCACGCCGTTGTTGAAGCTGGTGTACCGCTACGCCAAGGGCACCGGCAATATCGACGTGGAGTATCGGGTCAAACCCAAGGACAAGAAAAGCCCGGTGATCTACACCGTGCCAAACGTGCCGTTGAACAAAACCTTCTCCTACTCGCTGCAAATGGACAAGCAAGGCAAGCTCTCGGTGTTGATCAACAATGTGGGCAAACAGGTGAAGCTCGACCCGTCCTGGTACGCCTACAACTTCTATTTCAAGGCCGGCGTCTACACCCTGGACAACGTTGGGTATGCCTCCGAAGGCGGGAAAGTGACCTACACCAAACTGGACGTCAGCCACAAATGACTGGCGCCCAGCCCTGCCTTTGCCTCAGGCCTTGGACGACGCGGCAACCACCTGTCGGCCGCTGAAGGTCAACAGGAAGCAGACGAACACCACCAGTGCGAAACCGGCGGGAAACAGCCAGATGTTTTTCCAGTCATGACCGCCGGCCACGGCAAAATGATCGGTCACCTGCCCCGCTACCCAGAAGCCGATCAGCATCCCGACGCCATAGGTCGCCAGGGTGATCAGCCCCTGGGCCGAGCTGCGAAAGCGCTCCGGCGCCTTGGCATCGGTGTAGATCTGCCCCGAGACAAAAAAGAAGTCGTAGCAGATGCCATGCAGGGCAATCCCCGTGAACAGCATGAACGCCAGGTCGCCGTTATTGCCGTAGGCGAACAACAGATAACGCAACGCCCACGCCAACATGCCCACCAACAGCGCCAGCTTGATGCCGAAGCGCTGGATGAACAGCGGCAACAGCAGCATGAACAACACTTCTGAGACTTGCCCGATGGCCATCTTCGCCGTCGGGTTGGTCATGCCGGTTTCAGCCAGGAACGGGTTGGCATTCTGGTAATAGAACGCCAAGGGAATGCAGATCAGGATCGAGGCGATAAAAAACACCAGGTAGCTGCGGTCCTTCAACAACCCCAACGCATCCAGCCCCAGCAACTGCTTGACGCCGCCATCGCTGGCCTGCGCCTTGAGCGGTGCCGTGGCCGGCAGCGTGAAGCTGTAGAGCCCCAGGACCAGGGACGCGATGGCCGCCATCAGGAAGGTATTGCGCAAGCCGCCCGTTGAGATCGCTTCGCGCGAATCCCAGGCAAATACAAAGCTGATCACCACGCCCGCGACGATCCAGCCGAGGGTGCCCCACACCCGAATGCGCGAGAACTCCAGTGCCGGGTCGCGCATCTGCCGGAACGCCACGGAATTGACCAGCGCCAGCGTCGGCATGTAGACCACCATGTACGCCAGCACGTACGGGTAGAACACGCTGAAGTCCGCCGCCGAGTACAGCTGGTACAGCAACACCGCGCCCAACAGGTGCAACACCGCGAGGATGCGCTCGGCATTGAAATAGCGGTCGGCGATCAGGCCGATCACGAACGGCGCAATGATCGCTCCCCACGACTGCGTGGAAAACGCCATGCCGATCTGCCCACCACTGGCGCCCAGCGTGCTGGACAGAAAGGTGCCGAGGGTGACGAACCAGCCCCCCCAGATAAAGAACTGCAGGAACATCATCACGCTCAAGCGTGCGTTCATTGTGGTCATGACAGTCACCGTTTTATTGTTGTTCTTGTGAAAAATGAAATTTTGCAGGGCTTCTCTGTGGCGAGGGTTATGTCATTGGGGGCAAACCCAACAGCCGCCGATTGGAATCTTCATCAGCCGTTACACTGGCGAAGTCATCAAATGCCTTGCGGGTCTTGCTGATCATGTGCCGCTGGATGAACGCCGCCCCTTCAGCAGCGCCCTGCTGCGAATCCTTCAGGCAGCACTCCCATTCCAACACCGCCCAGCCGCTGAAATCGTATTGGGTCAGTTTGCTGAAGATCGATTTGAAATCGATCTGGCCGTCGCCCAGTGAACGGAACCGACCGGGGCGATCGACCCAGCCCTGGTAACCGCCGTACACCCCGGAACGGGCGTCGGGGCGGAACTCGGCGTCCTTGACGTGGAACATGCGGATGCGCGCGTGGTAGCGATCGATGAAGCCCAGGTAGTCCATCTGTTGCAGCAACAGATGGCTGGGGTCGTAGAGGATCGCCGCCCGAGGGTGATGATCGACGGCCTCCAGGAAGCGCTCGAACGAGGCGCCGTCGTGCAGGTCTTCGCCGGGGTGGATCTCGTAGCACAGGTCCACGCCGGCCGCGTCGAAGCAGTCCAGAATCGGCAACCAGCGCCGGGCCAGTTCGGCGAAACCTTGTTCCACCAGGCCGGCCGGACGTTGTGGCCACGGGTAGAGATACGGCCACAGCAGCGCACCGGAAAACGTCGCGTGGGCCTTGAGGCCCAGGCGCTGGCTGGCGCGGGCGGCGAGCTTGAGTTGCTCGATCGCCCACTCGGTCCGCGCCTGGGGCTGGCCCCGCAGATGCGCCGGGGCGAAGTCGTCGAACAGCGTGTCGAACGCCGGGTGCACCGCCACCAACTGACCTTGCAAATGCGTCGACAATTCGCTGATTTCGACACCGGCCTGGGCGCATGTGGCCTTGAGCTGATCACAATATTCCTGGCTCTCGGCGGCCCGGGCCAGGTCGATGTACTGCGTGCCGGACGTCGGCAGTTGAATGGCCTTGTAGCCTTGCGACGCGGCCCATTTGGCGATGTTGGCCAGGGTGTCGAACGGCGCTTCGGCAGACATGAACTGCGCGAGGAAAATACCCGGGCCACGCAGGCCCGTCGGTGTCTCAGCAATGGAAGTCACAGGATTCTCCGGGTTCATGCCGTGCAGACCAGTTCGGTCCATTTGGCGTTGCCGCGATGATTGGCGACAGCGGTCTCAATAAAGGCCATGCCGCGCAAACCGATTTGAATGCCGGGTACGCCGGGGGCTTCATTGCCTTCAACGTTGCCTCGAATGGCCCGGGCAAAATCGCCGTAGAGGTTGGCCATCGCCTCCAGATAACCTTCGGGGTGCCCGGCTGGCAGGCGCATGCGCTGGCTGGCGGCCTCGCTCAACCACGGCTGGCCGACACCGGAACGCAGGGTGCGCATGGGTTGGTCGAGCGCACGATGGATCAGGCTTGCCGGTTCTTCCTGGCGCCACTCCAGGGCGCCCTTGTCGCCATAGACGCGGATCTTCAACGGGTTCTCTTCGCCGGCGCAGACCTGGCTGGCGATCAACACGCCGCTGGCGCCGGTGCTCATCTGGAACAGCATCGACACGTCATCGTCCAACTGCCGACCCGGGATGTGGGTGCCCAACGCGGCGCATAACCGCTCAATGGGTTGGTCGGCGACAAACTCCGCCAGGGAAAACGCATGGGTGCCGATGTCGCCAATACAGCCACCCAAACCCGATTGTTGCGGATCGTCGCGCCAACCGGCCTGTTTGTTGCCCTGTCCGGCGACATCCTGGCTGAGCCAGCCTTGGGGGTATTCCACCAGCACTTTGCGCACCGCGCCGATCACACCTGTGCGCACCATGTCCCGGGCTTGCCAGACCATCGGATAGCCCAGATAGGTGTGGGCCAGACCGTAGAGCCGATCGCTGCTTTCGAGCACTTCCTTGAGGGCCAGCAATTCACGCAGGTTCAGCGCGGCGGGCTTTTCGCTGAACACATGAAAACCGGCCTCCAGCGCCTGGCTGGCAATCGGTGCATGCAGATGGTTGGGGGTGACGATGACCAGCAGTTCCATGCGCTGGTCCGCTGGCAGCGCCGCTTCGGTATCGAGCATCAATTGCCAGTCGCTGTAGCAGCGGGACGCGGCCAGGCCCAGGGCCGCGCCGGTTTGCCGGTTGTTCTGCGCATCACGGCTGAACGCGCCACACACCAGTTCGAAACCGCCGTCCAGGCCCGCGGCCTGGCGATGGGCCTGGCCGATGAAAGCGCCCGCACCACCGCCGACAAAGCCCATTCTTATTTTGGGAGCTACAGGATTCATTGCGATTCTCTTAGGCTATGATCGATGATGTAACCGGTTACATCATGACGGGAATCTAGGCCCAGTTTGGCGGTGTGTCAAACCCCAGGCGAAATGCCCGAGCCTGTGTGCGGCGCTCAACCTGCGGTAAGCTCCCAGCAGTGCCAACACTTTTGGCGCCGAATCGAGGTGATCTTGTCCAATATCCGTGAAGTGGCCCGGCTGGCCGGTGTGTCGGTGGCCACGGTTTCCAGAACGCTGAAATCCCCCGAGCGGGTACTTCCCCAGACGCGGGACAAGGTTAATGCGGCGGTGGAACAGGCTGGCTATCGGCCAAACCTGATGGCGGTGCAGTTTCGCTCCCGCCGCACCGGCAACCTGGTGATCCTGGTGCCGGCCATCGCCAACACGTTTTTCGCCCGGGTCATCAGCGGCGCCCAACAGGCAGCGCAGGCGGCGGGCTATCGATTGTTGCTGTGCGACACCCAGGGCCGGGAAGAAATCGAAGAGGAATTTGCCGCGCTGGTCTATGCGCACCAGGCCGACGGGGTGATCCAGTTGCGCGCCAGCGATCCTTTCGAGTCCTTGCCCCCCGGCGCCGAGCCCCTGCCGCTGGTGAACGCCTGCGAAGTGGTCAAGAACGCCCCCTACCCAACCATCAGCCTCGACAACCGAGCCGCCGCCCAGGCCATGACCGAACACCTGATCGGTCTCGGCCACCGGCGCATCGGCATCATTAAAGGGCCTCGAAGCAGCCCCCTGACCCTGGACCGCGTCGCCGGTTACCAGGATGCCCTGCGCCAGGCCGGCATCGCCGCCGACCCCAGCCTGATCTGTCACGGCGACTTCACCTTGAAGGCCGGTTACGAGGGCGCCGGCGCGATGTTGGCGCTGGCCGACCGCCCCAGTGCGCTGTTCTGTGAAAACGACGAAATGGCCATCGGTGCGCTCACCCGCATCAAGCAAATGGGCCTGCGGGTGCCCGAGGATATTTCCCTGGTGGGGTTTGACGACATCCCGTTCGCTGCGTATTGCGACCCGCCCCTGACCACCATTTCGCAACCTGCCGAAATCTTTGGCCAGAAAGCGGTAGAGATGCTGATCGCCCTGATCGAGAAGAAGCCGATTGCCGAACGCCACGTGTTGCTGCCGTTTGAGTTGACGGTGCGCGGTAGCACGGCAGCGCAGAACGATAGTCCATAACCAGGCCCGCCACAAAAGGCCTTTACCGCCGTTCGACTCGCCACCGCCCACGTTTGAACTACAGTGGAAAGACTCTGCATAAAGCCATAACAAGACGGAGAGTCCCCATGCGAGTCAACAAGCGCTTCACCCTCCTGGCCGCCGCGGCAGCTTTGGTGGTCACGACCACCGCCCAGGCAGCCCCGGTGTACATCAATATCCTGACGGGGGGCACCAGCGGGGTTTATTACCCGATAGGCGTCGGGCTGTCGCAGATCTATAGCAGTGGCATCAAGGACTCCAAGACCTCGGTGCAAGCCACCAAGGCCTCGGTGGAAAACCTGAACCTGCTACAGGCCGGGCGCGGGGAACTGGCGCTGGCCCTGGGCGACTCGGTGGCGGATGCCAAAAATGGTGTGGAGGATGCCGGGTTCAAGGCACCATTGACCAAGCTGCGCGCCATCGCCGGCGCCTACCCCAATTACATCCAGATCGTCGCCAGCCAGGAATCCGGGATCAAGACATTGGCCGATCTCAAGGGCAAGACCGTTTCCGTCGGTGCGGCGAAATCCGGCACCGAGCTCAACGCCCGGGCGATCTTCAAGGCTGCGGGGCTGACCTATCAGGACATGAAGGTCCAGTACCTGCCGTTCGCCGAGTCGGTGGACCTGATCAAGAACCGCCAACTGGATGCCACGCTGCAGTCCTCCGGCCTGGGGATGGCGGCCATTCGTGACCTGGCCTCGACCATGGCGTTGAACTATGTGTCGGTGCCCACCGACGTCGTCGAGAAAATCGGCAACCCGGCCTACCAAAGCGCGATGATTCCGGCCAACACCTACGACGGCCAAACCGAGGCCGTACCGACCGTGGCCATTACCAACATTCTGGTGACCCGCGAGGATGTCCCGGATGAGGTGGCCTACCAGATGACCAAGCTGCTGTTCGAGAACCTCAATCGCCTGGGCACCTCCCATTCGGCGGCCAAGGACATCACCCTGAAAAACGCCGCGAAAAACCTGCCAATCGCGCTCCACCCCGGTGCCGAGCGCTACTACAAGGAAGTGGGCGCGCTGTAGCCCCAAACGCGTCAACGGCGCCCGTCGCCGTTGACGCGTCGTGTTTTCGCACCTTGAATGTGAACAGAAGGCAGGCACCTCATGAGTGAAGACCAGCACGGCATCGCCACGGACCCGCGGGACTGGCCCAAGACACTGTTCTACGTGGCCTTGCTGTTTTCCGTGTTTCAAATTGTCACCGCCGCGTTTTCCCCGGTCTCCAGCATCGTGCTGCGGGCGGTGCATGTCGGCTTCCTGCTGTGGGTGGTGTTCCTCAGCTACCCGGCCTATGGCAAGCAACGTCCCTGGCAACCCCTGGCCTGGGTCCTGAGCCTGGCGGGCGTGGCGACGGCCGTCTATCAATGGGTGTTCGAGGCCGACCTGATCCAACGTTCTGGCGACCTGACCACCGCCGACATGGTGATAGGCGTTGTGCTGATTGTGCTGGTGTTCGAAGCGGCACGGCGGGTGATGGGCATCGCGCTGCCGATCATTTGCGCCCTGTTCCTGGCGTATGGCCTGTTTGGCGAATATCTGCCGGGGGATTTAGCCCATCGCGGCTATGGCGTCGATCAAATCATCAACCAACTGTCGTTCGGTACCGAGGGTTTGTACGGCACGCCGACCTATGTGTCGGCCACTTATATCTTCCTGTTCATCCTGTTCGGCGCGTTCCTGGAAAAGGCCGGCATGATCAAGCTGTTCACCGATTTCGCCATGGGCCTGTTCGGCCACAAACTGGGCGGGCCGGCGAAAGTAGCCGTGGTCTCATCGGCGCTGATGGGCACCATCACCGGCTCGGGCATCGCCAACGTGGTCACCACCGGGCAATTCACCATCCCGCTGATGAAACGCTTCGGCTACAGGGCCGCGTTTGCCGGTGGCGTGGAAGCGACGTCCAGCATGGGCAGCCAGATCATGCCACCGGTGATGGGCGCGGTGGCCTTCATCATGGCCGAAACCATCAATGTACCGTTCGTGGAAATTGCCAAGGCGGCGTTGATACCGGCGTGCCTGTACTTCGGTTCGGTGTTCTGGATGGTTCACCTGGAAGCCAAACGTTCCGACCTCAAGGGCCTGCCCAAGGACCAGTGCCCCAGCGCCTGGGGCGCGGTCAAGGAAAGCTGGTACCTGCTGATCCCGCTTGGGGTGTTGGTCTACCTGCTGTTTTCCGGACGCACACCGCTGTTTTCCGGCATGGTGGGCCTGGCGTTGACGGCCATCGTGATTCTCGGCTCGGCGATTATTCTCAAGGTCTCGAACTACGCCTTGCGCTGTGCTTTCTGGGTCGCGCTGGGCTTGCTTTGCGTCGGTTTTTTCCGGTTGGGCATCGGTGTCGTTTTTGCGGTGATCGGCGTGCTGGTGGTGGTCTGCTGGTTCATGAAAGGCACGCGCGAAACCCTCATCATCTGCCTGCACGCCCTGGTGGACGGTGCGCGTCACGCCGTTCCCGTGGGGATCGCCTGTACGCTGGTGGGCAGCATCATCGCAGTGGTCTCGCTGACTGGCGTAGCCTCCACCTTTGCCGGTTACATCCTGGCAATCGGCAGGGACAACCTGCTGCTGTCGCTGATCCTCACCATGCTCACCTGCCTGGTGTTGGGCATGGGCATCCCGACCATTCCCAACTACATCATCACCAGCTCGATTGCCGCGCCCGCCTTGCTGGAACTCGGCGTGCCATTAATCGTGTCGCACATGTTCGTGTTCTATTTCGGCATCCTCGCCGACCTGACGCCACCGGTGGCGCTGGCCTGTTTCGCCGCTGCGCCCATCGCAAGGGAGAGTGGCCTGAAGATCAGCTTCTGGGCGGTGCGCATCGCCCTCGCCGGCTTTGTCATTCCATTCATGACCGTCTATAACCCGGCATTGATGCTGCAGGGCGACAACTTATGGATGACGGCGTACATGCTGATCAAGACGTTGCTGGCCGTCGGCCTCTGGGGCATGGCATCCACCGGCTATCTGCAACAGAAAATGCCGCTCTGGGAACGCCTGATGTGTTTTGCCGCCGGCGCCTTGTTGGTGGTGGCCCTGCCGCTGACCGATGAGATTGGCTTCGTACTGGGCGCACTGCTGATCTTCCAGCATGTGTGGCGCGCGCGGCGCAGCGGGCGGGCCTTGGCGTGATCGGTTTGTGCCTGGGCCTGTCCGGTGTGGTCTGGGCCCAGCTTCCAATTGCCGATTTCACGCTGGCGTGGAACCACACCATCGAGAAGGTCCGCTGGGAAGAAGACTACCGCGTCACCCAACAGGGCCTGGTCCTGGGTGAGGCCAGGGTCAAAGGCAACGGCGCTGGCATGGAGATTCCCGAAGACGCCCGGCTGGAAAACGGCAGTTGGCACTATCGGCGCCAACTGCCGCCCCTGCAACCACTGAAACTGGCACGCACGCCGCAGGCCGGCGACTATCAATTGTGCTTCGATGGCCGTTGCCGGTCGATGAGCCAATGGTTGGGGCCACCTGCGGCGGGTCAGCCGACCGTGGAACTGTGGAGTTGCGAATAACCCGCCAAGCGCAGAACCGACTATGGGAAGCAGTATCTGCGGATCAGTCGTTCATTCAGGCAAACGTCGCCCCTCGGGTATTCACAAACAGCGAATACAACGAGTGGCTGCCGGCCATGAATAACCGATTACCTTCCCGGCCACCAAAGCACACATTGGGGCAGCGCTCCGGCAGGGAGATGTGCCCAATGGCCTTGCCTTCGGGGTTGAACACCCGCACGCCGTCGAGTTTTTCCAGGTCGGCCTTGGGGTCGCCGTTGCCGCCCCAACCGCACCAGAGGTTGCCGCTCTCATCACACTTGAGCCCGTCGATGGCGGCGTAATCCAAGCCTTCGATGTGCTTGCGCCGCTCACCCAGCGTGCCATCGTCCTTGACACTGATCGCCCAGATCAAGCGATTGGGCTTGGCTCGGCCTTCGACCACGTAGAGGATTTTCTCGTCTGGGGAAAAACACAGGCCATTGGGCCCCGCCAGGTCGTCGATCACCCGGCTGAGTTTGCCGGTTTCGCCGTCGATGCGGTACACCGCGTGGGGTTGGGCCGGCGTGACTTTGTGTCCTTCGTAATTGTTGCCGGTCTGGAACGGTGGGTCGGTGAACCAGACCGAACCGTCGCGTTTGCACACGATGTCGTTGGGAGAGTTAAGCGGCTTGCCTTCGAAACTGTCCGCCAGCACGGTGATCGTGCCGTTGTGCTCGGTGCGGGTGATGCGCCGGCCTTCGCTCGAGGTGGTGGAACCTTCGCACACCAGCAACCGCCCCTGGCGATCGCGGCACATGCCGTTGGAGAAGTTGGAGTTCTCCCGATAAACCGACAGGCCACCAGTGATTTCATCCCAGCGCACGATGCGGTTGTTGGGAATGTCGCTGACCAGCAGGTAACGACCGTCGCCGACCCACACCGGCCCTTCCGCCCAGCGCAGGCCAGTGGCGAGTTTTTCCACACTGGCGTTGAAGATGCGCAAGTCCATGAAACTGGGGTCAAGGATATTGATCAGTGGGTCAGGGTAACGCTGGCTCAAGGGCTCGGCCTGGGCCAGCCCTGGCAGGTTGCCAAGGGTGGCGGCGGCGGCCGAGACCACCAGGGATTTTTTCAGGAATATCCGGCGGCCCTGATCGGCGGCGGTTGCAGATTGCGAAGCATCCATCGTGCGTCTCCGTTAATTATTATTGGACGGGACGACAGTTTTACACCGTGATAAGACATCGTACAAGTAGACTACATGTACGCCTGAACACCCCCATCAGTGGGGGTGCAACGGGATACGAACGGTGAACGTAGTGCCCGCCCGCGCCTTCGAGTGAACTTCGATGGTGCCCTTATGGGCCGAGACAATCGCCGAGGCGATATACAGGCCAAGCCCCAGCCCGGCCGTAGAACCGTACTGTACTTCACCGCTGCGCAAATGCCGGATCATCGGGTTGAAGATGCTGGCGATCGCGTCGCTTTCGATAGGCTTGCCCTGGTTGTTGATCGCGATCACCGCCATATCGTCTTCAGCGCTCAACGAAACAACAATCGGCGTGCCCTCGGTGCCATGCTGGACGGCATTCCCGATCAGGTTGGAGAACACCTGCTCCATGCGAGCCTGGTCAAACAGTCCTTCCAGGGGACCGGTTGTTTCAAAGAGGATTCTGTTTTCCGGATGATAGGCCCGCGCCTCCTCCACCATGCCTTCGCAAGCCGCCACCAGGTCACCGTTGAAACGCTGCACCGGAATGCCCGAGCCCAGTTGGGTACGGGTGAAATCCAGCAGGTCGCCGACAATTTTGTTGGCTCGCTTGACGCTGGTGTAGATGCGCGACGAAATCTTGGTGGCTTTGGCGGGCAGGTCTCCGGCTCGCAGCAGCACCTCGGAACTCAGCAGGATCGCGCCCAAGGGGCTACGCAGGTCATGCCCCAGGATCCCGAGAAAGATGTTGCGCGATGCATCGACCGCGCCCGAGTAACTGACCACCGATTCCGCCAAGGCCTGGTCCACCGCCTCGTTGAATCGAATCAGATCGGCCATGACCTGCTTTTGATCCAGCTGGGTGTGGGGCATCCAGAGCATCAGCACACTGGTGCGCAACGCCCGGTACTCCGAGACCATCTGCTCCACGGTAAAACCTGAAGACTGACGAATGACCGCATGGGTTTCGGCGGCGGTTTCGGCATCCGCCGTCGGGGCATCGCCGTGGGACTTGGCAATCTGCTCCTTGCGCGTCTGCTTGGTGCGCAGATCTGCGGCGATGGTGCGCAGCATCTGCTCGGCATGGTCGCGCAGGGCAACGGAATCCATGCCAATGGACGCGGGAGTGATGGTTTTGGCGAAATCTTCCCACGCCTGAAGGATTGGCTCGATATTGTCGAGAATGAAATCAGCCAGACGCATGGAGTGCTCCGCAAATGGGGCGATGCTGCAAACGACACAACGGTCAGGTTGTTGTACAGCAAAGCGCAGGACAATGTGCGCGGTCTTGCGCAGAGTCGCCGCACCGAGGTGACAGATCGTGCCGCTTCTGGCCTTGTCTCTTCCAACCCTATAGGGTAAAAACCCTCCTCGAAGTTGTACGACAACCTATAACTAAAAAACAGCCAACCCGAAGCGCTTTGCTCGGGCGGCCCTCCTTTGAGACACCCTGCCATGACTCGCCCCAGCGCTGCACCTGACACCCCCACGCCCTTCCCCCGCCACCTCGCGGTGCTCATTCTGCTGTGCATGGGGTGTGCTTTTGCTGGCAACCATGTCGCCGCGCGGGCGGCGTTCGATGATGGTGCCGGTGTGTTGCTGGCGATCCTGCTGCGTTCGGGCGGGACCCTGCTGGTGTTGGCCGCCATGGTGTTGTGGCAGCGCCAGAGCCTGCGCTTGCCGCCGGGGGCGTGGCGTTGGCAACTGACCCTGGGGCTGTTGATCGGCGCCCAAAGCCTGTGCCTGTACTCCGCCGTGGCGCGGGTGCCGGTAGCGTTGGCGCTGTTGGTGGGCAACGTCTTTCCGATTTTGCTGGCGTTGCTGACTTGGGCGCTGGGCGGGCCACGACCGACCGCACGCACCGCCGCGTTGATGGGGATGATTCTGGTGGGGCTGGTGTTCGTGCTGGAGGTGCCCGCCCGGTTAGCGTCGGAACAGAGCGTCGGCCCGCAATGGCTGCTCGGGGTTGGCCTGGCTTTCTGCGCCGCCTGCGTGTTCGCTGGCGCGCTGTGGATCACCGACCACAAGTTGTCCCAGGTGCGAGGTTCGGTGCGCAGCCTGCTGACCATTTTCATCGTCTTCAGCAGCGTCAACCTTGCCGGCCTGACCGGCGCCCTCCCCGGCGGCTTCGACCTGCCGGCCAGCAGCACCGGCTGGTTGGCCCTGGCGACCCTGGTGGTGCTCTATGGCACCGGGTTTATCGTGCTGTTCATTTCCGTGCCTCGCCTGGACATGCCCCGCAACGCCCCGGTGATGAACATCGAACCGCTGGCAACGTTGCTGATCGGCTGGCTGGTGCTGGACCAGATGCTCAACCCGGGCCAGGTACTTGGCGGGGTAATCGTGGTCACCGGCATTGTGCTGCTGACTTATCGCAAGGTTGAGCGGGTCAAGGTGCCCGTGGCCGAGGCAGTTGGACGCACCTGACCCCTCTGTTGACTGCCCTCGCCACAGTGTCCCAGTCCAAAATAGAGCCTGCGTAGGCCTGCGGATAAGTCTTCACCCTCCTGAAACTTGTTTTCAAACCCGCAGTCCTACCCCAGCCGTGAAAACCTCGCCAATCGACAGCGACAGGTTTTCCGGTTGATCGGCGCCAAGCCTGGCGCTAAAGCAACTCCCCTCTCTCGAGCCGTTCGCCCCATGCGCCACACTGTTCGCTCTTGCCGTTTCGCTTCGCTTTGCCTCCTCACCCTACTGCCCTTAATTACCAACCCCGCCCATGCCCGAGGCGAAGGGCAACTGGTGCAAGCGATCAACGACTACCGCAGCCAATCCCACCGTTGTGACTGGCGGACATTGCGCCCTTCGCAGCCATTGGTGCTGCGTTCGAGCCTGGCCTTGCCGATTGGCTTTCGCGCAGGGTTGCGGGAAACCTTGAAGGACGCAGGCTATCAGGCCCAGACAGTGCGCAGCATCCGCCTGACTGACGCGCGGGACGCCGAAGAAGCTTTCGAGATGCTGGCGGACGAGCACTGCGCGGCGCTGCTGGACAACCAGTACACCGACATCGGCGTCAACCGGGTCGGTGATGAATGGCGAGTGGTACTGGCCCAGCCCATGGGCGGTAGCCGGGTAGACAACGTTGCTTCCGCGGACAAGACGCTGCTGGCCCAGGTCAACGCCGCGCGAGCCAGATCCAGGATGTGTGGTCGCCAACGTTTCGCCGCCGCCCGGCCGTTGAGCTGGAACGCCGCCCTCGGCACAGCCGCCCAGGGGCACAGCCGGGCGATGGCCCGCGGCAACTATTTCGCCCACCAGGACCCTGACGGCCGCTCCGTGGCCGACCGAGCCAAAGGCGCGGGTTTCCGTGGGCGCAAGCTCGGCGAAAACATCGCCGCCGGACAAGGCTCGCCAAGCAAGGCCATGCAAGACTGGTTGGCCAGCCCCGGACATTGCGCCAACCTGATGAACCCGATGTTCACCCAGGTGGGCGCGGCGTACGCCACCGACTCGCGCAGCGATGCGGGGGTTTATTGGACCATGGTGTTTGGGGCGCCTTGAGGGTGAGGAAGCCATTGCCCTCGCCACAGAGTGCGGTGTCACCCCATCAAGGGGTTCAGGTCAGAGACGAATCTCCTGCGCCGGCACCACATCGATCCGCGACACCGCACTGCTCAAGCGCCCCAGCCTGTTGTTGTGGTTGGCGATGATCTGTTCGGCCGCCATGCTACCGTTGGCCACCGTAGAGTGGGCGTCGGCAGCCAGGACCACCTCGTACCCCAGGGCATGGGCCTGGCGCACGGTGGCGTTGATGCAATAGTCGGTCTGTAGCCCGCAGATCACCAGGCGGTCGATGCCTCGGGCTTGCAGCAGCGAGAGCAGATCGGTCTGGTAGAAAGCGTCGGGCGTGGTCTTGCGCACCCGCAGGTCATCGGCAGCGGTCAACAGGCCATCGGCCAATTGCCAGGCGACAGAACCATACGTCAGCGAGCCTTCCAGCTCTTCGTGCTGGATCAAGATCACCGACAAACCAACAGCCCGGGCCCTGGCGCTGAGGGCGTTGATGGTCCGGATGAGGCGCTGGCTCTCAAAACATTCTTCTTCACCGCTGCACAGTGCGTTCTGGATATCGATGATCAGCAATGCAGTGTTCATGACTTTCCTCTTCGAAACGGTGCGCGATCCCAACCGCGATTGCATTAGGCAGTATGGCCCGGTTTGCGTAATGCGCCTGTTTCCCCGTCGACCGGGTGACGCCACGACAGCCTTTGGGATAGGCTCGTCCAGTTCATCACTCACCGCATAAGGACAGCGCCGATGACGCTACGAATCGAACGCACGGACACCCCTACCGACGAAGAACGCCAAGCCATCCTCGCGCCGCTACGCGCCTATAACACGGCCAAGACCGGCGGGACAGTGCCGGAACTGGTCGCCTGGCTGGTACGGGACGAACACAGCAACGAAATCGTTGGTGGGCTGTACGGACGGGTGTTTTTCCGCTGGTTCTATATCGAGCTGCTGGTCGTGCCGGAACAGGCTCGCGGCCAAGGCACGGGCTCGACCTTGATGCAGATGGCCGAAGACCTGGCCAGGGAGAAAAACTGCGTGGGCATCTGGCTCGACACCTTCGACTTCCAGGCCCCAGCGTTCTACAAAAAACACGGTTTCACGGAAATCGGCCAGATCGACGACTACCCGCCAGGGCACCAGCACTTCTTCCTCCAGAAGCGCCTGAACCCTGCTGACTGAAACACAAATCCTGTGGGAGCGAGCTTGCTCGCGAAGGCGGTGGGTCAGGCGACATTAATGTCGAATGGTAAGCCGCATTCGCGAGCAAGCCCGCTCCCACATTGATCCGGGACTCCGTGCGAGTTATTTACAGACAAGTCGCCAACGCCGCCAACCGGCGCTTGGCCACGAAGTCATCCTGCTTGGCGTAGTAATTCAACACCGTGCCCGAGGCCCCGGTTTCCAAATCGACGAACGACTCAGCCGAGCGAGTGTAAACAGTCGAACCACCCTTCTTGCCCGGTTGCAGGTAAGCGCCAGCATCGACACCAAACACCGCTTCGTCCTGCCAGGAAAACTGTATGCACTGGGCCACGAGCTGCTCGGGTTTGTCCGAGCTCAGGGTCTTATAAGGGGTTTGAGTCCGGGCCTGGTTCATCGCCGAACCCGCGCAGCCGGCCAGCAAGGTTGCGGCCAGGGCCACCGTCAACATTCGCATTGCGTTCACTCATCGAGAAAAAAACGGACTGTAGCACTGCGGCCCCCGCCTTCGTGCTGCTTTACTGAAATTTACACGGGACATCGGCCAACGATTCGCGCAACCTGTCGCGCCATTCCCACCAGCCATCGCGGAACACTCCATGACCCCCAACGCCGAGTTCTACAAACCCACCGCCGAATACGCCGACAAACTGATCAGCCAGATCGGCCAGACACCTTCCTGGATCGCCAAGCGAATCGGCGTCACCGACAAACGGATTCGCTACATCCTCGACGGTGAACGTACCGTCAAGGGCGAAACCACGCCGATCCAGATGACCTACACCGAACAATTCGCCCTCGAATGCCTGGCGGCTGCGGCCAAGGCCAGCAAGAAGCAGTCCTCAACCCCCAAGGAGTGACCATGGCGGCAACCGAACAGCAACACGAACGGGCCCTGGAAAATTTTCTCGATGAGCGCCCCGAGCTGCGCGTCGAGTTGGACCACCTCAACCCGCTGCTGGCCCAGGCCAAGGGCGAGACCGCCGCGCAGTACCGCGCTGAGCGGTTGCATGAAGCATTCGAAGCCGAGGCCGAGCGCCTGGGCCTGTTCGCCTGGGAACTGACCCTGCAACTGACCGCGGCTTCGCCCCAGGACTACCAGGCCCAACGCCTGGAGGTGCACAGGGAAGTGGCGGAGATGGCGGGGATGGAGTGGGCGGAGTATTGCGAGCTGCATGGCCTCAAGCAGTAGCCTGATCGCACGCCCATCTGTGGGAGCAAAGCTTGCTCGCGATACAGGCGCCTCGGCTTTCCGGAGACCGCGTGGCCCTCATCGCGGGCAAGCTGCTCCCACACAGGCCTCGCTGCACCAGCCTTGCTCCCGCACAGGCATACACAATCGCCCCCCCGCCCATAAAGCATTATCATGGCCGCAGTTTTGCTGATCGGGTCTCTCATGAAGTTCGCCATCGCGCTGTTTTCCGCCGCCCATGCGCCCTCCTCGCGCCGCGCCTTGCTGTTTGCCCAGGCTGCGCTCGCGGGTGGGCATGAAATCGTGCGGCTGTTTTTCTATCAGGACGGCGTTTATAACGCCGCCGGCAGTGTCGTCACGCCCCAGGATGAGCAGGACCTGCCCAAACAGTGGCGCGCGTTCGTCAGCGACAACCAGCTCGACGGCGTGGTGTGCATCGCAGCGGCATTGCGCCGTGGCGTGTTGAACGACGAAGAAGCCCAGCGCTACCAGCGTTCGGCGGTCAGTGTCGAAGCGCCCTGGGCCTTGTCCGGCCTGGGTCAGTTGCATGATGGAATCCAGGACGCCGACCGTCTGATCTGTTTTGGAGGCGCGTGAATGGCCAAGTCTTTGTTGCTCATCAGCCGCCAGGCCCCATGGTCCGGCCCCGGCGCCCGGGAGGCGCTGGACATCGTGCTGGCCGGCGGCGCGTTCGACCTGCCCATCGGCCTGCTGTTTCTCGATGACGGCGTGTTCCAGCTCGCCGCCGGCCAGAACGCCAAGGCCGTCCAGCAAAAAGACCTGAGCGCGAACTTGCAGGCGCTGCCCATGTTCGGCATCGAAGCGCTTTTTGTCTGTGCCCAGAGCGCCGCTGAACGCGGTATCGCCGCCGATGCGTTGGCATTGGACGACCTGACAGTGCTGGCCGCGCCGGACATCACTGCGCTTATTGACCGTTACGACCAGGTGATCACCCTCTGATGTCGACTTTGCATGTGTTGTCTCATTCACCTTTCGGCGATAACCGCCTCGCCAGTTGCCTGCGAATCCTGGGGAGTCAAGATGCGCTGCTGCTGTGCGGCGACGCGACGTACGCGTTGCAACCGGGCACCGCGCCGTTTGAAAAACTGCAGGTCGGCGGCCGGAAATTGTTCGTGCTCGCCGAAGATGTCCAGGCTCGGGCCTTGCCGCTTCCAGACTGGGCCGAAGCCATCGACTACCCGGCCTTTGTCGAGCTGTCGATCCAGCATGACAAGGTCAACACCTGGCTATGAAGGCGCTGATCGTGGGCGAGCGCGCCATCGCACTGGACAAGGACGGCTACCTGGCCGACCTTGACGACTGGTCGGCCGATGTGGCGATTGCCCTGGCGGCCGCCGAAGACATCGAGCTGAGCCCCGAACATTGGGAGATCCTTGAGCTGCTGCGCGGTTTCTACAACGAATTCCAGCTCTCCCCCGCGACCCGGCCGCTGATCAAGTACACCGCGCTGAAACTGGGCGCGGACAAGGGCAACAGCCTGCACCTGAACCGATTGTTCAAAGGCACCCCCGCCAAACTCGCCGCCAAGCTGGCGGGCCTGCCCAAACCGACGAATTGCTTATGACCGACTTCCCATCGCTGACCCTTGAGACCCCGGCCGAACACCCGTTCGCCCAGTTCGTGCGCATCCTTGGCAAAGGCAAGCGCGGCGCCCGCAACCTGACCCGCGAAGAAGCCCGCGAGGCCATGGGCCTGGTGCTCGACGACAAGGTCGAAGACACCCAGCTCGGCGCCTTCCTGATGCTGTTGCGGCACAAGGAAGAAAGCGCCGAGGAAATGGCCGGCTTTACCGAAGCCCTGCGTGAGCGCCTGGTGGTCCCCGCGTTGGCGGTGGACCTCGACTGGCCAACCTATGCCGGCAAGAAGCGTCATTTGCCGTGGTACTTGTTGGCGGCCAAGTGCCTTGGGCAGAACGGTGTGCGGATCTTCATGCACGGCGGCGGCGCGCACACGGCGGGCCGGCTCTACACCGAGCAATTGCTGGATTTGCTGCACATCCCGCTGTGCCGCGACTGGCAGCAAGTCGGCAACGCGCTGGACAACGGCGGGCTGGCCTTCATGCCGCTGGTGGACTGGGCGCCGCAAATGCAGCGGATGATCGACCTGCGTAACACCCTGGGCCTGCGTTCACCGATTCACTCCCTGGCACGGATCCTCAACCCGCTGGGCGCCCGTTGCGGGCTGCAAAGCATCTTCCACCCGGGCTACCAGGCAGTGCATCGCGATGCCAGCGGCTTGCTGGGCGACACCACCATCGTGATCAAGGGCGACGGCGGCGAGATCGAGATCAACCCGGATGCCGACAGTCACCTGTATGGCACCACCGGCGGCGCCAGCTGGGACGAAGAATGGCCGCGACTGTCCGAGCAGCGCCACGTCAAACCGGAAAGCCTCGACCCCGAGTACCTGAAAGCCATCTGGCGCGGCGACGTGCAAGACAGCTACCCGCAACTGGCGTTGATCGCGACCATGGCGTTGGCCCTGCGCGGCCTGGGCCTGGCTCGCGAAGAGGCATTCGACAAGGCCCGGCAGTATTGGGATGCCCGGAACCGTTCGATTTAACCGATCAATAACGCCTAACCTTTGCGCTTTTTGTTCGAACCTATCGGAATAGACTCGCCTCCAACGTTTATTGGCCGAGGAGATCAAGATGGGTTTGTTAGTCGAGGGCCGCTGGCAGGATCAGTGGTATGAAAGCAAGGACGGCACGTTCCAACGCGAACAGGCGCAACGCCGTCACTGGATCACCACCGACGGCAGTGCCGGCCCCACTGGCGAGAGCGGGTTTGCCGCCGAGGCCGGGCGCTACCATTTGTATGTGTCCCTGGCCTGCCCCTGGGCCCATCGCACACTGATCTTTCGCAAGCTCAAAGGCCTGGAAGACCTGATCGACGTCTCGGTGGTCAGCTACCTGATGCTGGAAAACGGCTGGACCTTCGACAAGACCCACGGCTCCACTGGCGACAAACTGGACGACCTGAGCTTCCTCCATCAGCGCTACACCGCTGACACCTCCGATTACACCGGCCGCGTCACCGTGCCGGTGCTGTGGGACAAACAGCAACAGCGCATCGTGAATAACGAATCAGCGGAAATCATCCGCATGTTCAACAGCGCCTTCGATGGCCTGACCGGCAATGGATTGGATCTGTATCCCGAGCCTTTGCGCAGGAATATCGACGCCTTGAACGAGCGTATCTATCCGGCGGTGAACAATGGCGTGTATCGCGCAGGGTTCGCCACCACCCAGGCCGCCTATGAAGAAGCGTTCGACGGACTTTTTGCCGAACTGGATCGGCTGGAGGCCCTGCTGGAAGCCCGCCGCTACCTGGCCGGCGAATACCTGACCGAGGCCGACATCCGCCTGTTCACCACGATCATCCGCTTCGACGCCGTGTATTTCGGTCACTTCAAATGCAACCTGCGGCGCATCGCCGATTACCCGAACCTGTCGAACTGGCTGCGGGAGCTGTATCAGTGGCCGGGCATTGCCGAGACCGTGGATTTCCCCCACATCCAGGGCCATTACTACGGCAGCCACAAAACCATCAACCCCAATGGGATCGTGCCCAAGGGACCGAAGCAGGACTTCATGGTTGGCCATGATCGGGAAAGGTTGAGTGGGAAAGGGATTTGGCTTGGGACCCGGGATTGATCCGGGATCTTTGTTGCGGTTGAGGGCCTCTTCGCGAGCAAGCCCGCTCCCACATTGGATCGGGGTAAGCCTTAATTCTTCGGCTGAACGCGATCAAATGTGGGAGCGGGCTTGCTCGCGAAGGGCGCGACTCGGTCTTTAGACCTGCCCCTGAGCCCCTTCAAACCAAGCCAGTTTCTCGCGCAATTGCACCACTTCCCCAACAATCACCAACGTCGGCGCATGAACTTCATGCTCGGCCACCAGCCGTGGCAAGTCCGCCAGGGTGCCGGTGAAGACCCGCTGGTTGGACGTCGTGCCCTGCTGGATCAACGCCGCAGGCGTATCCGCTGCGCGACCGTGCTTGATCAGCTCGTCGCAGATGACCGGCAATCCCACCAACCCCATGTAGAACACCAGGGTCTGGGCTGGCGAGACCAGGTCCGCCCACGGCAAATCACTGGTGCCGTCCTTGAGATGGCCGGTGATAAACCGCACCGACTGGGCGTAGTCGCGATGGGTCAGCGGAATCCCGGCGTAGGCTGCGCAACCACTGGCCGCGGTGATGCCCGGAACGACCTGGAACGGGATGCCGTGAGCCGCCAGTTCTTCGATTTCCTCTCCGCCGCGACCAAAGATGAACGGATCCCCGCCCTTCAACCGCACCACACGCTTGCCTTGCCGGGCCAGGTCCACCAATTGCTGGTTGATCTGCTCCTGGGGCACGG
The DNA here is from genome assembly GCF_004786035.1 of Pseudomonas viciae. Classification (NCBI taxonomy): domain Bacteria; kingdom Pseudomonadati; phylum Pseudomonadota; class Gammaproteobacteria; order Pseudomonadales; family Pseudomonadaceae; genus Pseudomonas; species Pseudomonas viciae. Next base: position 4,194,564 of record NZ_CP035088.1, read on the forward strand.
CGTGTTCGGAGCGGCGCTTGCCGACGTAGATGCGCTCGGCGTCGCGCCGGCACAGCTCGAGGATCGCCGGAGCCACCAGGCGGTCGTAAAGCACCACATCCGCTTGCTGCATCAGGCGCAGGGCACGGAAGGTCAGCAGGTCCGGATCACCCGGCCCGGCGCCCACCAGATAAACTTCGCCCGGCGCGTTCGGCGCCTGGCCGGCGATCTTGTCCTGCAGCAGGCGCTCAGCCTCGGCGCCCTGCCCGGCCAGTTGGCGGTCGGCGATGGGGCCCTGGAACACCTCTTCCCAGAACGCCCGCCGTTGCTGCACGTCCGGGAACAATCCTTTGACCTGGCTTCGAAAACGCGCCGCCAGCCCAGCCAGTTGCCCATAGGTCGACGGAATCCAGGTCTCCAGCTTGGCCCGGATCAGCCGCGCCAGCACCGGCGCGTCGCCGCCGCTGGACACCGCGATGACCAGGGGCGAGCGGTCGACAATCGCCGGGAAGATCACGCTGCACAGGGCCGGCGCGTCCACCACGTTGACCGGCACGCAACGCTTATGGGCGTCGGCCGAGACCTGGGCATTAAGTGGCTCATCATCGGTGGCGGCAATGATCAGGCCGCAGCCGTCCAGGTCCGTTTCGAGATAACCGCGCAGGACACATTCACCACCGCTACCACTGACCAGTTCCCGCAATTGCGGTTCAATTTCGGGTGCGACGACCCGCAGCAGCGCGCCGGCATCGGCCAGCAGGCGAGACTTGCGCAAGGCAATCTCGCCACCGCCGACCACCAGCACGCGGCTGCCGCGCAGGTTGTGGAACAGTGGCAAATAGTCCATTTAGCCGATGACCTCGATGCCGCCCATGTACGGTTTCAGCACTTCAGGCACACGGATCGAGCCGTCGGCCTGCTGGTAGTTTTCCAGCACCGCCACCAGGGTACGACCCACCGCCAGGCCGGAACCATTGAGGGTGTGAACCAGTTCCGGCTTACCGGTTTCCGGGTTGCGGAAGCGCGCCTGCATGCGACGGGCCTGGAAATCGCCACAGTTGGAGCACGAGGAAATCTCGCGGTACTTGTCCTGGCTCGGGATCCAGACTTCCAGGTCGTAGGTCTTGACCGCGCTGAAGCCCATGTCACCGGTGCACAACGCAAGGGTGCGATACGGCAGTTCCAGCAGTTGCAGGACCTTTTCAGCGTTGCTGGTCAAGCTTTCCAGCGCTTCCATGGACTTCGAAGGCTCGACGATCTGCACCATCTCGACTTTGTCGAACTGGTGCTGGCGGATCATGCCACGGGTGTCACGACCCGATGCCCCGGCTTCACTGCGGAAGCACGGCGTGTGGGCGACAAACTTGATCGGCAGTTGCTTGGCGTCGACGATCTCGCCGGCCACGATGTTGGTCAACGACACTTCGGCAGTCGGGATCAGGTACAGGTCAGCCTCGCCTTCGCGGCTGATCTTGAACAGGTCTTCCTCGAACTTCGGCAACTGGCCGGTGCCCTGCAGCGCCGGCGCCTGGACCAGGTACGGGGTGTAGGCTTCTTCGTAGCCGTGTTCGGTGACGTGCAGGTTGATCATGAATTGCGCCAGGGCGCGATGCAGACGGGCAATCGGTCCGCGCAACAGGGCGAAACGCGCGCCCGACAGCTTGGCGGCGGTTTCGAAGTCCAGCCAGCCGAATTTCTCGCCCAGGGCTACGTGGTCCTGCACCGGGAAATCGAAGGCTGTTGGCGTGCCCCAGCGGCGCACTTCGACGTTGCCCTCCTCGTCTTCACCGACCGGCACCGATTCGTGGGGCAGGTTCGGGATCCCCAGCAGGATTGAATCCAGCTCGGTCTGGATCGCGTCCAGCTCGACCTTGCCGGCACTCAATTCGCCCGCCATGCGCTCGACATCAGCCATCAGCGGCGCGATGTCTTCGCCGCGCTGCTTGGCCTGACCGATAGACTTGGAGCGCGCGTTACGTTCAGCCTGCAGGGCTTCGGTGCGGGTCTGGACGGTCTTGCGCTGTTCTTCCAGCGCTTCGATGCGCGCAACGTCCAGGGCAAAGCCACGGGATGCCAGGCGGTCCGCTACGTCCTGAAGGTTGCTACGTAACAGTTTGGAATCGAGCATGTCGGTCTCTCGTTATCAAAGTTTGGTCAGGGACAGGCCGGCCCATGTGGCGAGCAGCCCGCCGAATACACTGATGGCCGCGTAGCCCAGGGCCAGCGGCACCTGCCCGCTTTCCAGCAGGCGCACCGTATCCAGTGAAAAGGATGAAAAAGTCGTCAGGCCGCCGAGAAAGCCAACCATCAGCCCCGCACGCACCTCAATGGGCACCTCGGGGCGTATCAAAAACAGACCGTATAAAACGCCGATCAGCAGACAGCCCACGATATTAACGGCCAGCGTCGCGGTATAGAAGTGCCGGGGCCAATTTGCATTGACCCAGTTGCCGGTGGCGAAGCGCAACAACGTGCCGGCAACACCGCCGGCAGAGACTGCAAGAATCAAAGGGATCAAGGTTTTCTCCGCTGCCGTGGGCTCAGGCGATCCAGTTGCGCCAGGTGGTTGAGTTTCTCGCCGATCTTCAGCTCCAGGCCACGAGGCACCGGCTGATAGAACCGCTGGGGTTCGAGTTCATCAGGAAAATAATCTTCGCCGGCGGCATAGGCGTCCGGCTCATCGTGGGCATAGCGGTATTCTTCGCCATAACCCAGCTGCTTCATGAGTTTGGTCGGTGCGTTGCGCAGGTGCAGCGGTACCTCGAGGGAACCGTGCTCGGTGGCGCTGCGCATTGCTGCCTTGAAGCCCATGTACACCGCATTGCTTTTCGGCGCGCAGGCCAGATAGGTGATGGCCTGGGCCACGGCGAGTTCGCCTTCCGGGCTGCCGAGACGCTCTTGTACATCCCAGGCCGCCAGGCACAGGCCCAGGGCTCGCGGGTCAGCGTTGCCGATGTCCTCGCTGGCCATGCGCACCACGCGCCGCGCCAGATACAACGGATCGCAACCGCCGTCGATCATTCGCGCAAACCAGTACAAGGCTGCGTCTGGGTTGGAGCCGCGGATGGATTTATGCAGCGCCGAAATCTGATCGTAGAACGCCTCGCCACCCTTGTCGAAGCGCCGACGGGTATCGCCCAGCAGGCTTTGCAGCAGCTCGACGTCGATCTCGCTGTTGTCTTCGGCCAGGTCCGAGGCGTTCTCCAGCAGGTTGAGCAAGCGCCGGCCATCGCCATCGGCGGCTGAAAACAGGATCTGGAAGCCTTCATCGCTGAGGCTCAGCTGGCGCTTGCCCAGGCCACGCTCTTCAGTCAGCGCCCGGTGCACCAGCTTGCGCATCGCCGCCTCGTCGAGGCTCTTGAGCACATAGACCCGCGCCCGCGACAACAAGGCGTTGTTGAGCTCGAACGAAGGGTTTTCGGTGGTCGCGCCGATGAAGATCAGCGTGCCGTCTTCGACGTAGGGCAGGAAGGCATCCTGTTGGGACTTGTTGAAGCGGTGCACTTCGTCGACGAACAGGATCGTGCGCTTGCCGTACTGGCCGGCCTGCTGCTTGGCCACTTCCACCGCTTGGCGGATTTCCTTGACCCCGGCCAGCACCGCCGAAACCGTTTCGAAATGCGCGTCCGAGACTTCCGCCAACAGCCGCGCCAGGGTGGTCTTGCCCACGCCTGGCGGCCCCCAGAAGATCATCGAGTGCAAGGCGCCCTGCTCCAGCGCTTCGCGCAGAGGCTTGCCACGAGCGAGCACATGCTCCTGGCCGACGTACTCATCCAGGTTGGTCGCGCGCAGGCGGGCGGCCAATGGCTGGGCAATCGGGGCGCTTCGAAACAGGTCCATCACTACTTATGCAACCTCCACTGGGTCCTGGTGCCGATCCTCTCTGCCGGAGCAGATCTGTGGGAGCAAGGCTTGCCCGCGATACAGACACCTCGGTGCATCTGGTAGACCGAGGCGAGGCAATCGCGGGCAAGCCTTGCTCCCACAGGCCATTTCCCACAGGGGCTTTGTGTTTATTCCTGGATCACGTCCGCACCCTTGGGGATGTCGAACTTGAACTTGGACGCGGCGATCGGCTCGTTGGCCTTGACCCCGGTGAACAGGATATTGGTGCGCTGGCCGACGCTGTCGATCAATTGCATGTCATTGACCAGGCCGTTGCGGAACGACAGGCGCAGGCTGTCGAACAGGCTGTCCTTGGTCTTGGGCTTGAGGGTGAAGTCAATGACGCCACCGGCCTCCTTGGCACTGATATCGAAACTCTGGCTGATCTTGGAAATGTCGCCGGAGAGCAACAACGCCGGGGTCTGGGTCAGGCGCTGGTCGAGGGTCTTGATGGTCACCTGCTCCAGGTCCGGGTCCCACAGGGAGACTTTCTTGCCATCGGAGACCATCAGTTGCTCGGCCGGTGCATCGGTGTGCCAGTAGAACAGGCCCGGACGCTGCAAGGCCATGTCGCCAGCGGTTTCCTGCAACTGGGTGCCGCTGCCGTCGAGGGTCAGCTGGGAAAAGCGCGCGGTCAGGGTCTGGGACCGCTCCAGTAACTGGGTCAGGCGGGCCACGTCCTTTTCATCGGCGTGGGCCGACAAGGTGGTCAGGGCCAGTACGGGCAACAGCAACATGCGAATCAGGCGCATGGGAGTCCTCATGAAGTCGTGGGGGGCGAGCGGCCTGTCGCCAGGCCGCTCAAGTCGTTAGTCGCGCATCGGGCCCGGCGCCAGTACTTCGCGCGAACCGTTGGTGTTCATCGCCGTCACCACGCCGGCCATTTCCATGGCTTCGATCATGCGTGCGGCACGGTTGTAGCCGATCTTCAGCTTGCGCTGAACGGCAGAAATCGAGGCCCGGCGGCTTTCCAGGACGAACTGCACCGCTTCATCGTAGAGCGCATCGGTTTCAGCATCGTCGTCACCGCCGCCGCTGCCCTCGAAGCCGCTGCCGGCTTCCTCGACACCGTTGAGGATGTCGTCGTTGTATTCAGGGGCGCCACGCAGTTTCCAGGCCTCCACCACGCGGTGCACTTCGTCGTCGGAGACAAACGCACCGTGGACACGGATCGGCAGGCTGGTGCCCGGCGGCATGTAGAGCATGTCACCGTGACCGAGCAACTGCTCGGCGCCGCCCTGGTCGATGATGGTCCGCGAGTCGATCTTGCTCGACACCTGAAACGCCATGCGGGTCGGAATGTTGGCCTTGATCAGACCGGTGATCACGTCCACCGACGGCCGCTGGGTCGCAAGAATCAAGTGGATACCTGCGGCACGGGCCTTCTGGGCGATACGAGCGATCAGTTCTTCGACCTTCTTGCCGACGATCATCATCATGTCGGCGAATTCGTCCACCACCACCACGATGGTCGGCAGCTTGTGCAACAGCGGCGCTTCGTCGTGGATGTTTTCGCGGTGATACAGCGGATCGGTCAGCGGCGTACCGGCTTCCTCGGCTTCCTTGACCTTGGCGTTGAAGCCCGACAGGTTACGCACGCCCATCTTCGCCATCAGCTTGTAGCGACGCTCCATCTCGGCGACGCTCCAGCGCAAGGCGTTGGCGGCGTCCTTCATGTCGGTGACCACCGGGCAGAGCAAGTGCGGAATGCCTTCGTAGATCGACAGTTCGAGCATTTTCGGGTCGATCATGATCAGCTTGGCGTCTTCCGGGCCGGACTTGAACAGAATCGACAGGATCATCGCGTTCACACCCACCGACTTACCGGAACCGGTGGTACCGGCCACCAGCAGGTGAGGCATTTTCGCCAGGTCAGTGATGACCGGCTTGCCGCCGATGTCGTGGCCCAGGGCCAGGGTGACCGGCGATTTGTGATTGTCATACTCAGGTGTCGACAGCACCTCGGAGAAGCGCACGATCTGCCGGTCTTCGTTGGGAATCTCGATACCCACGGTGGTCTTGCCGGGAATCACTTCCACCACCCGTACGCTGGTCACGGCGAGGGAGCGCGCCAAGTCCTTGGCCAGGTTGGAGATGCGGCTGACCTTTACACCGGCGGCTGGCTGGATTTCGTAACGGGTGATGACCGGGCCCGGGTGAATCGAATCCACCGAAACCTCGACGCCGAACTCCTTGAGCTTGATCTCCAGCAAGTGGCCGACGGCCGCCAGGGATTCGGGGGAATAGTTGAGCTGTTTCTTTTCGGCCGGGTCCAGGATCGAGATCGGCGGCAAGGTGCCTTCCACCGCGCTGTCGACGAACAGCGGCGCCTGCTTCTCTTTCTGTACGCGCTTGCTCTGCTCCGGCGGCTTGGCCGGGGCCATGGTGATGACCGGCGGCACCTGTTTCTCGCGCTCGGACATGTGTTTGCTCAACGCCTGCTCACGCTCGATCAGCCGTTCCTTGACCTTGGCCTGCTCGCGCTTGTCCGGCGTCGTCGGGGCCACCACCTCATGGACCCGGTCGTCGACTTCACGCAACTGCGCCACCAGTTGCTTGCGTTCGGTACGCGCCGCCCACCAGCGGTTCATCGCGCCCTGGATCAGCTCGATCAGGTCGAGGGTGATCTTGCCGGTGACATCCATGACCTTGAACCACGACAGGTCGGTGAACACCGTCAGGCCGAACAGGAACAGGGCGATGAACAACAGCGTGCTGCCCTGGATGTTCAGGGCATTCCTGGCCAGGTCGCCGAGGCTTTCACCCAGCGCGCCGCCCGCCCCGGCCGGCAAGCCAGTGGGTGCATGAAAATGGATATGGGCCAGTGCGGCCCCCGACAGCACCAGGAACACCAGGCCGATCAGGCGCCAGGAGAACAGCCAGCCGCTCCACTGCCACGGCTCGTGGCGCTGGCGGAAGATCTGATAGGCCTTGATCGCCAGCAACAGCGGAAAGATGTAGGCGAAATAACCCAGCACCATGAACAGGATATCGGCGCTGTAGGAGCCGGCCGGACCGCCGAAATTCTGCACGTCGTCGATCTTGCTGTTATGGCTCCAGCCCGGATCGTCCTTGCCGTAGGTCAGCAAGGCCATCATCAGGAACAGGCACAAGGCACCGATGGCGATCAATGCACCTTCCTTGAGCCGGTAGTGCAACTGCTGGCGCCAGAGCGGAACGACTGTTTTGGGTGCTGCGGTGGATTTCTTCAAAACGCTTCTTTTCCTGCGCCAAGGGCGCGTCCATCTGTTGAATGACTATAAAAAACTGCCCATGACGAGCAGGTAAAAAAGTGAATGTGCACAACCGGTACTACTTTTACCACTGTGAGGTGCATCCAGAAAACCGCAGGTGTTGCCGAAGTTTTTGATCTTTAGCCCATCCTGCGTTCAAAGCTCAAGCATTGTACGGGTTTGTCGGCCCCAAGGCATTGCTCGCACGCTGGATGACAGCATAGCCAGAAACAGGGCGCACATGGGTCAATTGGAGCATGCATTCTCTTTTGTGACAAAGGCTTATGAGGTGTTTTTTATGAGCGAAGTGAAGCATTCACAATGGAACGCATGCAGCGACACGCAGATCGTCTACGACCCCGTTTACACCGCCAAGTTGCAACAGCGTCCGCTCAAGCTCGCCGCAGAGAGTATGTCGATGACAGCCCTGCCGTTTGGCAGTTAACCTCTAGGCGGGCTCGCGCTTGTGGGCGGGGCCCGCCGCCCTCCCCTTCTACAAGCCGGATAACGATGCTCACTTGGCTACAACGCAACACTTTCGATTTCCCGCCACTGGCAAAAGCCATGCGCGAACCCAACGGGCTACTGGCCGCAGGCGGCGATCTATCCGCCGACCGGCTGATCCAGGCCTATCGCCACGGCTGCTTCCCGTGGTTTTCCGAGGGGCAACCGATCTTGTGGTGGTCTCCGGACCCGCGCACGGTATTGTTTCCCGACGAACTGCATGTGTCCCGCAGCCTGGGCAAACTGCTGCGCAAGCAGCGCTATGAAGTGACCTTCGACACCGATTTTGCGGCGGTTATCAAGGCCTGCGCCGAGCCGCGGGACTATGCCGACGGCACGTGGATCACCACAGCCATGCAAACCGCGTATCTGGAACTGCACCGACGTGGCTTCGCCCATTCGGTGGAAGTCTGGGACCACGGCCAACTGGTGGGCGGCCTGTACGGCCTGGCCATGGGGCAGCTGTTTTTTGGTGAGTCCATGTTCAGTCGGGCCGACAACGCGTCGAAATTCGGCTTTGTGACCCTGGTCCAGCACCTCAAGGCCGCCGGTTTCGTGCTGATCGACTGCCAGATGCCCACCGAGCACCTGCACAGCCTGGGCGCGCGATCCATTCCACGCGTTGAATTTGCTGGCTATCTAAAGGCGCATCTGGACCTACCCAACCACGCGACATGGGTTTGCTGAGCGACATTCGCGCTCCTGGCTTACAATTAAATTCAAAGCTTATCCCGAGGGTCGATCATGACCGAGTTGGCGCGGTTGAAGTTCTATGCCACTCAGCCCCACTCTTGCAGTTACCTGCCCGAGGAGCAGGCCACGACGCTGTTCCTCGACCCTAGCCAGCCCATGGATGTGCATGTCTACGCAGACCTGTCGGAGATGGGCTTTCGTCGCAGCGGCGATCATCTCTACCGGCCCCATTGCCAGCATTGCAATGCGTGCGTTCCGGCGCGCATTCCCGTGGCTCAATTTGTGCCCAATCGCCAGCAGAAGCGCATCTTCAAGCGCAACGCCGACCTGCAAGTCCGGCCGGCCAAGCCGCAGTTCAGTGAGGAATATTTCGACCTGTACCAACGCTACATCGAGCAACGCCACGCCGACGGCGACATGTACCCGCCCAGCCGCGATCAGTTCTCGACCTTTCTGGTGCGCGACCTGCCGTTTTCGCGCTTCTATGAATTCCGCCTCGAAGGACGCCTGGTGGCCATCGCCGTCACGGACCTGCTGCCCAACGGACTTTCGGCGGTGTACACCTTCTATGAACCGGAGGAAGAGCGACGCAGCCTGGGGCGCTTTGCCATCCTTTGGCAAATCAACGAAGCCCGGCGCCTGGGGCTGGAAGCGGTGTACTTGGGCTACTGGATCAAGAACTGCAAAAAAATGAATTACAAGACCCAATATCGGCCCATCGAGCTACTGGTTAACCAGCGCTGGGTCGTCCTCAGCTAGAGCCCTTCGGCTTAAACGTTAGAACCCCTTGGCTTGCCCCCCCTTTTTCGGGCACAATGCACGCCGCTTTTGCCTGGCGCAGTTGCACCGGGCCATTCACTGGATACCGAGGGCTTTACTGCATGTCGAAAGAAGACAGCTTCGAAATGGAAGGCACTGTCGTCGACACCCTGCCCAACACCATGTTTCGTGTGGAGTTGGAAAATGGGCACGTCGTAACCGCGCATATCTCCGGCAAGATGCGCAAGAACTACATTCGTATTCTTACCGGTGACAAAGTGCGCGTCGAGCTGACGCCCTATGACTTGAGCAAAGGGCGCATCACTTACCGCGCTCGCTAACAAGTCAATACAAAACGCCCGGCTGATACCGGGCGTTTTTGTTTGTCCGCAATTTGCCCCTCTCCCCATGAACACACAACACCCTGTGGGAGCGAGCTTGCTCGCTCCCACAGGGTGTTGATGTGAGTTCGGAATAGCAAAAAGGCGCCTTTCGGCGCCTTTTGCTTTGTTGCGGGTAACGATCAGGCCATTTCGGCCGTGGTTTCGAAGTCGAAGGTCAGTTCGCCGTCCTTGATGTCGATGTGCACCACACCGCCATGCTCGGCCAGTTCGCCAAAGAGGATTTCCTCGGCCAGCGGACGCTTGATCTTGTCCTGGATCAGACGCGCCATTGGTCGAGCCCCCATCGTCACATCGTAACCACCTTCGGCCAGCCAGCTGCGAGCCGCATCGGTGACTTCCAGTAGCACACGCTTGTCTTCGAGCTGCGCCTGAAGTTCGGTAAGGAACTTGTCCACCACGCTTTTGATGACCTCATGACTGAGGCGACCAAACTGGATAATGGTGTCCAGGCGATTGCGGAATTCAGGCGTGAAACTCTTCTTGATCACTTCCATCGCATCAGACGAGTGGTCCTGATGGGTGAAACCGATCGAAGCGCGCGCCGCGGTTTCGGCACCAGCGTTCGTGGTCATGATGATGATCACGTTACGGAAGTCCGCCTTGCGCCCGTTGTTATCGGTCAGCGTACCGTGGTCCATGACCTGCAGCAGCAGGTTGAAGACTTCCGGATGCGCCTTCTCGATCTCATCGAGCAGCAGCACGCAGTGTGGCTGCTTGGTGATGGCTTCCGTCAGCAAGCCGCCCTGGTCGAAACCAACATAGCCTGGAGGCGCACCGATCAGGCGCGACACGGTGTGGCGCTCCATGTACTCGGACATATCGAAGCGCACCAGCTCGATGCCCATCGCCTTGGCCAACTGCCGTGCCGCCTCGGTCTTGCCGACCCCGGTAGGCCCCGCGAACAGGAAGGAACCCACTGGCTTGTCCGGCGACTTGAGACCGGCACGAGACAGCTTGATGGCAGTCGACAGCGAGTCGATGGCCGCATCCTGACCGAACACGGTCAGCTTCAGGTCGCGCTCCAGGTTACGCAGCAGTTCTTTGTCGGAACTGGTGACGTGCTTAGGCGGAATCCGCGCGATTTTCGCCACGATGTCCTCGACCTGAGGCACCTCGATGCGTTTGACGCGCTTCTCCACCGGCTGCAGGCGCTGATAGGCACCCGCCTCGTCGATGACGTCGATAGCCTTGTCCGGCATGTGCCGGTCATTGATATAGCGCGAGGCCAGTTCCGCCGCTGCGCGCAGGGCTTCATCACTGTATTCGATGTTGTGGTGCAACTCGAACCGCCCTTTCAGGCCGCGCAGGATGCCAATGGTGTCCTCCACCGAAGGCTCAGACACATCGACCTTCTGGAAGCGCCGGGCCAAGGCACGGTCCTTCTCGAAGATCCCGCGAAATTCCTGGAACGTCGTCGAACCGATGCAACGGATATCACCCGATGACAGCAACGGCTTGAGCAGGTTGGAGGCATCCATGACCCCACCGGACGCAGCACCGGCACCGATGATGGTGTGGATTTCATCGATGAACAGGATCGCTTGCGGACGTTTTTTCAGTTCGCCGAGCAACGCCTTGAAGCGCTTCTCGAAATCACCACGGTACTTGGTGCCAGCCAGCAAGGCACCCAGGTCAAGGGAATAGACCACGCTGTTGGCCAGCAGGTCCGGCACCTGATTGTCGACGATGCGCTTGGCGAGGCCTTCGGCAATCGCCGTCTTACCCACGCCCGCCTCGCCCACCAGCAACGGATTGTTCTTGCGACGCCGGGCCAGGATCTGCGCAACGCGCTCGACCTCTGCCTCGCGTCCGACCAGCGGATCGATACGCCCCTGGCGTGCCAGCTCATTCAGATTGCTGGCATAGGCGTCCAGCGGGTTGCCTGAGGAAGAAGACTCACCGCCCTCGTCGTCCTGCATATCCTGCTCACCCTCGGAATGATCGCCATGCCCAGGCACCTTGGAGATGCCATGGGCGATGTAATTGACGACATCGATACGTGCAACGCTCTGCTGCTTGAGCAGGAAAACCGCCTGGCTTTCCTGTTCGCTGAAGATGGCAACCAGCACGTTGGCACCGGTGACTTCACGTTTGCCCGAGCTCTGTACATGAAAGACAGCACGCTGCAGGACACGCTGGAAGCCCAGGGTTGGCTGGGTTTCCCGATCCTCGTCATGCACGGGGATCAGTGGCGTGGTGGAGTCGATGAACTCCTGCAGATCATGCTTGAGTTTATCGAGGTTCGCGCCGCAGGCACGCAAAACGGTGGCGGCAGCCTCGTTATCCAATAGGGCCAGCAGCAGGTGCTCGACGGTCATGAATTCATGACGCTTCGAACGAGCCTCCTTGAAGGCAAGATTGAGGGTGACTTCGAGCTCGCGGTTTAACATAGCTTCACCTCATACCCAAGTGGTCGGCGTTAACCGTCCTTCTCGATTTCACAGAGTAGCGGATGCTGGCTTTCCCGGGCGTACTGGTTGACCTGCATGGCCTTCGTCTCGGCGATGTCGCGGGTAAACACTCCACATACTGCCCGTCCCTCTGTATGGACGGCCAGCATGACCTTGGTCGCCAGCTCGCGATTCAGGTTAAAAAACACCTCGAGCACTTCGACGACGAAATCCATCGGTGTGTAGTCATCGTTGAACAAAACCACCTTGTACATCGGTGGCGCCTGTAATGCAGGCTTTGCTTCCTGAACAGCAATGCCTGCGGAATCGTCGTCGTGTAGATCCGGGCGATCCTGATTGAATGTTAGTCGAATCTGGCTGACTGCATGCATGGAAAGAAAGGTTCGTTTAGTTGGCGAATACAGTGATGGGGGCGCTTTCGGGCGATTTCAACCACGACAACCCGGTCACCTTGACTATCGGCAAAACGGTGTTACAACCAATAGAGCCCATCGTGGGTCAAAAAGGTCCGTGGAATCTATCCTGTCAACAGATTAGCCTGCGGATGAACTGGATGATACTCCAGTGATGGAGTGTGTTGCAGAGGGATATGGTTTATGTCGGTCGTCAAGATGAGTGGCAAGGTGAAATGGTTCAACAATGCCAAGGGCTTCGGTTTCATTATCGCCGACGGCATGGAAGAAGACCTCTTCACCCATTACTCGGCAATCAACATGGAAGGCTATAAAACCCTGAAGGCCGGACAGCCTGTGACATTCGACGTCATCCAGGGACCCAAGGGCCTGCACGCGGTCAACATCAAGGTAGCCATCACCGAAGACACGACCGCGCCTGTCAATGCCAGGATCACTGAGACCCACTGACCGGCTGTCGTCGCCCGGACAAATAAAAATGCCCGACTCGATCATTCGAGTCGGGCATCGTTGCTGAGCGCCGTTGCGCTTACATGTGCGAGATCAGCGCATCGCCAAAGCCCGAAGACGATACCAGCTTGGCACCCTCCATCAGGCGTTCGAAGTCATAGGTCACGGTCTTGGCCGAAATCGCCCCGTTGGTGCCCTTGATGATCAGGTCGGCCGCTTCGGTCCACCCCATGTGGCGCAGCATCATTTCAGCCGACAGGATCAGCGACCCCGGGTTGACCTGGTCCTTGCCGGCATACTTGGGCGCGGTACCGTGGGTGGCTTCGAACATCGCCACGGTGTCGGACAGGTTGGCGCCCGGCGCAATACCAATACCGCCCACTTCCGCCGCCAGGGCGTCGGACAGGTAGTCACCATTCAGGTTCAGGGTGGCGATCACGTCATACTCGGCCGGGCGCAGCAGGATCTGCTGGAGCATCGCATCGGCGATGGCGTCCTTGACGATGACATTCTTGCCGGTCCGCGGGTTCTTGAACTGCATCCAAGGCCCACCGTCGAGCAGGGTCGCACCGAATTCCTCGGCCGCCACTTCGTAGGCCCATTCCTTGAAGGCACCTTCGGTGAACTTCATGATGTTGCCTTTGTGCACGATAGTCAGCGAATCACGGTCATTGTCGACAACATATTGCAAGGCCTTGCGGGCCAGGCGCTTGGTGCCCTGCTTGGAAACCGGCTTGATGCCGATGCCGCAGTCCTGGTCGAAACGGATCTTGGTCACACCCATTTCTTCTTTCAGGAACTTGATGACCTTGGTGGCTTCGGGCGAACCGGCTTTCCACTCGATACCGGCGTAGATGTCTTCGGAGTTCTCACGGAAGATCGTCATATCCACGTCGCCAGGCTTCTTGACCGGGCTCGGCACGCCTTCGAACCAGCGCACCGGACGCAGGCATACATACAGGTCAAGCTGTTGACGCAGGGCCACGTTCAACGAACGGATACCGCCACCGACCGGCGTGGTCAGCGGACCCTTGATGGAAACCACGTAGTCCTTGACCGCGTCCAGGGTTTCCTGGGGGAGCCAGGTGTCCTGGTCGTAAACCTGAGTCGCTTTCTCACCGGCATAGACTTCCATCCAGGAAATCTTGCGCTTGCCGCCATAGGCCTTCTGAACCGCAGCGTCCACAACCTTGATCATGACCGGACTGATATCGACGCCAATGCCGTCGCCTTCGATGAAGGGGATGATCGGGTTGTCGGGAACATTAAGAGAATGGTCTGCATTGACGGTGATTTTGTCACCGACGGCTGGAACCTGAATCTTTTGATACCCCATGCTGAACTCCATTGCTTGGATTGAACATCTGGCTGCGTTCGAGCGTACCCCAGTTGAATCGGCGCGCAAACCCTACGTTCGGCTCATGTGGCATAAAGCGCTGCAGTTGGTGGTGTACAAGCCTGAAAATCAAGGGAAAAGCGCCAAACATGAGCATAGTCCGCTACCGCCGTCCTGCGACGTTTAGACCAATGGACGTGTACGGAAGTCTATGAACCATCGGCAGATTGCCAGCTACCTATGTATAATGCCGCCGCTGACCACAGGGTCACGACGGCCGACGGCTCTACGACAGGACTTTCGGCCCGTTAAAAGCCGGACCGTTACCGCGGCCCGACCGCTTGACGCTCGACTGATGCACCCAACATCACCGCGAAGAAACCTCGACATTCGGTTCACGGATGACTTTGAACGAACGCGCTTACCCGGCGCCCCTCGAGTTTCTGCGCATGCTTTAGCAAAGAAGAGAGTTAATCCGAATATGCCCACCCGCTCGAAGATCATCTATACCTTCACCGACGAAGCTCCCGCCCTCGCCACCTATTCGCTGCTGCCGATCGTCGAAGCCTTTACCGCTTCGGCCGATATCGCCGTGGAAACCCGCGATATCTCCCTCGCAGGGCGCATCCTGGCCAGCTTCCCCGAGCAACTGGGTGACAAAGCCGTAGCCGACCACCTCGCCGAACTGGGCGACCTGGCCGTTACGCCTGAAGCCAACATCATCAAGCTGCCGAACATCAGCGCCTCGGTGCCGCAACTGCAGGCCGCGATCAAGGAATTGCAGGCCCAGGGCTACGCGCTGCCGGACTACCCGGAAACCGTAACCAGCGACGCTGAGAAAGACGCCCGCGCCCGCTACGACAAAATCAAGGGCAGCGCCGTGAACCCGGTCCTGCGCGAAGGCAACTCCGACCGCCGCGCCCCGCTGTCGGTCAAGAACTACGCGCGCAAGCACCCGCACAAAATGGGCGCCTGGGCAGCCGACTCCAAGTCCCATGTGGCCCACATGAGCACTGGCGATTTCTACGGCAGCGAAAAAGCTGCCCTGATCGACACTGCCGGCAGCGTGAAAATCGAGCTGATCGCCCAGGACGGCACCGCCACTGTCCTGAAGGAAAAGACCACCGTACAAGCCGGTGAGATCCTCGACTGCGCCGTGATGAGCAAAAACGCCCTGCGCGACTTCATCGCCGCTGAAATCGAAGACGCCAAGCAAAAAGGCGTCCTGCTGTCGGTTCACCTCAAGGCCACCATGATGAAGGTCTCCGACCCGATCATGTTCGGCCAGATCGTTGCCGAGTTCTATAAAGATGCCCTGGCCAAGCACGCACAAGTGCTGGAGCAGATCGGCTTCAACCTGAACAACGGCATCGGCGACCTGTACGCCCGCATCAAGGCCCTGCCGGCCGAGCAGCAGGCGCAGATCGAAGCCGACATCCAGGCGGTCTACGCGGCGCGTCCATCCCTGGCGATGGTCAACTCCGACAAAGGCATCACCAACCTGCACGTGCCGAGCGACGTCATTGTCGACGCCTCGATGCCGGCCATGATCCGTGACTCCGGCAAAATGTGGGGCACCGACGGCCAACTGCACGACACCAAGGCCGTGATCCCGGATCGCTGCTACGCCACCATCTACCAGGCGGTAATCGAAGACTGCAAGCAACACGGCGCCTTCGACCCGACCACCATGGGTAGCGTGCCGAACGTCGGCCTGATGGCCAAGAAAGCCGAAGAGTACGGCTCCCACGACAAGACCTTCCAGATCAAGGCCAATGGCGTGGTGCGTGTTTCCGACAGCACCGGTCGCACCCTGCTGGAGCAGAACGTCGAGGCTGGCGACATCTTCCGCATGTGCCAGACCAAGGACGCGCCGATCCAGGATTGGGTCAAACTGGCCGTCAACCGTGCCCGCGCCAGCAGCACCCCGGCGATTTTCTGGCTCGACCCAATGCGCGCCCATGACGGTGTGGTGATCGAAAAAGTCCAGACGTACCTGAAGGACTACGACACTGCCGGCCTGGACATCCGCATCATGTCGCCGGTCGACGCGATGAAGTTCACCCTGGCCCGCACCCGCGAAGGCAAGGACACCATTTCGGTGACCGGCAACGTACTGCGCGACTACCTGACCGACCTGTTCCCGATCATGGAACTGGGCACCAGCGCCAAGATGCTGTCCATCGTGCCGCTGATGAACGGCGGTGGCCTGTTCGAAACCGGCGCCGGCGGTTCGGCACCCAAGCACGTTCAGCAGTTGCTGGAAGAAAACTTCCTGCGCTGGGACTCCCTGGGCGAGTTCCTGGCCCTGGCCGCTTCCCTCGAACACCTGGGCGTGACCTACAACAACCCTAAAGCCCTGGTACTGGCCAAGACCCTGGACCAGGCTACCGGTGAGTTCCTGGACCGCAACAAGTCGCCTTCGCGCAAGGTCGGCGGCATCGACAACCGTGGCAGCCACTTCTACCTGACCCTGTTCTGGGCCCAGGCACTGGCCGCTCAAAATGACGATGCAGCCCTCAAGGCTCAGTTCACCGCCCTGGCCAAGACGCTGACCGACAACGAAGAAAAAATCGTTGCCGAGCTCAACGCCGTTCAAGGCAAGCCAGTGGACATCGGCGGTTACTACTTCGCCAACCCGGAGCTGACCAGCAAGGCCATGCGCCCAAGCAACACCTTCAACGCGGCGATTGCTGCGCTGGTGTAAGGTTGTAAGGGAACATCACAAACCCCGGCCTGGTGCCGGGGTTTGTGCTTCCGGACACACCATATTTCCCCTGACAACACAGTGGCCCGCATTCCAATCTGAGAAATAGAGGAAACCCCATGGACTGGAAACCCCACATCACCGTCGCCACCATCGTCGAAGACAACGGCCGTTTCCTGATGGTCGAAGAATCCAAAGGCGGACGAGCGGTGCTCAACCAGCCCGCCGGTCACCTGGAC
This sequence comes from Pseudomonas viciae, assembly GCF_004786035.1. NCBI lineage: Bacteria > Pseudomonadati > Pseudomonadota > Gammaproteobacteria > Pseudomonadales > Pseudomonadaceae > Pseudomonas > Pseudomonas viciae. Next base: position 4,211,577 of record NZ_CP035088.1, read on the forward strand.
CCGGACGAAACGCTGATCGAAGCCGCGGTGCGCGAAACCCTGGAAGAAACCGGCTGGGACGTCGAACCCACCAGCGTGGTGGGCATTTACCTGTACACCGCCCCCAGCAATGGCGTGACCTACCAGCGAGTCTGTTTCGCCGCCAAGGCCTTGAACCATCGCCCCGACTATCAACTGGACGACGGCATCCTCGGCGCCAAATGGCTGACCCGCGACGAACTGCTCGAGCAGCGCGAGTACTGGCGCAGCGAGCTGATCATCCGCTGCATCGACGATTATCTGGACGGCCACCACCACAGTCTGACGCTGATCCGTCCTTCTCTTTAGCCTTGCGCGCCCGGGCCTGATAGAATCGCGTCCTTTTTCAAGACACTCATTGAACTCCTATGCGTGATCCAGCCCCTTCTGACACCACCAAGAAGCGCGTCATTGTCGGCATGTCCGGCGGCGTGGACTCTTCCGTTTCCGCCCTTCTGCTGATCGAGCAGGGTTATGAGGTGGAAGGCCTGTTCATGAAGAACTGGGAAGAAGACGACGGAACCGAATACTGCACGGCCATGGACGACCTCGCGGACGCCCAGGCCGTGTGCGACAAGATCGGCATCAAGCTGCACACCGCCAACTTCGCCGCCGAGTACTGGGACAACGTGTTCGAGCACTTCCTGGCCGAATACAAGGCCGGCCGCACGCCGAACCCGGACATCCTGTGCAACCGCGAAATCAAGTTCAAGGCGTTCCTCGACTACGCCATGATGCTCGGTGCCGACCTGATCGCCACCGGTCACTACGTGCGCCGCCGCGACATTGACGGCCGCACCGAACTGCTCAAGGGCCTGGACCCGAACAAGGACCAGAGCTACTTCCTGCACGCCGTCGGCGGCGAACAGATCGCCAAGACCCTGTTCCCGGTGGGCGAACTGGAAAAACCCGAAGTGCGCGCGATTGCTGAAAAACACCAGCTCGCCACCGCCAAGAAGAAAGACTCCACCGGCATCTGCTTCATCGGCGAACGCCGCTTCAGCGACTTCCTCAAGCAGTACCTGCCGGCCCAGCCGGGCGAAATCAAAACTACCGAAGGCGAGGTCATTGGCCGTCACCATGGCCTGATGTACCACACCATTGGCCAGCGCCAGGGCTTGGGCATCGGCGGCTTGAAAGACGCCGGTGAAGAGCCGTGGTATGTGCTGATCAAGGATCTGGAGCACAACGAGTTGATCGTCGGCCAGGGCAACGACCATCCGTGGTTGTTTTCCCGCGCCCTGCTCGCCTCCGACATCTACTGGGTCAACCCGATCGACCTGAGCGAACCGCGCCGCCTGACGGCCAAGGTTCGCTACCGCCAGAGCGACCAGCCCTGCACCCTGGAAAAAACCGCCACGGGCTACCGGGCCATTTTCGATGACCCGCAACGCGCGGTCACACCCGGTCAGTCCGTGGTGTTCTACGATGGCGAAATCTGCCTGGGCGGTGGCGTGATCGAAATCGCAGAGCCCTGGAGCAGCAAGGCATGACCCCGACCCAGGAGCAACTGACGGCATTGGGCGGCGTGTTTCTTGCCGCCGTGCTGGTGGACAGGATCGCCAAGACCGGCCAGGCCACCGAAGCAGGCCTGAGCTGCATGCTCGGCAGCCTGCTGGTTCGCGACCCCAAGGACACCCTGGAAGTCTATGGTGGTGACGACCTGAACCTGCGTGAAGGCTACCGTGCGCTGGTCGGCGCCCTGGAGCGCGACCCCAGCGCCCTGCAACGCGAGCCGCTGCGCTATGCCCTGTCGATGCTGGGCCTTGAACGTCAACTGGCCAAGCGCGACGACCTGCTGGAAACCATTGGCAAACGCCTGCCGCAGATCCAGTCCCAGGTCGAACACTTCGGCCCGTCCCACGAAAACGTCATTGCCGCCTGCGGCGCACTGTACCAGGACACCCTGAGCACCCTGCGCCAGCGCATCCAGGTGCATGGCGACATGCGCAACCTGCAGCAACCGAGCAACGCCTCGAAGATCCGCGCCCTGTTGCTGGCCGGCATCCGCTCGGCCCGCTTGTGGCGGCAGCTGGGCGGCCATCGCTGGCAGTTGGTGATCAGCCGACGCAAATTGCTTAAAGAGCTTTACCCGTTGATGCGCAACGAATAAGTCGCCTCAACCCGTTTTTTGTACATCGTTACGCGTAATACGCCGGTCAGTTGGCAACGGACCGGCGCTGGTTTTCATGTATGATACGCGCCCCATTTCGTTGCCCGACTGTCCGAGAACACCCCATGCAGCTCTCTTCGCTCACTGCGGTTTCCCCTGTAGACGGCCGCTACGCCGGCAAAACCCAGGCCCTGCGCCCGATTTTCAGCGAGTACGGCTTGATCCGTGCTCGCGTCCTGGTTGAAGTGCGCTGGCTCCAGCGCCTCGCCGCTCACCCCGCCATTGGCGAAGTCCCGGCGTTTTCCGCCGAAGCCAACGCGGTACTGAACACCCTGGCGGACAACTTTGCGCTGGAGCACGCCGAGCGCGTCAAAGAGATCGAGCGCACCACCAACCACGACGTCAAAGCCATCGAATACCTGCTCAAGGAGCAGGCGGCCAAGCTGCCGGAACTGGCCAACGTCAGCGAGTTCATCCACTTCGCCTGCACCAGCGAGGACATCAACAACCTGTCCCACGCCCTGATGCTGCGTGAAGGCCGTGATGACGTGATGCTGCCGCTGATGCGCCAGACCGCCCAGGCCATCCGTGAGCTGGCGATCCGCTTCGCCGACGTGCCGATGCTGTCGCGCACCCATGGTCAACCGGCTTCGCCGACCACCCTGGGCAAGGAACTGGCGAACGTGGTGTACCGCCTGGAACGCCAGATCGCTCAAGTCGCCGCCGTGCCGCTGCTGGGCAAAATCAACGGCGCCGTGGGCAACTACAACGCCCACCTGTCGGCCTACCCGGACATCGACTGGGAAGCCAACGCCCGCGCCTTCATCGAAGACGAGCTGGGCCTGAGCTTCAACCCGTATACCACCCAGATCGAGCCGCACGACTACATCGCCGAGCTGTTCGATGCGATCGCGCGCTTCAACACCATCCTGATCGACTTCGACCGTGACATCTGGGGCTACATCTCCCTGGGCTACTTCAAGCAGCGCACCATTGCCGGCGAAATCGGTTCCTCGACCATGCCGCACAAGGTCAACCCGATCGACTTCGAAAACTCCGAAGGCAACCTGGGCATCGCCAACGCACTGTTCCAGCACCTGGCGAGCAAACTGCCGATCTCCCGCTGGCAGCGCGACCTGACCGACTCCACCGTGCTGCGCAACCTGGGCGTGGGTTTTGCCCACAGCGTCATTGCTTACGAAGCCAGCCTCAAGGGCATCAGCAAGCTGGAACTGAACGAACAGAAAATCGCCGCGGACCTGGACGCCTGCTGGGAAGTCCTGGCCGAGCCGATCCAGACCGTGATGCGTCGCTACAACATCGAAAACCCGTACGAAAAGCTGAAAGAACTGACCCGTGGCAAGGGCATCAGCCCTGAAGCGTTGCAGACTTTCATCGATGGCCTGGACATGCCTGCCGACGCCCGCGCCGAGCTGAAAAAGCTCACGCCGGCCAATTACATCGGCAACGCAGCGGCACAAGCCAAGCGCATCTGACACAACGCTTTACCTTTGAGACGCCCGGCCGCGCCGGGCGTTTTTATTCGCGTCTGAAAAGTAATTTTTTTCAATAGGTTACACATGAATCCTGATATTCCTCTGCAACTCCTGGGCGGCATCACGGCACGGGAGTTCCTGCGCGACTACTGGCAGAAAAAACCGCTGCTGATTCGTCAGGCAATTCCTGACTTCCAAAGCCCGATCGATGCCGACGAACTGGCCGGCCTGGCCCTGGAAGAAGAAGTTGAATCGCGCCTGGTGATCGAGCACGGCGAACGCCCCTGGGAATTGCGTCGCGGCCCGTTCGCCGAAGACGAATTCAGCAAACTGCCGGAGCGCGAGTGGACCCTGCTGGTACAGGCCGTCGATCAGTTCGTACCAGAGGTCAGCGAACTGCTGGAGCACTTCCGCTTCCTGCCGAGCTGGCGCATCGACGATGTGATGATCAGCTTCGCCGCCCCCGGTGGCAGCGTTGGCCCGCATTTCGATAACTACGACGTGTTCCTGCTGCAGGGCCATGGCCAGCGCAACTGGAAAATCGGCCAGATGTGCGACTCCGAGAGCCCCCTGCTGCAGCACGCCGACCTGCGCATCCTCGCCGAATTCGAGGCCACCGACGAGTGGACCCTGGAACCGGGCGACATGCTTTACCTGCCGCCGCGCCTGGCCCACTGCGGCGTGGCCGTGGATGACTGCATGACCTACTCGGTGGGTTTCCGTGCGCCGAGCGCCGCCGAAGTGCTGACCCACTTCACCGACTTCCTCAGCCAGTTCCTGCCGGACGAAGAGCGCTACACCGACGCCGATGCACGGCCCGTGGCCGACCCGCACCAGATCCAGCACGACGCCCTCGATCGCCTCAAGGGCCTGCTCGCCGAGCACATGAGTGACGAGCGCTTGCTGCTGACCTGGTTCGGCCAGTTCATGACCGAGCCACGCTACCCGGAACTGGTGGTGGGTCCGGAGCTGGAAGAAGACGATCTGCTGGCCGGCCTGGAACAGGGCGCAGTGATCATCCGCAACCCAAGCGCACGCCTGGCCTGGTCGGAAGTCGATGATGACCTGCTGCTGTTTGCCAGCGGCCAGAGCCGTTATCTGCCGGGCAAGCTGCGTGACCTGCTGAAAATGATCTGCGCCGCCGACGCCCTGCACAGCGAAAACCTCGGCCCATGGCTGGCCGACGAAGACGGCCGTGGCCTGATCTGCGAGCTGGTCAAGCAAGGCAGCCTGGGGTTCGCCGATGAATAAAATTCACGTTCGTGTCGCAGACTGGCAAAAGGATAACGCCGAGATCCGGCGCATTCGTGAGACCGTGTTCATTGCCGAGCAGTCCGTCCCGCCCGAGCTGGAATGGGATGCCGATGACCAGAGCGCGGTGCATTTCCTGGCGTTCGAAGGCGATTTTCCCATCGGCACCGCGCGCCTGTTGACTGATGGCCATATCGGTCGCGTCTCGGTCCTCAAGGACTGGCGTGGCCTGAAGGTGGGCGATGCGCTGATGCACGCGGCGATCGCCGAAGCCGAGAAACGTGGGCTCAAGCAACAGATGCTCAGCGCCCAGGTGCATGCCACGCCGTTCTATGAGCGCCTGGGGTTTGCGGTGGTCAGTGAGGAATTCCTGGAAGCCGGGATTCCGCATGTGGACATGGTTCGCCATTCCACCTGAACCTCGCCACAAAAGCATCATCAACACCACAAAACGCCCCGCCATCCACCGATGCCGGGGCGTTTTGCCGTCTACCATTCAACTTGCCCCACCCCAGGCCGACAAACTGGCAATATCAAGCCTTTGTCTCGCGGAGAAATGGACATGTCCTTACGCACCCTGCTGACCACCCTACTGCTCGGCTGCAGCCTGTCGGTCATGGCGGACACGCAAATCGTGCCACTGAACTACCGCACCAGCGCCGACCTGCTGCCGGTGGCGCAGAACTTCATCGGCAAAGACGGTCAAGTCAGCGCCTACGGCAACCAACTGATCGTCAACGCCGAGCCCGGCAAGATCGAAGAACTCAGGGAGTTCCTAGCCCAGTTGGACACCGCTCCCAAGCGCCTGCTGATCACCGTCGATACCAACGAAAACAACCTGCAGGGCAACCAGGGTTACTCGGTCAATGGCGCGGCCCCCAGCCAGACCCGCATCATCAACCGCAGCACCGCCAGCCGTGAAGGCGGCGTGCAGCAGGTGCAAGCCAGTGAGGGCCAGCCAGCGCTGATCCAGGTTGGCCAGAGCGTGCCGTTCACCAGCAACCAGACCGACAACTACGGCCGCATGCAAAGCCAGACCGAATACCGCAACGTCACCCAGGGTTTTTATGTCACCGCCAGCGTCACCGGCGAGACCGTTCATCTGAGCATCAGCACCAATCGTGACCGCATGAGCCAGGAACGTCCCGATGTAGTGAACGTTCAGAGTACCGACACAACTGTCAGCGGACGCCTGGGCGAATGGATCACCCTGGCCGGGGTAAATCGTCAGACCCAAGCCGACAAACAGGGCCTGACCCGCAGCTACTCGACCCAGGGCCGGGACGACATGATTTTGCGGGTCAAGGTCGACACCCTGAACTGAAGCACCAAAAACTGACTGATGAGTCGTATTAGACCAAAGATGTAGTGCCATGAAAAAAGCACTACAAAACGTTTGACGAGCCAAAAAACCAAAGGCATGATGGCCTCGCTCCCGCTAATCAGGGGCCCTGGCAAGGGCCTTCGGGTCGACGCTTGCAACTACCCTGCGAGCCGATTCGTGTCTGTACCGCCCACAAGGTGTGTTTGACGAGGTTGCGACTGGAACGAAGTTGTCCCGAGGGACGGAAGCGTAACTAGGTAACCCGGCATCACTCTGAGTTCGTATAAAGGCCCACGACGCCCGAATGCGCCCGCAGTTCGCCCCTACCTGCTCACTTTCCCCTCGAGCTCATCGTTCATCCCGTCGCCTCCCCGCTTGAACCGACTTGGCTGCCCAACCCCTGGTCGGCAGGAGCAGGAATTTTCCACCCCAGACCTATGCGACGAGGTTTATCTCCATGGCACTGACACGCGAACAGCAAATTGCAGCCCTTGAAAAAGACTGGGCTGAAAACCCGCGCTGGAAAGGCGTGACGCGCAATTACTCCGCTGCTGACGTCGTCCGCCTGCGTGGCTCGGTTCAACCTGAGCACACCTTTGCGAAAATGGGCGCCGAGAAGCTGTGGAACCTGGTCACCCAGGGCGCCAAGCCAGCCTTCCGTCCCGAGAAAGATTTCGTCAACTGCATGGGCGCCCTGACCGGCGGCCAGGCTGTGCAGCAAGTCAAGGCCGGTATCCAGGCGATCTACCTGTCGGGCTGGCAAGTGGCTGCGGACAACAACTCCGCCGAGTCCATGTACCCTGACCAATCGCTGTACCCGGTGGATTCGGTTCCAACCGTGGTCAAGCGCATCAACAACTCGTTCCGTCGCGCCGACCAGATCCAGTGGAAAGCCGGCAAGAACCCGGGCGACGAAGGCTACATCGACTACTTCGCACCGATCGTGGCTGACGCCGAAGCCGGTTTCGGTGGCGTCCTGAACGCCTACGAGCTGATGAAGAGCATGATCGAAGCAGGCGCCGCCGGCGTTCACTTCGAAGACCAACTGGCATCGGTAAAGAAATGCGGCCACATGGGCGGCAAAGTATTGGTGCCGACCCAGGAAGCCGTGCAGAAGCTGACCGCTGCCCGCCTGGCCGCCGACGTTGCCGGCGTACCGACCATCATCCTGGCCCGTACCGACGCCAACGCCGCTGACCTGCTGACCTCCGACTGCGACCCGTACGACCAGCCGTTCGTGACCGGTACCCGCACCCAGGAAGGTTTCTACAAGGTGCGCGCCGGCCTCGACCAGGCCATCGCTCGCGGCCTGGCCTACGCGCCGTACGCTGACCTGATCTGGTGCGAAACCGCCAAGCCGGACCTGGACGAAGCTCGTCGCTTCGCCGAAGCGATCAAAAAGGAATACCCGGACCAACTGCTGTCGTACAACTGCTCGCCTTCCTTCAACTGGAAGAAAAACCTGGACGACGCGACCATCGCCAAGTTCCAGCGCGAACTGTCCGCCATGGGCTACAAGCACCAGTTCATCACCCTGGCCGGCATTCACAACATGTGGCACAGCATGTTCAACCTGGCGCACGACTACGCCCGCAACGACATGACCGCCTACGTGAAACTGCAAGAGCAAGAGTTCGCTGACGCCGCCAAGGGCTACACCTTCGTGGCGCACCAGCAGGAAGTGGGCACTGGCTACTTCGACGACATGACCACCGTGATCCAGGGTGGCACTTCGTCGGTGACTGCACTGACCGGCTCCACCGAAGAAGAACAGTTCCACTGATTCACACGCTTGCCTCGAGTAAGCGGCCCTTGCGGACCGAGTAAAAGCTAACCGCAAAGCCGACGATCTGACGCCCCGACTGGTTCGGGGCTTTTTTTCGCCGGTTTTCCTCAGCCTTCACCCACTGTTGATCGTCAAGGCGTTGCAGGGTTTGGTGTGAGTGGAGCACGGCCGCCAGAACGCCCCACTGTTCACACCTTGAAGTGACTGACCAACTGCTGCAACTGGTTACCCAGGCGCGCCAGTTCGATGCTGGAGGCGGCGGTTTCCTCGCTGGCTGAGGCGGTCTGCTCGGATACATCGCGCACGCTCAGGATACTGCGGCTGATCTCCTCGGCCACCGAGCTCTGTTGCACCGCGGCGGCGGCAATCTGTTGGTTCATGGCCTGAATACCGGAAACCGCCTGGGTGATGTTGCCCAGGGATGTGCCGGCTTTGCCTGCCAATTCCACGCTGCTGTCGGTCAGCTCACGACTACTTTGCATGATGATCGAGACCTGGCGCGTGCCGTTCTGCAAGCCCGCCACCAGGCTTTCAATCTCTTCGGTGGATTGCTGGGTACGCTGGGCCAGCCCACGTACTTCGTCGGCGACCACGGCAAAACCGCGCCCGGCGTCACCCGCGCGAGCGGCCTCGATGGCGGCGTTAAGGGCCAGCAGGTTGGTCTGCTCGGCCACCGCCCTGATCACATCCATGATCTTGCCGATGCGCCCGCTTTCCTGTTCCAACTGGTTCATGGCTTCGGCGGAGCGCCCGACTTCGCTGGCCAAACGCTCAATCTGAACGATGGCTTGGGCGACCACTTGGTCGCCGATACGGGCTTGTGCATCGGCCTCTGATGCGGCTGCACGAGCTTGTTCGGCATTACGCGCGACTTCATGCACGGTGACCGACATTTCGTGCATGGCGGTAGCCACCTGATCGGTCTCGGTCTTCTGACTATTGACCCCGGCACTGGTCTGCTCGGTGACAGCCGATAACTCTTCGGCGGCACTGGCGATTTGGGTGACGCCATCGCGGATGCCACTGATCAGGTCGCGCAAGGTGGCGCCCATACGCTGAATACCTTGCTGCAAGACACCCAGCTCATCACGCCGGGTTACGACCATCTGTTGCGTGAGGTCGCCTGCCGCAATGCGATCGACCACAGCCAATGTGTCCTGCAACGGCCGTGTAATCTGGCGGGTGATGATCAGGGCGGCAAAAATCCCCAACAACATCGCCAAGGCAGTACAGCTCAGTTGCAGGATGCGCGCCTGGGTGCTGTCTTCGTCACGGGAGACCAATTGGCTGGCATACATCTCGTCAGTCAGACGGGTGATGGTTTCACCCAAATCGATGGTGTCCTGCACGGCCTTGCCAATGGCCTGATTACTGGCGGTGAAATTCTGTACCGAGTGGCGGTAAGCAATCAGCGCGGTTTCCAGCTGCTTGATGGTGTCGGCATAGGTCGGGCCGAAAGCGCTGTTGAGGGTTTCAATGCCCTTGAGCGCATTTTCGAGCTGGCGGGTGGCGGCTTGTTCGGTGGCGCTGTTGGGGTTGCCGGTATAGCCACGCACTTCATAACGCACCAGCGCCACGTCCTCTTTGGCCTTGAGGATGATCCTGTACAACTCGAAACGGCGCTCATCCGAGGCAGGCATTGCCTCTACGTCATTGATGACCTTGGCAATCAGCGCGGCGCCCTTGACCGCATTGACACCCATCTCCTTGCGCATGGCTGCGTCATTGCGATAAGCCTCGCGCATCGTATTCAGTGCCACTTGATACTGCGTGCTGGCCTGCTCGATCAGCGCAAGTTTCTTCAGGTTGTCCGGTTTCCTCAGCTCTTTTGCGAGACTTTTTTGCTGGGCGACAAACTGCTCCAGCGACGCTTGGATCAATGCCCCCTTTTGCTCATCACCCTTGTCCACCTGGTATTGCAAGCGAGCCCTGCGCAGGTGATCAAGACGGTTGCCGAGTTCGGTAATGCTAGTCATTCGATCCGTACGCTCGATCATTTTCCCCAGGCTGAACCAGCCGGTCGCGGCCAGGATAGCGGTCAGAAGCAGCACAACGGCAAAGCCCAAAGCCAGCTTGAGCATGACGCTCATATTCGCGATCCAAGAGTTCATGACATTCCTTATGGTAATCAGCCGCGAGTGATGAAAACTGGCGCGGTTGTCTAAGAAGGGGGGCAATAATCTAACCATATTGATATAGATGATTAGATGAAAGAGGCACAAAGATAGCCATTTGCCATCAATCCTTCAAGGCTTTAAGTCCGGCCTCGCGCCGATTTTTGCTCGCAAAGCGGCGTCGCTTAACGCGCAAATCCCCTGGCCACAGCGCTGCATTGGCTCAACTGATCGACATTGATCTGAGGACCTCGGTTTTTTTCATCCTTTTTTTTTGAAGCGACCTACTCTGTAAGAGCAAGCCTGCATCTGTGGGAGTCAGGCTTACCCGCAATGAACGATGACGCAGTCTGCCTCGGGACCGCGTTGTCGGCATCGCGAGCAAGCCTGGCTCCCACAGGAGCAGTTCCCCCTGCAGATCCACCCCTCACCGAGACCCTCCCCCACCAAACTTCGGCGCACTGTCAGAAAAATTGATCGAACGCAGTATTGGGCAGTCCGAAAAGGAGTAAAACGTCCAGCGCTGACAATTACAGTAGCGGCGATGTAAGACAGCCTCTCAGGCACCACACTAAGAGCACCGTAGAAAGGTCGCCACAGATAATAATAATTATCATTTGGAAGTCATTATCATTGTTACATTCCGCACGAAATATTATTGATGAATAGCCGGCCAACGCCCACCGGGCCTGGGCCGCAGGGTCCTGGGGGTGCGCTATGTCCTTATTCCAATAAATAATTTCGCTATAGGAATTTTACTTGCCCGGTGTTTAGCCATAAAATCACCGCGATTGATTGCTGCGACATATCGTCACTGCGTTATTTCATTCAAGCTCAGAGACCTTTGCTCTCTGTTAAGGATTTCCAGCATGTCCGAAGCGACAGGACTCATGGCCCACAACTGGGGCTTTGCCATTTTCCTTCTGGGCGTTGTTGGCCTGTGTGCTTTCATGCTCGGTGTGTCGAGCCTACTTGGGTCAAAAGCCTGGGGCCGCAGCAAAAATGAACCGTTCGAGTCCGGCATGCTGCCTACCGGTGGCGCCCGCTTGCGGCTCTCAGCCAAATTCTATCTGGTCGCGATGCTGTTCGTGATCTTCGATATCGAAGCCCTCTTTCTCTTTGCATGGTCTGTGTCCGTCCGCGAAAGCGGCTGGACCGGATTCGTCGAAGCTCTCGTTTTCATAGCAATTCTGTTGGCAGGTCTTGTCTACCTATACCGGGTGGGGGCGCTTGATTGGGCTCCGGAAGCTCGGCGCAAGCGGCAAGCGAAGCTGAAACAATGAGGCTTTGGCAATGCAATACAATCTCACCAGGATCGACCCCGATGCTCCTAACGAGCAGTATCCGATTGGCGAGCGGGAAACCGTCGCTGATCCGTTAGAAGATCAAGTCCACAAAAACATCTTCATGGGCAAGCTCGAAGACGTGCTGAACAGCACGGTCAACTGGGGTCGCAAGAACTCCCTGTGGCCGTACAACTTCGGCCTTTCGTGCTGCTACGTGGAAATGACCACCGCCTTCACGGCGCCCCACGACATCGCGCGCTTTGGCGCCGAGGTGATCCGGGCATCGCCGCGCCAGGCGGATTTCATGGTTATCGCCGGAACCTGCTTCATCAAGATGGCGCCGATCATCCAGCGTCTCTACGAGCAAATGCTCGAACCGAAGTGGGTTATCTCCATGGGTTCGTGCGCCAACTCCGGTGGCATGTATGACATCTACTCCGTCGTTCAAGGGGTGGACAAGTTCCTGCCCGTGGACGTCTACGTGCCTGGCTGCCCCCCTCGCCCTGAAGCTTTCCTGCAAGGCTTGATGCTGTTGCAGGAGTCGATTGGCCAGGAGCGTCGCCCACTGTCCTGGGTCGTTGGTGATCAAGGCGTCTATCGCGCCGAGATGCCATCGCAAAAGGAACAGCGCCGCGAACAGCGTATCGCAGTCACCAACCTGCGCAGCCCCGACGAAGTCTGATCCAGCTCTGCTCTGCATAAGAAACGAGAACCTGGCTTCATTCTTTACGTTGACCGAAAGCGATAAATAACCATGACTACAGGCAGTGCTCTGTACATCCCGCCTTACAAGGCAGACGACCAGGATGTGGTCGTCGAACTGAACAACCGTTTTGGCCCCGAGGCGTTCACCGCCCAGCCGACCCGTACCGGCATGCCGGTGCTGTGGGTTGCCCGGGCCAAACTCGTCGAAGTCCTGACTTTCCTGCGCAACCTGCCCAAGCCGTACGTCATGCTCTATGACCTGCACGGCGTGGACGAGCGTCTGCGCACCAAGCGTCAAGGGTTGCCCGACGGTGTCGATTTCACCGTGTTCTATCACCTGCTGTCGATCGAACGTAATAGTGACGTCATGATCAAGGTCGCCTTGTCCGAGAGCGACCTCAGCGTGCCCACCGTGACCGGTATCTGGCCGAACGCCAACTGGTACGAACGCGAAGTGTGGGACATGTTCGGGATCGATTTCCCGGGCCACCCGCACCTGACCCGCATCATGATGCCGCCGACCTGGGAAGGTCACCCGCTGCGCAAGGACTTCCCGGCCCGCGCCACCGAGTTCGACCCGTTCAGCCTGTCCCTGGCCAAGCAGCAGCTCGAAGAAGAAGCCGCGCGCTTCAAGCCCGAAGACTGGGGCATGAAGCGCTCCGGGGCGAACGAGGACTACATGTTCCTCAACCTCGGCCCGAACCACCCTTCGGCCCACGGTGCCTTCCGCATCATCCTGCAGCTGGACGGTGAAGAGATCGTCGACTGCGTGCCGGACATCGGTTACCACCACCGTGGCGCCGAGAAAATGGGCGAGCGCCAGTCCTGGCACAGCTACATTCCCTACACCGACCGCATCGATTACCTCGGTGGGGTGATGAACAACCTGCCGTACGTGCTTTCGGTCGAGAAACTGGCCGGGATCAAGGTGCCGGAGAAGGTCGACGTCATCCGCATCATGATGGCCGAGTTCTTCCGGATCACCAGCCACCTGCTGTTCCTGGGCACCTACATCCAGGACGTGGGCGCCATGACGCCGGTGTTCTTCACCTTCACCGATCGCCAGAAGGCCTACACGGTGATCGAAGCCATCACCGGTTTCCGCCTGCACCCGGCCTGGTACCGCATTGGTGGGGTTGCCCACGACCTGCCGCGGGGCTGGGAAAAGCTGGTCAAGGACTTCGTCGAGTGGATGCCCAAGCGCCTGGACGAATACACCAAGGCCGCCCTGCAGAACAGCATCCTCAAGGGTCGTACCATCGGGGTCGCCGCCTACAACACCAAAGAGGCCCTGGAATGGGGCGTCACCGGTGCCGGCCTGCGTTCCACCGGTTGCGACTTCGACCTGCGCAAGGCACGCCCTTACTCCGGCTATGAAAACTTCGAATTCGAAGTCCCGCTGGCGGCCAACGGTGACGCCTACGACCGCTGCATGGTTCGCGTCGAGGAAATGCGCCAGAGCATCAAGATCATCGACCAGTGCATGCGCAACATGCCGGAAGGCCCGTACAAGGCGGATCACCCGCTGACCACGCCGCCGCCCAAAGAGCGCACGCTGCAACACATCGAGACCCTGATCACGCACTTCCTGCAGGTTTCGTGGGGCCCGGTCATGCCGGCCAACGAATCCTTCCAGATGATCGAAGCGACCAAGGGCATCAACAGTTATTACCTGACGAGCGACGGCGGCACCATGAGCTACCGCACCCGGATTCGCACCCCAAGCTTCCCACACCTGCAGCAGATCCCTTCGGTGATCAAAGGCAGCATGGTCGCGGACATGATTGCGTACCTGGGTAGTATCGATTTCGTTATGGCCGACGTGGACCGCTAAGCATGAACAGCACGCTTATCCAGACAGACCGTTTCGCCCTGAGCGAAACCGAGCGCTCGGCCATCGAGCACGAGCTGCATCACTACGAAGACCCGCGCGCGGCGTCGATCGAAGCCCTGAAGATCGTCCAGAAGGAACGTGGCTGGGTGCCCGATGGCGCGCTCTACGCCATCGGCGAAATCCTCGGCATCCCGGCCAGCGACGTCGAAGGCGTGGCCACTTTCTATAGCCAGATCTTCCGCCAGCCAGTGGGCCGTCACATCATTCGCGTCTGCGACAGCATGGTCTGCTACATCGGTGGCCACGAGTCCGTGGTCAGCGAGATCCAGGGCAAGCTGGGTATCGGCCTGGGCCAGACCACCGCCGACGGTCGCTTCACCCTGCTGCCGGTGTGCTGCCTGGGCAACTGCGACAAGGCACCGGCGCTGATGATCGACGACGACACCTTCGGTGACGTCCAGCCTGACGGCGTCGCCAAACTGCTGGAGGGCTACGTATGACCCTGACTTCCTTCGGGCCCGCCAACCGCATCCAGCGTTCGGCCGAAACCCATCCCCTGACCTGGCGTCTGCGTGACGACGGCGAAGCGGTGTGGCTGGACGAATACCAGGCCAAGAACGGCTACGCTGCCGCGCGCAAGGCCTTCACCGACATGGCCCAGGACGACATCGTCCAGACCGTGAAAGACTCCGGCCTCAAGGGTCGCGGCGGTGCGGGCTTCCCCACCGGCGTGAAGTGGGGCCTGATGCCCAAGGATGAGTCCATCAACATCCGCTACTTGCTGTGCAACGCGGATGAAATGGAACCCAACACCTGGAAAGACCGCATGCTGATGGAGCAACTGCCCCATCTGCTGATCGAAGGCATGCTGATCAGCGCCCGCGCGCTGAAGACCTACCGCGGCTATATCTTCCTGCGTGGCGAATACACCACCGCCGCCAAGCACCTGAACCGTGCCGTGGAAGAAGCCAAGGCCGCCGGCCTGCTGGGCAAGAACATCCTGGGCTCAGGTTTTGATTTCGAGTTGTTCGTCCACACCGGTGCCGGGCGTTATATCTGCGGTGAAGAAACCGCGCTGATCAACTCCCTGGAAGGCCGCCGCGCCAACCCGCGCTCCAAGCCGCCCTTCCCTGCCGCCGTCGGCGTGTGGGGCAAGCCGACCTGTGTGAACAACGTCGAGACCCTGTGCAACGTGCCGGCGATCATCGCCGACGGCGTGGACTGGTACAAATCCCTGGCCCGCGACGGCAGCGAAGACATGGGCACCAAGCTCATGGGCTTCTCCGGCAAGGTCAAGAACCCTGGCCTTTGGGAACTGCCGTTTGGCGTCACTGGCCGCGAGCTGTTCGAAGACTACGCCGGCGGCATGCGCGACGGTTACAAACTCAAGTGCTGGCAACCCGGCGGCGCCGGTACCGGCTTCCTGTTGCCGGAGCACCTGGACGCACAAATGTACGCCGGCGGCATCGCCAAGGTGGGCACCCGCATGGGTACCGGCCTGGCCATGGCGGTGGACGACAGTGTCAACATGGTGTCCCTGCTGCGCAACATGGAAGAGTTCTTCTCCCGTGAGTCGTGCGGTTTCTGCACCCCTTGCCGCGATGGCCTGCCGTGGAGCGTCAAGCTGCTGCGAGCCATTGAAAACGGCGAAGGCCAGGCCGGCGACATCGAGACCCTGCTGGGTCTGGTGGGTTTCCTCGGCCCAGGCAAGACCTTCTGTGCTCACGCACCGGGTGCCGTGGAGCCGTTGGGCAGCGCGATCAAATACTTCCGCCCTGAATTCGAGGCCGGCATCGCGCCAACGCGCGCCGCAGATCTCAATCAGGTGGTCACGCCGACCATGGTCGGCGCGTAACGACGCTTAAAAAGGCGAAGGGTCCGTGCCCTTCGCCTTTCGTTCGATGACGCCTTTTCACCAAGGCTGTTTGGATTCGGACGAATAACAAGATTCCATTAGCCACGCCCGCTGACACCGGGCCAACGAAGAACTTTGAACCATGGCCACTATCCACGTAGACGGCAAAGAGCTCGAAGTCGATGGCGCAGACAACCTGTTACAGGCATGTCTGTCGCTGGGCCTCGACATTCCTTATTTCTGCTGGCACCCCGCCCTTGGCAGCGTTGGCGCCTGTCGCCAGTGCGCGGTCAAGCAGTACACCGACGAAAACGACAAGCGTGGTCGGATCGTCATGTCCTGCATGACCCCCGCCACCGACGGCAGCTGGATCTCCATCGACGACGAAGAAGCGAAAGTGTTTCGCGCCAGCGTCGTCGAATGGCTGATGACCAACCACCCTCACGACTGCCCGGTCTGTGAGGAAGGCGGTCACTGCCACCTGCAAGACATGACGGTGATGACCGGCCACAACGAGCGCCGTTATCGCTTCACCAAGCGCACCCACCAGAACCAGCAACTGGGCCCGTTCATCTCCCACGAGATGAACCGCTGCATCGCCTGCTACCGCTGCGTGCGTTTCTACAAGGACTACGCCGGCGGCACCGACCTGGGCGTATTCGGTGCCCACGACAACGTGTACTTCGGTCGCGTTGAAGACGGCACCCTGGAAAGCGAGTTCTCCGGCAACCTCACCGAGGTCTGCCCGACCGGTGTGTTCACCGACAAGACTCACTCCGAGCGCTACAACCGCAAGTGGGACATGCAGTTCTCGCCGAGCATCTGCCATGGCTGCTCCAGCGGTTGCAACATTTCCCCGGGCGAGCGCTACGGTGAACTGCGTCGCATCGAGAACCGCTTCAACGGATCGGTGAACCAGTACTTCCTGTGTGACCGTGGCCGTTTCGGCTATGGCTACGTCAACCGCACCGATCGTCCGCGCCAGCCACAGCTGGCGGGCGGCGCCAAGCTGAGCCTGGACGAAGCGCTGGACAAGGCCGCCGAACTGCTGCGCGGTCGCAACATCGTCGGCATCGGTTCGCCACGGGCCAGCCTGGAAAGCAACTACGCGCTGCGTGAACTGGTCGGCGCCGAGCACTTCTACAGTGGCATCGAAGCCGGCGAGCTGGAACGCATCCGCCTGGTGCTGCAAGTGCTCAAGGACAGCCCGCTGCCCGTGCCGACGATGCGTGACATCGAAGACCACGACGCGGTGTTCGTGCTTGGCGAAGACCTGACCCAGACCGCCGCGCGCATGGCCCTGGCCCTGCGCCAGTCGGTCAAGGGCAAGGCCGAAGACATGGCCGACGCCATGCGCGTGCAGCCATGGCTCGACGCCGCCGTGAAGAACATCGGCCAGCACGCGCTGAACCCGTTGTTCATCGCCAGCCTCGCTGAAACCAAGCTCGACGACGTGGCCGAAGAATGCGTCCACGCCGCTCCCGACGACCTGGCGCGCATCGGTTTCGCCGTGGCCCACGCCCTGGACGCCAGCGCCCCGGCCGTCGAAGGCCTGGACAGCGAAGCGACCGCATTGGCCCAGCGCATCGCCGACGCCCTGTTGGCAGCCAAGCGCCCATTGATCATCGCCGGCACCTCCCTGGGTTCCAAGGCATTGATCGAAGCCGCCGCCAACATCGCCAAGGCCTTGAAGCTGCGGGAGAAGAACGGTTCCATCAGCCTGATCGTGCCGGAAGCCAACAGCCTCGGCCTGGCCATGCTCGGTGGCGAGTCGCTGGACGCGGCCCTGCAAGCGGTGATCGACGGCAGCGCCGACGCCATCGTGGTGCTGGAAAACGACCTCTACACCCGCACCGACAAAGCCCGGGTGGACGCCGCCCTGAACGCCGCGAAAGTGCTGATCGTTGCCGACCACCAGAAAACCGCCACCACCGACCGCGCCCACCTGGTGCTGCCGGCGGCGAGCTTCGCCGAAGGCGACGGTACGCTGGTCAGCCAGGAAGGCCGCGCCCAGCGCTTCTTCCAGGTGTTCGACCCGCAATACCTGGACGCTGGCATCCTGGTCCATGAAGGCTGGCGCTGGCTGCATGCCCTGCGCGCCACTCTGCTGGACCAACCGATCGACTGGACGCAACTGGACCACGTCACCGCAGCCGTCGCTTCGAGCAGCCAGCAACTGGCCGCCATCGTCGACGCCGCACCGTCCGCCGCGTTCCGCATCAAGGGGCTGAAACTGGCCCGTGAACCGCTGCGTTATTCCGGCCGCACGGCCATGCGCGCCAACATCAGCGTTCACGAACCGCGCACCCCGCAAGACAAGGACACCGCGTTCGCCTTCTCCATGGAAGGTTACTCGGGCTCCGCCGAACCGCGCTCGCAAGTGCCGTTCGCCTGGTCGCCGGGCTGGAACTCGCCGCAGGCCTGGAACAAGTTCCAGGACGAAGTCGGCGGTCACCTGCGTGCCGGTGACCCAGGCACCCGCCTGATCGAAAGCCAGGGCGATGGCCTGAGCTGGTTCGCCAGCGTGCCACGCGCCTTCAACCCGGCACCGGGTACTTGGCAGGTCGTGCCGTTCCATCACCTGTTCGGCAGCGAAGAGAACTCTTCCAAGGCCGCGCCGGTGCAGGAACGCATCCCCGCCGCCTACGTGTCGCTGGCCAAGTCCGAAGCCGATCGCCTGGGCGTCAACGACGGTGCCCTGCTGAGCCTGAACGTGGCCGGCCAGACCCTGCGTCTGCCGCTGCGCATCAATGAAGAACTGGGCGCCGGCCTGGTGGCCCTGCCGGCTGGCCTGGCGGGCATTCCACCGGCGATATTCGGCAAAACCGTCGACGGTCTGCAGGAGGCAGCGCAATGAGCTGGTTCACCCCTGAAGTGATCGCTGTGATCCTGACGGTCCTCAAGGCCATCGTGATCCTGCTGGCCGTGGTGGTCTGCGGCGCCTTGCTGAGCTTTGTCGAACGTCGCTTGCTGGGTTGGTGGCAGGACCGCTACGGTCCGAACCGCGTTGGCCCGTTCGGCATGTTCCAGATCGCCGCCGACATGATCAAGATGTTCTTCAAGGAAGACTGGACACCACCGTTTGCCGACAAGGTGATCTTCACCCTGGCACCGGTCGTGGCCATGAGCGCCTTGCTGATCGCCTTCGCGATCATCCCGATCACCCCGACCTGGGGCGTGGCGGACCTGAACATCGGCCTGCTGTTCTTCTTCGCCATGGCCGGCCTGTCGGTGTATGCGGTGCTATTCGCCGGTTGGTCGAGCAACAACAAGTTCGCCCTGCTGGGCAGCCTGCGGGCCTCGGCCCAGACCGTGTCCTACGAAGTGTTCATGGGCCTGGCGCTCATGGGCATCGTGATCCAGGCCGGTTCGTTCAACATGCGCGACATCGTCGAGTACCAGGCCCAGAACCTGTGGTTCATCATTCCGCAGTTCTTCGGTTTCTGTACCTTCTTCATCGCGGGCGTGGCCGTGACTCACCGTCACCCCTTCGACCAGCCGGAAGCGGAACAGGAACTGGCCGACGGTTACCACATTGAATATGCCGGCATGAAATGGGGCATGTTCTTCGTCGGTGAGTACATCGGCATCATCCTGATCTCGGCGCTGCTGGTGACGTTGTTCTTCGGTGGCTGGCACGGTCCGTTCGGCATCCTGCCGCAACTGTCCTTCGTCTGGTTCGCCCTGAAGACCGCGTTCTTCATCATGCTGTTCGTCCTGCTGCGCGCCTCGATCCCGCGCCCACGCTACGACCAGGTGATGGACTTCAGCTGGAAATTCTGCCTGCCGCTGACCCTGATCAACATGCTGGTGACCGCTGCGATCGTTTTGATGAACGCGCCTGCGGCCGCGGTTCAGTGAGGATTTGACCCATGTTCAAATATATTGGCGACATCGTTAAGGGTACCGGTACCCAACTGCGAAGCCTGGTCATGATCTTCGGCCATGGCTTTCGCAAGCGCGACACCCTGCAATACCCGGAAGAGCCGGTCTACCTGGCGCCGCGCTACCGCGGTCGCATCGTCCTGACCCGCGACCCCGACGGCGAAGAGCGCTGCGTAGCCTGCAACCTGTGCGCCGTGGCGTGCCCGGTGGGCTGCATCTCGCTGCAGAAAGCTGAAACCGAAGACGGTCGCTGGTACCCGGACTTCTTCCGCATCAACTTCTCGCGCTGCATTTTCTGCGGCCTCTGCGAAGAAGCGTGCCCGACCACCGCGATCCAGCTCACGCCGGATTTCGAAATGGCCGAGTTCAAACGTCAGGACCTGGTGTACGAGAAAGAAGATCTGCTGATTTCCGGTCCCGGTAAAAACCCTGATTACAACTTCTATCGTGTTGCAGGTATGGCCATTGCCGGTAAGCCAAAAGGCGCCGCGCAGAATGAAGCCGAACCGATCAACGTGAAGAGCTTGCTGCCTTAAGGAAGAAAGATGGAATTCGCTTTCTATTTCGCATCGGGTATCGCGGTGGTGTCCACGCTTCGAGTGGTCACCAACACCAACCCTGTGCACGCCCTGCTCTACCTGATCATTTCGCTGATTGCCGTGGCCATGACCTTCTTCAGCCTCGGCGCACCGTTCGCCGGTGCCTTGGAAGTGATCGCCTACGCCGGCGCCATCATGGTGCTGTTCGTGTTCGTGGTGATGATGCTGAACCTGGGCCCGGCCTCGGTCCAGCAGGAACGCTCCTGGCTCAAGCCCGGCATCTGGGCAGGACCGGTGATTCTCGCCGCCCTGCTGCTGGGTGAACTGCTGTATGTGCTGTTCGCTCACCAGAGCGGCCAGGCCATCGGCCACACCACCGTGGGCGCCAAGGCCGTGGGCATCAGCCTGTTCGGTCCGTACCTGCTGGTGGTCGAACTCGCCTCGATGCTGCTGCTTGCCGCAGCCATCACGGCGTTCCATTTGGGCCGTAACGAGGCGAAGGAGTAATCACATGCCTGCTATCCCTCTCGAGCATGGTCTGGCGGTTGCCGGCATCCTGTTCTGTCTCGGTCTGGTCGGCCTGATGGTCCGCCGTAACATTCTGTTCGTGCTGATGAGCCTGGAGGTCATGATGAATGCCTCCGCCCTGGCCTTCATCGTCGCGGGCGCTCGCTGGGCCCAGCCGGATGGACAGATCATGTTCATCCTGGTGATCAGCCTGGCAGCCGCCGAGGCCAGTATCGGCCTGGCGATTCTGTTGCAGCTGTACCGCCGCTTCCACACTCTCGATATTGACGCTGCCAGCGAGATGCGCGGATGAACCTGATCTTTCTGACTTTCGTATTTCCCCTCATCGGTTTTCTGCTGCTGTCGTTCTCCCGTGGACGCTGGTCGGAAAACCTTTCGGCGCTGGTCGGCGTGGGGTCCATTGGCCTGTCTGCCATCGTCGCGGCCTACGTGATCTGGCAATTCAACGTCGCTCCGCCCGAAGGTGGCGCGTACGTGCAGGTGCTGTGGCAATGGATGGCGGTGGAAGGTTTCACGCCGAACTTCGCCCTGTACCTGGACGGCCTGTCCATCACCATGCTCGGCGTGGTGGTCGGCGTGGGTTTCCTGATCCACCTGTTCGCCTCCTGGTACATGCGCGGCGAAGCCGGTTACTCGCGCTTCTTCGCCTACACCAACCTGTTCATCGCCAGCATGCTGTTCCTGGTGCTCGGCGATAACCTGTTGTTCCTGTACTTCGGCTGGGAAGGCGTGGGCCTGTGCTCGTACCTGTTGATCGGTTTCTACTACAGCAACCGCAACAACGGTAACGCCGCACTCAAGGCGTTCATCGTGACCCGGATCGGCGACGTGTTCATGGCCATCGGCCTGTTCATCCTGTTCCAGCAACTGGGTACGCTGAACATCCAGGAACTGTTGGTCAAGGCACCGGAACACTTCAAGGTCGGTGACTTCTGGATCGTCCTGGCGACCCTGATGCTGCTCGGTGGCGCTGTTGGTAAATCCGCGCAACTGCCGCTGCAAACCTGGCTGGCGGACGCGATGGCCGGTCCTACCCCGGTCTCGGCACTGATCCACGCCGCGACCATGGTGACCGCCGGTGTCTACCTGATCGCCCGTACCCACGGCCTGTTCGCCCTGGCGCCGGACATCCTGCACCTGGTCGGCATCGTCGGCGGCGTGACCCTGGTCCTGGCCGGTTTTGCCGCTCTGGTACAGACCGACATCAAGCGCATCCTCGCCTACTCGACCATGAGCCAGATCGGCTACATGTTCCTGGCCCTGGGCGTCGGTGCCTGGGAAGGCGCGATCTTCCACCTGATGACCCACGCCTTCTTCAAGGCCCTGCTGTTCCTTGCCTCCGGTGCGGTGATCGTTGCCTGCCACCACGAGCAGAACATCTTCAAGATGGGCGGCCTGTGGAAGAAACTGCCGCTGGCCTACACCAGCTTCATCGTCGGCGGCGCGGCCCTGGCGGCCCTGCCACTGGTCACTGCCGGTTTCTACTCCAAGGACGAAATCCTCTGGGAAGCGTTCGCCAGCGGTAACCAAGGCCTGCTGTATGCCGGCCTGGTGGGTGCGTTCATGACCTCGCTGTACACCTTCCGCCTGATCTTCATCGCGTTCCACGGTGAAGCCAAGACCGAAGCCCACGCAGGCCACGGCATTGCCCACTGGCTGCCACTGTCGGTGCTGATCGTGCTGTCGACCTTCGTCGGCGCCATGATCACCCCACCGCTGGCCGATGTGCTGCCGCAAAGCGTCGGCCATGCCGGCGGCGAAGCCAAGCACAGCCTGGAAATCGCCTCGGGCGCCATCGCCCTGGCGGGGATCCTGCTGGCTGCCCTGCTGTTCCTGGGCAAGCGTCGTTTCGTCACGGCGATCGCCAACAGCGGCATCGGGCGTTTCCTTTCGGCCTGGTGGTTCGCCGCCTGGGGCTTCGATTGGATCTACGACAAACTGTTCGTCAAGCCATACCTTGCGATCAGCCACATTCTGCGCAAAGACCCGCTCGACCAGACCATTGGCCTGATCCCGCGCATGGCCAAGGGCGGCCACACGGCCCTGAGCCGTACCGAGACCGGTCAACTGCGTTGGTATGCGGCTTCCATGGCGGCTGGCGCCGTGCTGGTTATCGGCGCCATCGTGCTGGTAGCGGTCTGATATGAACCTTGCGAACTTGCGAAAGGAAACGAGCCCGTCATGATTCTGCCCTGGCTAATCCTGATCCCCTTCATCGGCGGCCTGCTGTGCTGGATCGCGGAGCGCTCCAGCTCCACGCTCCCGCGCTGGATTGCGCTGCTGACCATGTCCCTGGAACTCGCGCTCGGCCTCTGGCTGTGGGCGACCGGCGACTATTCATTCGCTCCGGCCCCTGGCGCCGATCCGACCTGGGCGCTTGAATTCAAGCACGTCTGGATCGCGCGCTTCGGCATCAGCGTGCACCTGGCCCTCGACGGCCTGTCGCTGCTGATGATCCTGCTGACCGGCCTGCTGGGTATCCTCTCGGTCCTGTGCTCCTGGAAAGAGATCCAGCGTCACGTCGGCTTCTTCCACCTGAACCTGATGTGGATCCTGGGCGGTGTCATCGGCGTGTTCCTCGCGCTGGACCTGTTCATGTTCTTCTTCTTCTGGGAAATGATGCTGGTGCCGATGTACTTCCTCATCGCGCTCTGGGGTCACAGTTCTTCGGACGGCAAGAAAACCCGGATCTACGCGGCGACCAAGTTCTTCATCTTCACCCAGGCTTCCGGCCTGATCATGTTGGTGGCGATCCTGGGTCTGGTACTGGTCAACTTCAACAACACCGGCGTGATTACCTTCAACTACGCCGACCTGTTGAAAGTGCAAATGTCCAAGACCACCGAGTACGTGCTGATGCTGGGCTTCTTCATCGCCTTCGCGGTGAAGCTGCCGGTGGTGCCGTTCCACTCCTGGCTGCCAGATGCCCACGCCCAGGCGCCGACCGCAGGTTCCGTGGACCTGGCGGGTATCTTGCTGAAGACGGCGGCCTATGGCCTGCTGCGCTTTGCCCTGCCGCTGTTCCCCAATGCCTCGGCCGAGTTCGCGCCAATCGCCATGACCCTGGGCCTGATCGGGATTTTCTACGGTGCGTTCCTGGCGTTCGCCCAGACCGACATCAAGCGCCTGATTGCCTTCTCCAGCGTTTCGCACATGGGCTTCGTGCTGATCGGGATCTACTCCGGCAGCCAGCTCGCCCTGCAAGGCGCGGTGATCCAGATGCTCGCTCACGGTCTGTCGGCGGCGGCGCTGTTTATTCTCAGCGGCCAGTTGTACGAACGCCTGCACACCCGGGACATGCGTGAGATGGGTGGCCTGTGGTCACGCATCGCTTACCTGCCGGCCATCAGCCTGTTCTTCGCGGCCGCCTCCCTGGGCCTGCCGGGCACCGGCAACTTTGTCGGCGAGTTCCTGATCCTGATCGGCTCGTTCGTCAGCGCACCGTGGATCACCGCCATTGCCACCTCCGGCCTGGTGTTCGGTTCGGTCTACTCGCTGATCATGATCCACCGCGCCTACTTCGGCCCGTCCAAGTCGGACGAAGCGCTGCGCGGCATGGACGGTCGCGAACTGATCATGGTGCTCGGCCTTGCGGTGCTGCTGGTTTACCTCGGCGTTTCCCCGCAACCGTTCCTCGACACCTCTGCCGCCACGATGCATGGCGTGCAGCAGTGGCTCGGCACCGCCTTCTCTCAACTCGCTTCGGCCCGGTAAGAGCGCTATGGAATTCACGATTCAACACTTTATCGCGCTTGCGCCGCTGTTGATCACCAGCGCCACGATCATCGTGGTGATGCTGGCGATCGCCTGGCGGCGCAATCACTCACAGACCTTCCTGCTGTCGGTGGCGGGGCTGAACCTGGCCCTGCTGTCGATCTTGCCGGCCCTGAAAGTCGCGCCACTGGCAGTTACGCCGCTGTTGCAGATCGACAGCTTCGCCTGCCTCTATATGGCGCTGATCCTGGTCGCCACCCTGGCCTGTGTCACCCTCGCCCACGCTTACCTCGGCGATGGTGGTTCGGGTTACCCGGGTAACCGCGAAGAACTGTACCTGCTGATCCTGATGGCCGCCGCCGGTGGCCTGGTCCTGGTCAGCGCGCAGCACCTGGCCAGCTTGTTCATTGGCCTGGAACTGCTGTCGGTACCGGTCTACGGCCTGGTGGCCTACGCCTTCTTCAACAAGCGCTCCCTGGAAGCCGGCATCAAGTACATGGTGCTGTCGGCGGCCGGTTCGGCGTTCCTGTTGTTCGGCATGGCGCTGCTGTACGCCGAAGCCGGCACCCTGAGCTTCGTCGGCATCGGCCAGGCCCTGGCGGCCACCGGCCTGCCTAGCCCGATCGCACAACTGGGCCTGGGCATGATGCTGATCGGCCTGGCGTTCAAGCTGTCGCTGGTGCCCTTCCACCTCTGGACCCCGGACGTCTACGAAGGCGCCCCGGCGCCAGTGGCGGCGTTCCTGGCCACCGCGTCGAAAGTGGCGGTGTTCGCGGTGATGGTGCGTCTGTTCCAGATCTCGCCCGTGGCCAGCAGCGGTGTGCTGAGCAACGTACTGACCATCATCGCCATCGCGTCGATCCTGTTCGGTAACCTGCTGGCGCTGACCCAAAGCAACCTCAAGCGTCTGCTGGGTTACTCGTCCATCGCCCACTTCGGTTACCTGCTGATCGCCCTGATCGCCAGCAAGGGCCTGGCCGTGGAAGCCATCGGCGTGTACCTGGTCACCTACGTGATCACCAGCCTCGGCGCGTTCGGCGTGATCACCCTGATGTCCTCGCCATACAACGGCCGCGACGCCGACGCCCTGTACGAGTACCGCGGCCTGTTCTGGCGCCGTCCGTACCTGACCGCCGTGCTGACCGTGATGATGCTGTCCCTGGCCGGCATCCCGCTGACCGCCGGCTTCATCGGCAAGTTCTACATCATCGCCACCGGCGTCGAGGCCCACCAATGGTGGCTGGTCGGCTCCCTGGTGCTGGGCAGTGCCATCGGCGTGTTCTACTACCTGCGCGTCATGGTCACCCTGTACCTGATGGAACCGAACCTGCGTCGCCACGATGCCGAGTTGCACTGGGAACAAAAGGCAGGCGGCGTGATGCTGCTGGCCATCGCCGTGTTGGCGTTCTTCCTCGGTGTGTACCCACAGCCGTTGCTGACCCTGGTTCAGCAGGCAGGCCTGACAGGCTGATCGCCTGAACGCTGTAGCCATCGAAAAAGCCCGTATCGCCAGATACGGGCTTTTTTTATACCTGCTGGTTTCTCAGGGAGTGGCGGGAACATCACACCCGCGCTACACCCACTTCCCCAGCGCGGGCTATCCTGAACCCGCCAACCTGTAGCCCTGAAGGAGGAACAACGTTGAGTGTCGATATCGAGTGCGTCGTCGTAGGCGCTGGGGTCGTCGGGCTCGCCATAGCCCGGGAAATGGCCCAGGCCGGACACGAAGTGCTGCTGATCGAAGCCGGTGAAGCCATCGGCATCGGCACCAGCTCGCGCAATTCCGAAGTCATCCATGCCGGCATTTATTACCCACCGGGCAGCCTCAAGGCGCAGTTGTGCGTCGAAGGCCGGCACCAGCTGTACGACTATTGCCAGAGCCATGGGGTCGCGACTCAACGGCTCGGCAAGTTGATCGTAGCCAAGGACCCGGCACAAATGACCGGGCTCGCGGCATTGCTCGAACGGGGTTTGATGAACGGCGTGGACGACCTGCGCCTGCTCGATCAACGACAGGCGTTGGACCTGGAGCCGGCCCTGTCCTGTGTTGGCGCGTTGTATTCGCCTTCCACCGGTATCGTCGACTCTCACGCGCTGATGCTGGCCTTGCAGGGCGATGCCGAAGCGGCCGGTGCGAGCGTCGCGTTCCACACACCGTTGCTAAAGGCTCGCGTTACCGTCGATGGCTTCGTGCTGGAGCTGGGCGGTACGGCACAGATGAGTTTGTCCTGCCAACGACTGATCAACGCCGCCGGCCTCCACGCCCCCGCCCTCGCCCGCCGCATCGAAGGCCTGGCACCGCAGTCAGTGCCCCGCGAGTATTTGTGCAAGGGCAACTACTTCAGCCTGACCGGCCGCGCGCCCTTCCGGCACTTGGTCTATCCCGCGCCGCAAGCGGCTGGCCTGGGTATCCACATGACCCTGGACCTGGGGGGCCAGGCGCGGTTCGGTCCTGACGTCGAATGGGTCGAGCAGGAAGACTACCGAGTCGACCCGGCACGGGCCGAAGTCTTCTACCCGGCGATCCGCAATTACTGGCCGGGCCTGCCGGACCAGAGCCTGCAACCGGGCTACAGCGGCATCCGCCCAAAGATCTCCGCACCCGGCGAGCCCGCTTGCGACTTTCTCATCAGCAGCCAAGCCGAACATCAGGTTCCTGGGTTGATCAACCTGTTCGGGATTGAATCGCCGGGGCTGACCTCTTGCCTGGCGATTGCCGGGCGGGTCCGGCAACTGATCGAAAGCGTTTAGCCATCAGCAAAGTGCAAGGCGTTTTCCCCAGCTTCTTGCAGCTTGCACGGACATAAAACCAGCGAAAAATACAACCACCTGTTTTTAAACATCTTTTTAACAAGGCCCGACTGGCACGGTGGATGCAATTTACCTCTTACGCGGCGTCGGCGCTTGAAGCCGGCCCGCATCCGTGAATTGCCAGGAGCTACTTATGAACGCCATCGACCTGTTGAAAGCCGACCATGAACGCGTCAAAGCCATTCTCACCCAACTGAGCGAATCCACTGATCGTGCCGTCAAGAAACGCACTGATCTGTTGGCGAAATTGGAAATGGAAATTTCCATCCACACCCGTCTGGAAGAAGAGATTCTGTACCCGGCATTCAAGCAGGCAGGCAGCAAGGACGAGGCCGAGATGTATTACGAGGCCAAGGAAGAACACCGCACCGTCGATTCACTGGTGCTGCCGGACCTGAAAGCCACCGATCCGACCCAGCCGGAATTTGCCGGTCGCGTGAAAGTCGTCAAGGAACTGCTGGAGCACCACATCGAAGAAGAAGAGAAGGAGATGTTCCCCCACGCGAAAAAACTGCTGGGCAAAGCGAAACTCGATGCCCTGGGTGAAGAGATGGAAACCATGAAGGCGCAGTACAAAAAAGAACTGAGCAGTGCCAATCTCGCCGCCTGATTCAAGGGCCGAGGATGCTTCAGCCGTCAGTTGACGGCTGAATGCTGCGGCATTTTATTGCATCTGTTCGCGCAAGAATTCCACCAACGCCTGCACCGGGCGTGAGCTTTGCCGGTGTTGCGGGTAAACCGCCGACAACGTCAGCGGCTCGGTCTCAAAGCCCCCCAGCACCTTGATCAATCGACCGTCCTTCAGAGCCTCGCCGACGATGAAGGTTGGCAGATAGGTGACGCCCATTGCGGCAATGGCCGCATCCCTGAGCAAATCGCCGTTGTTGGCGCGCATGCGTCCACTGACCTCCAACGCCAACGGTTTGCCCGCGCCACCGAATCGCCACTGCACCTGACGGCTGTGACCGTAGGGCAGGCAGTCATGATTGCGCAGGTCTTCAGGTCGCTCGGGCGTACCCCGTTGCGCCAGGTAGGCCGGGCTGGCGCAGTACACCCGCTCAATGGTCGCAATGCGCCGGGCGATCAAGGTCGAATCCTCCAGCACGCCGATCCGTAGCGCCAGATCATACCCCTCCCCCAGCAGGTCCACCGAGCGGTCACTCAAGTCCACCTCTACGCTGACGTCCTGATAACGCTGCAGAAACAGCGGCAACAGACTGCCCAGGTGCGCCACGGCGAAGGACAGCGGAGCACTGAGGCGAACGGTGCCGCGGGGTTCGTCGGTCTGGCCGCTGATGCCCTGTTCCACCTGTTCAACTTCGCTGAGCAGCCGCAGCGCCGCTTCGTAATAGCGCTGGCCCAGGGGCGTGACATCTAACCGCCGCGTCGAGCGATTGAGCAGGCGCACGCCCAGGCGCTGCTCCAGCTCCATGAGCTTGCGGCTGACGAACTGCTTGGACAATCCCAGCTTGTCCGCCGCTGCAGTGAAACTGCCCGACTCCATGACCTGGGCAAAGATGCGCATTTCTTCGAAGGGGTTCATTGTCATACCAGAGTGGACAGTCAGGATGTTCTGTTGGGCATTGTGGTCGGCGTGAGACAGATTGGGAAGGTGTCGCATGTGTCGCCGTCATCGCGAGCAAGCTTTGCGCCCACCTCTGCGCAGCCGCAAGACCTGTGGGAGCAAAGCTTGTTCGCGACAGCGGTGGATCAGCCTGAAAGAAGTGGATGCCAAGCGCAAAAAAACGCCCGCACAAGGCGGGCGTCATTCAGCAGCAACCGTTCAGCTTACTTGGCCGTCAGCGCCGAATAGCTGTTCATCAGGTTGCGGTAGTTCGGAATGCGCTGGGACAGCAGGTTGCCCAGGCCTTCGATGTCGTTGCGCCAGTCTTGCTGCAGCTCACAGGCCACCGAGAACCAGTTCATCATTTGTGCGCCGGCGGCGGTCATGCGCACCCAGGCGGCCTGTTGCACGGTTTCGTTGAAAGTGCCCGAAGCGTCGGTCACCACAAACACTTCAAAACCTTCAGCCAATGCCGACAGGGTCGGGAATGCCACGCAGACGTCGGTCACCACGCCGGCAATGATCAACTGCTTGCGACCGGTGGCCTTGATCGCCTTGACGAAGTCTTCGTTGTCCCAGGCATTGATCTGGCCTGGACGTGGGATGTATGGCGCGTCCGGAAACATTTCCTTGAGTTCCGGTACGATCGGGCCGTTAGGGCCTTTTTCGAAGCTGGTGGTCAGGATGGTCGGCAGTTCGAAGAATTTCGCCAGGTCAGCCAGGGCCAGCACGTTGTTCTTGAACTCGTTCGGCGAGAAGTCCTGGACCAGGGAAATCAGGCCGGTCTGGTGGTCGACCAGCAGGACGACCGCGTCTTCCTTGTTCAGGCGTTTGATAGCGGGAACGTTGCTCATGGGATGACTCCTTTGGGATGGATGTTACGAAACCTTGTGGGAGCGGGCTTGCTCGCGAAAGCGGTGTGTCAGCTTGCGACGTTGTCGGATGTGCCGACGCATTCGCGAGCAAGCCCGCTCCCACAGGGGGATCTGTGTGTAATCAGTCAGAAGGCAAAGCAGGAGCAACCAAACGCGCCCCAGAAGCCTTGGAAATCGCTGACCGGAACGTTCGACAACCGCGCCCGTTCATGGCTGTGGGAGTGCACCGTGCACGGACCGCTGCACTGGTGAACCTGCGCCTGCAAGGGCGAGGTCGGGCGCCAGTGGCCCGGGACCTTGACCACCGGCGACCAGTCCGGCAGTACCGGTACACTGGCCGGCCCAAGCTTTTCGAAGTCGCCGGCGGCGTACACCACCTTGCCGTCGACCACCGTCAACACGGACTCGATCCACTTGATGGCTTCTTCCTCGACGCTGAAGAAATCCGCGCTCAGGGCCGCCAGGTCCGCCAGTTGACCGACCTTGATCTGGCCTTTCTTGCCCTGCTCCGAGGAGAACCAGGCGCTGCCATGGGTGAACAGCTCCAGCGCGGTCAGGCGCGGCAGGCCCTCTTCGTGCAACGAGAGGCCGCCGACCGTGCGGCCGCTGACCATCCAGTACAGCGAGGTCCAGGGGTTGTAGCTCGACACCCGAGTAGCGTCGGTGCCCGCCCCCACCGGCACACCTTCGGCCAGCATGCGCTTGATCGGTGGCGTGGCTTCGGCGGCCTTGGCGCCGTAGCGGTCGACAAAATATTCACCCTGAAAGGCCATGCGGTCCTGGATCGCGATACCGCCGCCCAGCGCCCGGACCCGTTCGATGTTCTTCGGCGTGATGGTCTCGGCGTGGTCGAAAAACCATGGCAGGCCGTTGAACGGGATGTCGCGGTTGACCTTCTCGAACACATCGAGCATGCGGCTGATGGACTCGTCATAGGTGGCATGCAGGCGGAACGGCCAGCGCTGCTCCACCAGGTGCCGAACCACCGGTTCCAGATCCTGCTCCATGCCCGGCGGCAGGTCCGGACGCGGCTCCAGGAAGTCCTCGAAATCCGCCGCCGAGAACACCAGCATTTCACCGGCGCCGTTGTGCCGCAGGAAATCATCGCCCTGGTGCAATTTGACGCTGCCGGTCCAGTTCTTGAAGTCGCTGAGTTCTTCCTTGGGCTTCTGGGTGAACAGGTTGTAGGCGATGCGCACCGTCAACTGCTGTTCCCGCGCCAACTGCTCGATCACCGCGTAATCGTCCGGGTAGTTCTGGAAACCGCCGCCGGCATCGATGGCGCTGGTCAGCCCCAGGCGATTGAGTTCACGCATGAACTGGCGCGTGGAGTTGACCTGATATTCCAACGGCAACTTCGGTCCCTTGGCCAATGTCGAGTAAAGAATCATCGCGTTAGGCCGCGCCACCAGCATGCCGGTGGGCTCGCCCTTGCTGTCGCGCACGATCTCGCCACCTGGCGGGTTCGGCGTGTCACGGGTGTAACCGGCCACCCGCAGCGCGGCGCGGTTGAGCAAGGCGCGGTCATACAGGTGCAGCACGAACACCGGCGTATCGGGAGCCGCCTGGTTGAGTTCTTCCAGGGTCGGCATGCGTTTTTCGGCGAACTGGAATTCGTTCCAGCCGCCCACCACGCGCACCCACTGTGGCGTCGGCGTGCGATCTGCCTGGTCCTTGAGCATGCGCAAGGCATCGGCCAGGGACGGTACACCTTCCCAACGCAGTTCGAGGTTGTAGTTCAGGCCACCACGGATCAGGTGCAAGTGCGAGTCGTTGAGCCCAGGGATGACAGTGCGGCCCTTGAGGTCGATGACTTGGGTGCCGCTGCCGCGCAGGGCCATGGCCTCGGCGTCGGTGCCCACGGCAATGAACTTGCCCTGGCTGATGGCTACCGCGCTGGCGCGGGGTTTCTCACGGTCGACCGTGTGGAGTTGACCATTGAATAGAATCAGATCGGCGTTCATCGGATTTCCTTCTGAATGGGAAGAGGCAAAGGACAGGCGGGGCCAGAAAGCCGCCGCCGCGCTGAGCAGGGATCCGGCGGCCAGTAACTGGCGGCGCAGCGGATCGCTCGGGTCATCTTTATTGGCCATGGTCGGACTCCAGGTGTTCATGGGCCTTGGAGGCTTCCAGCCACGGTGCGAACAGGCGGGTCGCCAGCGGCATGCACACGTACACCACCGAAAGCACGATCGTCACTGTGATCAAGAATGTGGCGACCACGTAGTTGGAGAGGAACGCGTGGAGCTGCAGTAACGGCCCCCAGATCAGCGGCACCAGCAAGGTGTGCGGCAGGATGACCAGCAGCGTCACCACCGCCTGCTTCCAACGCGGCGGTGGCGTCGAGGCATCGGCCAACGGGGCGAACCAGAATTCCTTGTGCGGCGCGACTTCGGTCTGGTCGCCGTCGGCCAGCAAGGGCGCGGCTTCTTCCACCAGGTCCCGGCGTTCGGGGGAATCCAGCCAGCGTTGCATGGCCTCGGTGGAACAGAAACGCAGCACGCAGGTGAACAGCGACAACCCGCCCAGTTTGCCGCGCACCACGTCCACACCCAGGTGGCCCGGCCATTGACCGGCCACGCGCACGATGCGGCGTAACCAGGCCTCGTACGCCGCGTCCTGGCCGGCCTTGATCCGGTGCTTGACCACCAGGGTCACGATTTCATCGAAGCCGGGTTTGGCCGGGCTCGCGGGGGATTCAATGGCTTGAGATTCAGACATGGCGAAGCACTCCAACAAAACGCGTATTGATTGCCAGGCGCCCGGGCCCGGCGATGAACACGCTGGTAAATATGATCAGCAGCAGCCAGCCGAACTGCCCCTCTTCCAGGCTCCACTGCGGGTGCACCACCAACAGCGCCACCGCCAGCAGAAACAGGATAGGCAAGCAGGCCAGGCGCACCAGGACACCGGCCATGATCAGCAGCGGGCACAGCACTTCGGCAAAAATCGCCAGGATCAGGGTCGGCGCCGCGCCGAGGTGAAACGGGTCTTCGATGCGGGTCAGCTCAACGCTGTAGTGCAGCAGCTTCGGCAGGCCATGGACCCAGAGCAAAAACAGCGCGCCACTCAGGCGCAGGAACAACAAGCCCAGGTCCTGCAACGGGCGTTCATCGGTCATGTTCATCGGTGAGCTCCGTCCGGGTCCGCCGAGGCGGCGGCCGGCAGCGGTTGGGACATGTAGGTGGCAATGCGCGAGCGCAGCCAGCGCTCGGCCGGGTCGTTGTCATGCACGCCGCTCCAGACCATCGACAACTCGGCCGCGTTGATCTCGAACGGCGGATCCTCGGCCCGCAGCGCGCAGCCTTCCACCAGCGCGCAGGCGGCGTAGTCGGGTACGGTGGCGATCAGTTCGGTGCCGGCCAGCAACGCCCGCAACCCGCTGAATTGCGGCACCGCCAGCACCACTTTGCGGGCCCGGCCGATGTGGGCCAGGTCCAGGTCGATGTTGCCGCTCAGGTCGCCCGAGAACGAGACCATGGCGTGGGGCCGCGCGCAGTATTCGTCCAGGGTCAGTGGCCCCGGACGTTTGTCGCCGCGCAAGACCTTGCAGGGAATGTCCCGCAGTTTCTTGCGCTTGGCATTGGCCGGCAGGTCGGTGGTGTAACTGACCCCGACGCTGATTTCACCGCTGGCCAGCAGCGACGACATCAGCAGGAAATTGGCCCGGCGCACCACGACGATGATGCCCGGCGCTTCTTCACGCAGTTGGCTCAGCAACGGTGGAAACAGGCCGAACTCGGCATCGTCGGACAAGCCGATGCGAAACACATCGCAACTGGTGGACGGATCAAACGCCTTGGCCCGGCTGACCGCGCTGGAAATCGTGTCCATGGCCGGTTGCAGTTCTTGCAGGATGGCCAGGGCCCGCGGAGTCGGCTCCATGCCGCGACCGTGACGGATCAGCAGCGGGTCATCGAACAGATCCCGCAGCCGCCCCAGCGCCGCGCTCACCGCCGGCTGGCCCATGAACAGCTTTTCGGCGACGCGGGTCAGGTTTTTCTCGAACATCAGCGCCTCGAAAATCACCAGCAGGTTCATGTCGAGGCGGCGTAAGTCGTTGCGGTTCATGGGTGTGAGTCCTATCGATCCTGTGGGAGCGGGCTTGCTCGCGAAAGCGGAGTGTCAGGCGGCGGCAATGTTGACTGTTGCGCCGCCATCGTCGGAACGCCGCCCGGAGCAAGCTCGCTCCCACAGGTTAGTGCGTGGTCAACCCTGGATGAACGCCAGCAGGTCGGTGTTCAACCGATCCTTGTGGGTATCGGTCAAGCCATGAGGTGCGCCTGGGTAAACCAGCAACTGCGCGTTCTTGAGCAACTTGGCGGCTGCGATGCCGGCGGTTTCAATGGGGACCACCTGATCGTCATCGCCATGGACCACCAGGGTCGGCACGTCGATGTTGCGCAGGTCTTCGGAAAGATCAGTCTCCGAGAACGCCTTGATGCAGTCGTAGGTGTTCTTGTGGCCGGCGAGCATGCCTTGCATCCAGAACCAGTCGATCATGCCTTGGGAGACTTTGGCACCCGGACGGTTGGCGCCGAAAAACGCGCTGGCCACATCTTTGTATAGCTGAGAACGGTCGGCCAGGGAGGCCTGGCGGAAACCGTCGAACACCTCGATGGGCAAGCCGCCGGGGTTGGTCGCGGTCCTGACCATCAGCGGCGTCACCGCCGAAATCAGCCCGAGTTTGGCAACGCGCGCGGAGCCATGGCGACCGATGTAGCGCGCCACTTCACCGCCGCCGGTGGAGAAGCCCAGCAGCACTGCATTCTTCAAATCCAGGCGCTCGATCAGCTCGGCCAGGTCATCGGCGTAGGTGTCCATGTCATTGCCGTCCCACGGCTGGCTGGAGCGCCCGTGGCCACGACGATCATGAGCGATCACCCGGTAGCCGTGGGACGCCAGGAACATCATTTGCGCCTCCCAACTGTCCGAGTTCAACGGCCAGCCGTGGCTGAAAACCACCGGTTGACCACTGCCCCAGTCCTTGTAGTAAATCTCGGTGCCGTCGCGGGTAATGAAGGTGCTCATGACATGACTCCTTGAGGTGGGTGGATGGCTTTATGGTCCGGCCATGGGGGGCACCTGCGTGAGTTAAACGTTGTTAATTTTTTCGGGACGGGCGTGTTAATCCCCCCGCTTTCGTGGCGAGGGAGCTGGCTCCCTCGCCACGGGGTTCTATGTTTGGCCAAAAATATGCAAAAGCTCTTCACCGTTGCGCGTGACGCAAAACCTGAGGAATATGCTCGGGGATAACCCCTGCACCGGGACCAGAACATTGAGAGCGACATGAGCCATTACCTCAACCTGCCCGTCGAACAGACCGTGCATTTCGGCCCTTACCGGGTCCATCCTCGCCAGCGCCTGGTGCTGGAGGGTGGGCAACCGTTGCGCCTGGGGCGGCGGGCAGTAGAGATTCTGCTGGTGCTGCTCGAACACGCCGGGCAGGTGGTGAGCAAACAGCAACTGATCGCCCGCGTCTGGCCCAAGAGCATCGTTGAAGACACCAACCTGCGGGTGCACGTCGCGGCATTGCGCAAAGCCCTGGGGGATGGTCAGGCGGGCCAGCGTTACATCGTCACCGTCGCCCAGCGCGGCTACAGTTTTGTCGCACCGGTGTCGCTCGAGCCCTTCGAGCAACTGGCGCGCATCCCGCATCCGTCACTGGCCCGCAACCTGCCGCTGCGCCGTACACGAATGATCGGACGCCAGGCCTTGGTAGACGCCTTGGTGGCCCAGTTGCCGCGAAAACGCTTTATCACGCTGGTGGGTACCGGCGGTATCGGCAAGACCACCGTCGCCCTGCGGGTCGCCGAACAGTTGATCGGCCACTACCGCGACGGTACTTGTCTGCTGGACCTGGCAGCGCTCAACGACCCGGCCATGATCGCTCCCAACCTGTGCGCGCTGCTGGATTTGCCGCTGCATGACGGCGACCCGCTGGACACCATCGCCCGCCAGCTCAAGGAGCGGCATCTGTTGCTGGTGATCGACAACTGCGAGCACCTGATCGACGCCATCGCTCTACTCTGCGAAACCCTGCTGCGCGGCGCCCCTCACCTGCATGTCCTGGCCACCAGCCGCGAAGGCCTGCGTGCCGAAGGTGAGCACGTGCAGCGCCTGGACTCCCTGGCGTTCCCGCCGCGAGAGACGCCTATCGAGGGTTATCCCGCCGTGGAGTACCCGGCACTGCAACTGTTCGCCGAGCGGGCCATGGCCAGCCAGGACGACTTCGAACTGACCGACCACGAAGTACCGTTGGTGATCGACATCTGCCAGCGGCTGGACGGCATTCCCCTGGCCATTGAACTGGCCGCCGCGCAAATCGGCCGTTTCGGGCTGGAGGAACTTCACCGACAACTGCAAGACAGCGTCGCCCTGCTGCACAACGAAATCGACGCCGCACCGCGCCAGCAAACCCTGCGTGCCACGCTGGATTGGAGCTTCGCGCTGCTTATCCCGTGCGAGCAGATCTGCCTGCGGCGGCTGGCGGTGTTCATGGGCAGTTTCAACCTGACATCGGCCGCCGCAGTGATCATCGGCCAGCATGTGGCGCCCGATCAGGTGCTGGTGTCAGTCAGCCAGTTGGTCGCCAAATCGTTGCTCAATGTAGAGATTGGCGATGAAGAGGTGCGCTATCGGCTGCTCGATACCACCCGCAGCTATGCCTTGGAGAAACTGGCCGAAGCCGGGGAACTGGCGGCCAGCCAGGAACGTCACGCCGAGCGTTGCCTGACGCTGATGGAGCAAGCCGAAAGCGACTGGGAAAACACCCCCACGCGGCTGTGGATCGCCCGCTACGCTGCCTATCGCGACGACATCCGTGCGGCGCTCGACCGGGGCTTGGGTCCACAGGGCTCGCACACCGTGGCAATCCGCCTGACCGCTCGCACCCTGCCCCTCTGGCAGGAACTGTCGCTGCTCAAGGAGCACGGCCTTTACGTCAGCAAAGCGTTGAAATTATTACAAGCCAGCCCCTCGCCGTGCCCAAGGCTGACCCTCGCCCTGGAACTGGCCCACGCCAGTTTCAACTACCACACCGAGGGTGGCACGCCGGCCACCGTCCGCGCTTTCGTCACGGCCCGGCAACTGGCGCAGCACTGCCAGGACCTGGCGAGCGAACTGCGGGCGGTATCGGGGCACATGACCGTCAACCTCAGTCGTGGCAACTATCGGGAGGCGCTGGAACAAAGCCAGGACTTCGACCGGCTGGGGCCCCACGGCGACCCGAACCTCTCCCTGAGCACCCAACGCCTGCGTGTGCTGGCGCTGCATTTTACCGGTGACCAGGGCGCGGCTCGACGCGATGCCGAGCAGGTGATCCAGCGCCTGGCCCAGAGCGGCCATCTCAGCCGGTTCAGCCACGGTTTTGGCGTGCAATACGACCAGAGCGTGGCTGCGCTGACGATTCTGGCGCGCATCCTCTGGCTGCAGGGCTTTGCCGAGAAAGCCCGACGCACCGCCAACCTGGCGTTGCAGATCGCCTTGCAGATCAACCACGGCATCTCGATCTGCTACACCCTGGCGATGAGCGGTTGCGTGATCGCCCATTACAACGGTGATCACGCAACCGCCCGAGAAAGGCTCGATCTGTTGAAGCTACAGGCGAAAAAACATTCGGTGATGCTGTTCCATGACTGGGCCCGCCACTACGACTGCGCATTCACCGGTGAAACCCTGGAGGCGAGTCCGACGGCTGCCGGGCTGATCCGCGACATCGTGGTCACGCTACGGGCCGACTTCGTTAGCCAGGCGCAAATCGAACGCGCCCACGACGGTGCGGCGGGCTGGTGCTCGGCGGAGATCCTGCGGGCCGGCGCCGAAAACTGGCTGACACACAATGACCCATCCCTTGAAGGGCACGCCGAAGAACAATTGCTGGCAGCCCTGACCGTAGCCCGGCGGCACAACGCCCTGGCCTGGGAACTGCGCAGCGCCATGTCCCTGGCCCGGTTATGGCAACGCCAGGGGCAGGAACACGCCGCACGCGATCTGCTCGGGCCGGTCTATCGACGCTTCACCGAAGGGTTCGATACCCCCGACCTACAGGAAGCCGGCGCGCTGCTCCAAAGGTTGAGTCAACGACTGGAGCCCTGAGCGGCAGGGTTGCCAAGCCTCCTGCAACACGTAATGCCGCTGGAACACCTGCCACTGGCCGCTGCGCCGCAGCTTTTCCAAGGCATAGGCGCGGGTGGTGTGGAGCAAGTGAAAGCGCCCCCCTTCGGCGTGCTGCTCAAGCATCACCAACGACTGACTTACCAATCGTGACAGCAGCCAGGGCAGTTGCCCGACACCCAGCTCGGCGCAACTGATCACCGCCATCGCCGCCCTCAGGCTGAAGGGTGCCTCGAACACCGCCAGACGCTGGAGCACCGCTTGTTCATCAGTGCTCAAGCGCTCGAAACTCCAATCCAGCAAGGCCTCCAGGCTCCGGTGGCGGGCCACCGCCGTGCGTCGTCCATGGCTCAAGAATGACAGGCCAAAATCCAACTGCTCCAGCACTCCTGCCACCCCTAACGCATCGACCTGGACTGCCGCCAACTCCAACGCCAGCGGCAAACCGTCCAGGCGGTGGCAGATTTGCGCAATGGTCAGCAAGTCGCGCTCACCCGGTGTGAAGCCTTGCTGCCGGGCGCCGACCCGATCGATCAACAGCTGCACGGCCGGGCACGCCAATATTTGATGCTCCGGCTCAAGGGGCGACGCCACCGCCAGGCCCTGCAACTGCACAACATTTTCATCCGTGATACCCAAGGGTTCGCGACTGCTCAACAACAGCGCCACCCCAGGTGCCGAGCGCAGTGCCTGGGCCAGCTCCTGGCAGGCGTCGAGCACATGTTCGCAGCCATCGAGCACCAACAACATTCGACAGGAGGCCAGTTGCGCGCTCCAGTGCGCGCCTGCCAAACCGAGCGTGCGAGCGACCTGCACCGACACCTGCGAAGAGTCGCTGGTGGCGGACAGGTCAACGAACCAGGCACCGTCGTCAAAATACTCCAGCAACAATTCCGCTACCCGCGACACCACCGTGGTCTTGCCAACACCGCCCGGACCGGTCACGGTGGTCAAGGGCCGACGGGGCACATCGGCCAGTAACTGCCCCAGCACTTTGTCGCGGCCGATCAGCGGGTTCAGCCGGGCCGGCAGGTTGTGTCGCGCGGACCATCGGTTGGGACACCGTTCGACACTCGCCTCCAAGGCCACGGAGGCGGCAAAACAATAGCCTTGCCGGGGATGATTGAGGATATAGCGACAGCCGTCCCGCCCATCGCCGAAGGCCCGCCGCAGCGCCGCGATGTGCACCCGCAGGTTGATTTCTTCCACGACGCTGTCAGGCCATACATGCGCGATAAGTGCTTGCTTGCTGACGAAGCTGCCGGCGTGCTCGACCAGCACTTGAAGAATGTCCAGGGCACGTCCGCCCAGCGCCAACGGCTTGCCGTCACGGGTGACCAGCCGCTGCTGTCGGTAAAAGGCAAACGGACCGAAGCCCAGCGCCGGCTCGGTATCGGGTTTGACGAAACTGTTCATGGGCGATCCAGCGCCGGGTAACCGGGGCGGGCATGACGTTGCAGGTCAGCGAACGCGTCTGCCCTGGCTCCTGCGCATCCTTTCCAGAGGGTTCGCCGTTATCTTGGCAGTCGCAGCCCACAGGACAATGCTGGCACAGGGAGCGTCACGGACATCACGGTGCCCTGGACGGACACCGATGGCTCAACTGAACTGCTGGCGATACTGCACCGGGGTCAGTCCGAGCTTTTCACTGAACAGGAAGCGCATGTGCCGCACACTGCCAAAGCCACTGCGAAACGCCACGGTCTTGAGGGGCAAATCCGTGCTTTCCAGCAACTGACGGGCCCGGTCGATACGCGCACCTTGCAGGAACTCCATGGGCGTCATCTTCACTTCACGGGCAAAGACCCGGGCGAAATGCCGCGAGCTCATGGCGGCCAGCGCGGCCATGCGTTCAATGGTGAAGGGTTCTTCCAGATGCTCCATCACATGATTCTGCACCCGGGTAATGGCTGACTCCTGGGACGCCACCGCAGCTACCAGAGGACTGAACTGCGCCTGCCCGCCCTGGCGTTTCATCACCACCAGCAACACCTTGGCCACATCCAGCGCGACCTTGCGGCCGTGGTCTTGCGCGACGATGGACAGCGCCAGGTCGATACCGGCGGTGACACCGCCAGAGGTGATCAGGCGGCGGTCCTGCAGGAAGATCTTGTCGGTTTCCACCAGTGCCTTGGGGAAACGGCGGATCAGGCGCTCGGTGTAATGCCAGTGGGTGGTAACGCGATAACCATCGAGCAACCCCGCCTCACCGAGCACAAAGGCCCCCGTACAAATGGAGCCATAGCGCGTGGCCCGTTGCGCCGCGGCCCGCAGCCAGGTGTGCAAGCCCGGATGCTGGTCGTTATAGGCCCCCGGCCCGCCCGGGACCAGCAAAACGTCATAGGCCGCCCAAGCCTGGTCGATATGAATATCGGCCTGCACCGCCACACCGTTAGACGCCCGTAATGCACCGCGCTCGGTGCCCAGGGTCAATAATTGATAACGCTGATCCGGCTCGAGATAACGATTGGCGATGGAAAACACTTCAAGAGGCCCGGCCATGTCGAGCAGCAGGAAATCCGGGAACAGCACCATTGCAACGGTTTTCATTGGGGATACGCCAAAAATCGGGGAAAACGACACACCGCAGATGATCCCCTGTGGGAGCGGGCTTGCTCGCGAAGAGGGCATCACATTCAACATGTGTGCTGACTGCCGCATCGCCTTCGCGAGCAAGCCCGCTCCCACAGGGTTTATCATATGGCTGACAGGTATCGACATTATGTCGAAGCAAAGCGCCCGCTGGTAGGAGTCATCAATTGTCCACCCAAAACGGACAGTCTTTCGTTTTCCACCTGCTTATTGAATGGTTCGATAACCATTAATCTTCTTCTGAACCCGGTGAACGGTCACAGCCGTCGCCCACTGAACCAGGAGAACTACCATGCTGACCCTTCGCAAAGCTTCGGACCGCGGCATCGCCCGCCACGGCTGGCTGACCTCGTTCCATACCTTTTCGTTCGCCAACTACCGCAACATCAATGAACAAGGCTTCTCCGACCTGCTGGTCATCAATGACGACCGGGTCGCCGCCGCCAAGGGCTTCGGCCAGCATCCCCATCGGGACATGGAGATTTTCTCCTATGTGCTTGAAGGTGCGCTGGAGCACAAGGACACCCTGGGTACGGGCTCGGTCATTCGCCCCGGCGACGTGCAGTTGATGAGCGCCGGCAGTGGCGTAGCCCACAGTGAGTTCAACCACAGTGCCGACGAGTTGGTGCACTTCCTGCAAATCTGGATCGTGCCCAACGTCAGTGGCGCCACACCGCGCTATCAACAGGAACACTTCAGCGCCGAACAAAAACGCGGTCGCCTGCAGTTGATCATCTCCCCGGACGGCGCCAACGGCTCGCTCCAGGTGCGCCAGGACGCCCGAGTCTACGCTGGGCTGTTCAATGGCCAGGAAAGCGCCACCCTGACCCTGGCCCCAGATCGCTATGCCTACGTGCATGTGGCCCGGGGCAGTGTCGAGCTTAACGGTGTGCCGCTACAGGAAGGTGACGGAGTGCGGGTACGCCAGGAACAGGCACTGACACTGAGCAACGGCCAGGATGCCGAGGTGCTGGTGTTTGACCTGCGCCCGCAAGAGCTGCCGCAGATGCCATGACAGCAGTGTCTGTGACCTCCAATGAAACTGTGGGAGCGGGCTTGCTCGCGAAAGCGGTGTATCAATCAACAACGATGTTGGATATGCCGGCCCTTTCGCGAGCAAGCCCGCTCTCACAAGGTCTCATTCGTTTTCCAACGCAAATACCTCGACAATCTCATCGATCACCGCCCGCACTCGCGCGGTATGGCGCAGGTCCGCGTGGGTGACCAGCCATACCTCGTACGGCAACGCACGCGTGCGCTCCGGCCACAGTCTCACCAAGCCATCCGCTCCCCCATCAATGCCAGCGGCAATCGAGCGGCGCACCAACAGGCTCGAACTCAGGCTTGCGACAATAGCCTTCGAATGCGCTGCCAGGCGATGGTACGCCATGGACATCGACATAAGCCTGGGAGGCGAATAACCCCACCGGCCAACGCGCAATTCGCCGGGCGATCAGGTCAGGATTGTCCGGCCGGTGGTTGCGCACGGCGATGTCCGCTTCGCGCTTGACCAGGCTGAGGATCTGCGTGGAGGCGTCCAGTTGCACCCGAAGGGCTGCACAGCAGCCCGAAACGTTACTTGCGCGCAAACGTCGAACGATAACTGCCCGGTGGAACGCCGAAAAAATCCCGGAAACGCCGCTGAAAGTGCGGCGAGCTGACGAAGCCCGTCGCCACGGCGATTTCGGTCACGGACCGATTGGTCTGCTGGATGAGTTGGCGCGCGCGTGTCAGACGTAGCTCCAGGTAATACCGCGTTGGGGTCGCCCCGAGAAAACTGCAGAAGCGTCGTTCCAACTGCCGCTTGGAAATCTTCACGCACGCTGCCAGCTCATCGATGGTCAAGGGTTCCTCTACGTTTTGCCACATCAGCTCCAAAGCCAGCTTGAGACTTTCCGGCAGCGTCGGGTCCGTCTCGACGAAGACCGGCGGCAAATCCGAAGCATCATCGCCTGATTCATCACAGC
Source organism: Pseudomonas viciae (assembly GCF_004786035.1). NCBI lineage: Bacteria > Pseudomonadati > Pseudomonadota > Gammaproteobacteria > Pseudomonadales > Pseudomonadaceae > Pseudomonas > Pseudomonas viciae. Next base: position 4,253,949 of record NZ_CP035088.1, read on the forward strand.
GAAGAATTTCCTCGATGGCACCCACCAGCGCCTGCCCTCCCGTCTTGCTGATCAACTGGAGCATCATGCGCAGCGAACTGTTCGCACCGGCGCAACTGACCCGCTCCCGGTCAACGACATAGGCCCGACTGGAAACCTTCACGTGGGGAAACATCTCCGTCATCATCGCCCGGCTTTCCGGATGAACAGCGCATTCGAAACCATCGAGCAGATGGGCATCGGCGACAAAAAACACGCCGTTCCACAGCCCGCCCAGTATCGCCCCGGACGTCGCATTGGCGCGCAGCTTGCGGCGCAACAATGGATGGCCTTGCAACTTCACACGAAAGCCGCCGGCGACGATCAGCACGTCCTGGTTTTCCGGCATCTGCGCCAGCTCGATGTCGGTCGAGATGACGATCCCCAGGTCACTCGTCACCTGTGCCCCTGAAACCCCGACCGTCAATACCTCGTAAAGGGGCATGTCGCTCATCAGGTTGGCGGTCACCAGCGCGTCCACCGCACCGGTGAAGGACATCATCGAGAAGTTGTCCATCAATACAAACGCGACGCGGATCGGTGCCTGGCTGGCAGGTGCCGATCCGAGTGGTCGATAAGCCATGTTCTTGTTTTTAAGTACGCTTTCGAATGCGCTTGGCATAGGGCCTCGTTAACACATGAAGACGATCAGGGCTTGCCTGACTCTGGTGCCTTGAGAAAAGGCCAGGAAATGCAGAGCCGTCGGCACTATCTTCCAGATTAGCGACGCTGTCTGCAATCGCCTCGCTGCAGCTTGATCGACGTCCGGTGGCAACCCATCGGCCTAAAGTACATGGGACTTTGGTCGATATGCTGTGGGTAGGCATGGGCGCTTCCCCTCCAGAATTCGTAACGCTCACCGCTAATGTTTCCGCCGTTCCAACACCTAAAATATTCCGCGGGAGAAGTCATGAATATCAAACAGAAGCTGACATGGGCGTTCGCGGCCATTGCCTGCCTCCCGGTTGTCCTGGTGGCAGTGCTCGTCGTGTTGAACTTGCGCGACGCCGCAAAAGCCAACTTCCTGGACAGCAGTGGCCGTGAAATCCGCCAGATCGACAATGGCATGAAACAGTTTTTCGACGGTATCAGCCAGAACGTCGAATTCTTCGCCAAGGATCCCCGGATCGTCGCGGCCAAGGATCTCAAAAACTATTCCGGTGCCGACGCCGCACAAATCCCTCTTCCTGAGAACAACAAACAGCTTTTGGAGATCTTCGACAGATTTGCCAAGAGCCATCCGACCACCGCCTATCTTTCCGTAGGCCTGGCCGACGGCGGCTATGCCAGCTGGCCTGACGATCCTAAAATCTCCAACTACGACCCTCGGGTACGTCCATGGTACAAGGCAGCCATCGCCGCACCGGGCACCACCGTCCGCACAGACGCCTATTACTGGGCGCCGGATGATGTGTCACTGATCGGCATCGTGCATACGGTCTCAGACGCCGCCGGCAAGCTGGTGGGGGTCGTTGGCCTCGACGTCTCGCTCAAGCAACTGACCGAGCTGGTCAAGAACATCAAGCTGGGCGACAGCGGTTACCTGATGCTGGTGGAAGCCAACGGCAACGTTCTGGTGGACGCCGCCGATGCCAAACACAACTTCAAGCCGCTGGCCGACCTTGGCGCCAACTATGCCGAACTGGCCAAGAGCAGCGATGGCGTGACCCAGATCGAGATTGACGGCGTGCCCTATATGGCCAACGTGGTCAGTTCCAAAGGCTTGGGCTGGCGCTTCATTGGCCTGATCAAGCGCGATGAAGTGATGGCCGAGGCTTCGAGCCTGACCTGGTTGATCGCCATCATCGCCGCTGCGCTGGCCGTGGTCTTCGCCATCGTCGGTGCCAGTTTCGCCAGTGTCATCGTGCGGCCGATCCGCGGCGTCGCCAATGGCCTGCAGGAAATCGCCGAAGGTGAAGGTGACCTCACCCGTAAGCTTACCGTGCAAGGCAAGGACGAAACCGCCACCCTGGCCAGCTGGTTCAACCAGTTCCTGGGCATGATCGCGCAGCTGGTACAGCGCATCGGCAGTGCCTCTTCCGACCTGCAAAGCGCCGCCGCCGACACCCGCGAAGTGGCGCAAAACATGAACGAAGCCGCCGGGCGCCAGCGTCAGGCCGTGGAGCTGGTGAGCACCGCGTTCAACGAGATGGTCGCCACCGCCAACGAAGTGGCCCGCTCGTGCAGCCAGGCCGCCTCCAGCGCGGACGAGGGTTACCGCGACGTACACGATGGCCAGCATCACATCGGCGAAGCCACCGGCAGCGTGCTGAAGTTGAGCGACGACCTGCAAAAGTCGACCCAGACCATGCAGGCGTTGGAGCAGGACAGCAAGAACATCAACACCATCCTCGACACCATTCGCTCGATCGCCGAACAGACCAACCTGCTGGCCCTCAACGCCGCCATCGAGGCCGCGCGCGCCGGTGATCAGGGTCGCGGCTTTGCCGTGGTGGCCGACGAAGTCCGCGCCCTGGCCCGGCGCACCGCCGACTCCACCGGCGAGATCGACAGCCTGCTGGGCAACCTCGCGCGGCGTACCCAGGAAGTCACCCTGCAGATGCAAGGCAGCCTGCAGGTGTCGCAAACCAGCGTGGAACGCATCCAACAGGCCCGCGACAGTTTCGACAAAATCCGCATCTCGGTGGACTCGATCCGCGACCAGAACACCCAGATCGCCACGGCCGCAGAGGAACAGCATCAGGTGGCCGAAGACATCAACCGACACATCGCGCAGATCCATACCGACGCACAATTGGTCGAGGAATTTGCTCACTCGGCGCAGACCGGCTCGGGGCGCTTGACCGATATTTCCGGGCAGCTCAAGGGGTTGGTGGGGCGGTTCAAGTTCTAGCTTGTTTGGGATGGCGAGCCAGGGACGGCTCGCAGCTCAGGACGATACAAACGAAAAGCCGCAACGGACAGCACTGCGTTCATACTCCACAAGACATTCATAGTCAGCCTCACTGGCCGGCAGCACTTCCCTGATCGCCAGGTCACGAGAGACCTCAGGAAGTTGGCTCAAGGCTTCATTCATTGCGTTCCTGATTGAATCTGCGTCCGCGGCTGTTCGGCGAATTGAAGTGATGTATGGCAGGCAGGGACTGCGCACACTTCGCGCCAGGATCCTCAGGCCTTCGATCTCGTCACTGTTATCTCTCGCAAGATAGTCGTAGGTGACGCTGTCGATAGAAGCCAAATCATCGTCGTTTCCTTCAACCTGCGAATACTCTCCCTGTGCGAGCCGGTGAAGGTTAGTTTCGAGAAAAAACCGCAGCCGCTGATCCCGGCAAGCGCGTGGCGCAATAAGTTCATTCCAGAGTTGGAATCCGGGGCGTTGATCAGTCCATGGCTGCCCTGGAAACCCGCCAGGTCAGCCACGGCCGAATCAGCTCTACAGAGCAGCAAACTGCAATGGTCACCGCCTGAGCTATGGGCAAGTTCGTAGCTTGGACGCCCGATCAGCCTAACCCTTCCCCGCAGCGATGTGACTAATGGATAGCCGCAGGTCTGGGACAGCGAATAAACTCGAACAGGATGTCTACCCTTTCACCTTGATCGCATACAGCCCACCGGCAATCACCATGCACGCCCCTGCGACTGTCCATGTGTCAGGAAGCTCGCCAAATGCGAACAAGCCTATCAACGTGGCAAACACCAGAAGCGTGTAGTTGAAGGGCTGGAGCGTGGCCGCCGTCGCGTATCTAAGCGCTTGGATAAGTAAAAGCTGGGCCACTACGCCTGTTATCGAAAGGACCCCGATCAGTACCCATTGCTTCGGGCTTGGAGAAACCCAGCCCGGAAGACCCAGCAAGGTGATGGCTATCGCACCGAAGAACCCCATGTAGAGCATGTTCGTAGCAAACGAATCATCTTGGCTGATTCGTCGGGTCAGCACGCTGAAAACAGCGAACCCCAGGGCCGACAGCAGTGGGATAAGCGCTGCCAGTTCAAAAACACCGGTGCCTGGTCGAAGGATCACCACCGTGCCCGTGAAACCGATAGCGGCGGCAATCCATCGGCGAATGCCAACGTACTCCCCCAAAAATGCACCTGCCAAAGCCAGGGTCATCAGGGGAAACACGGCGTACAGGGCATGCATTTCAGCCAGCCCCAGGTAGCGCAGCCCTAATCCAAACAAAGCGATTTCACCGACTCCGATCAACGCACGAATGATCTGGAGAAAAGGGTGCTGGCTTCGACATGCGGTTCGCAAGCTTCCTTGATAAACGCTGTAACCGACGGCAAAGGCCAGGAATACCCAATAGCGCACCATGACGAGTTGCGCGATGGGTAGATCCTTGACAAGCACCTTGGTGATGCCGTCCTGGCTTGCAAAGATCAACATCGACAGCAGACACAAGATGATTCCAAGTTGAGGCCTGGGAACATCGTAATGACGCACGGCATTTTCCAGCTGACTGCTCATACATTCCCCTAGGCGGTTCTGCACTTCACGATGACATCATTCACGGCCGGCACGCCATTCACGCAAACGTAAGTCGGCTTTGGCGCCAATGCTCAGAAATGGCTGGGGCGGAAGGTTTTTGGGCGAGTCATAATTGGAAAAAATTTCAACCAACTGCGATTTCAGCCCCACGGCTGCCTCAGCCGCTGCAATCCCGGCAGCCGTAGATTTCGAAGCTCCCAGGCCATTGCACGCACAAGCGACGAACAATCCAGGCTCGATCTCGCCAAAAATCGGCACACTGTTCCAGGTCAGCGCCATCGGACCGCCCCATCGATATTGCATCTTCACGCCTGCCAGGCCGGGGAAGCGATCAACGAACTTGCCATCATGTACGCGTCCCGCGCTACGGACATGGCCCTCATTGATTTCCAGCCCGGCGTGATAGGAGTAACGCGAACGAATCAGGATGCGATCACCCTCAGCGCCACTGACCCGACGCACGGTCGTGCCCATGGGCAGCGCCGGCGTGGCCGCCCAATCTCGCTTCCCGCTCAAGCGTCGTGGGTCAAAAGGCTCCGACATCGACGCATAGGTAAAGACATGCAGCAGTTGCCCGGGAAACAGGCCAAAACTCTGTGCATGGCCGTTGTTGGCCAAAATGATGCGTTTGGCCGTAACGGTGCCCTTGGACGTTTTAAGTGACCAGCCTCCCGGCTGCTTGTCGAAGGACCGGACCGCAGAGTTTTCATACAGCGTTATCGGATTGCGCAGACTGTCTGCAACCGCTCGTATGTAGGCCGCTGGCTGCACCATCACCGTACCAGGCAGGTAGAGCCCGGACGTATAGAGCTGGCTGCCAGTCACCGCATGAATGCCTTTGGCATCCAGGACTTCATGGGCCTCATTGAGCCCTTGCAGTTGTCGGGCATACGCCTTGATGTGGGCATCACCCTTCTGGCTGATTGCCACGCTGTAACGACCGCACGGGTCAATGATATCGCGCCCCCAGCCGTGCTCCTGCGCCATGTCCGTGGCCAAGCCGATCGCCGTGCGGTAAAGCGTGATGTCCCGTCGAGCCCGGTCGGTTGATGAGCCCCCGAAATCTTCCGAGCTGACCTCATGGGGCAAATCAATAATGAAGCCTGAGTTGCGCCCGGTGGCGCCCTCTGCGACAACACCAGCTTCCAGTATCGCAACCCGCAGTGTCGAATCGAGCTGGGACAACCGACGCGCGGCCGAGAGGCCGGCAAAGCCGGCACCGATGATCGCAACGTCAGCGGTCACTGCGCCCTCCAGCGGGAGGGTCGGTACGCGCGTAGGAAGCATGGCCACCCAGGCGGAAAGACTGCTGTTTTTTGGAAATTTATCGGCCACGTACATGACTTGCTCCCAAGATCGTCAGGCGAGTTCGGACTCGAGAGCGATCAAAGGCTCAAGGGCTGTCTTTAGCACGGCGATCTTCTCAGCAGGCAGACGCGCCAACGGTCGGCGAGGATTGCCCGCGCCATAACCGGTGATCTCGGCACCGGCATAGACCGATTGCACGTAATCACCCTGCCAAATCAACGACATCACCGGCTCGATCGACCGCCAGATCTCCCGGGCACGCGCCCAGTCCTGCTCCATGGCCGCCTTCACTACCGCAACGCAAGATCGCGGCGCCATGTTCGCCCCGCCCCAGATCAGCCCCGCCGCACCGGCAAAGAGCGCGTATGGCACCAGTGGGTCGGCGCCGTTCATTGTCGCCAGCCCCGTACGGATCAGCGATGCCTGAGCCGCCAAATCGCCGCTGCTGTCTTTGACCGATACGAAGTTCGGAATTTCGCTGAGTTGGCGAAACAGATCCGGGCTCACTTCGACGCCCACCGCCTGAGGCACGTTGTAGCCGATGACGGGCAGCCCCGCTTCAGACACGGTGGAATAGAAGTCGACGATGCCCTGATCATCAGTGGGCCCCTCGAAAAACGGCGGAAGCACCATGACGCCATCCGCACCGCACTCGGCGGCATGCCGGGTGCGCTCCACCACCTCGTCAGCCAGCAAGGCAGAAGTTTGAACGATGATGCGGGCACGCCCGTCAATGACGTTGGCGCCAAAGGCAACCAACTGCCTGGACTCTTCTTTGCTCAGGTAAACATGCATGCCCGTCCCGGAACTCAGGACAAAGCCATGTACGCCGGCAGCGAGATAGCGTTCGAGCAGGCTCTCAAAGCGTGGATAGTCGATCTTGCCCTGGGCATCAAAAGGCGTGGTGACCGCAAGATTGAGACCGGAAAAAGCGAATGCAGTCATGGGATCAAATCTCTTCTTCGCAGGCAAGATCCAGCCAGATGGTTTTCAGTTGGGTGTACTGATCGTGGGCATGCAACGAGTTGTCGCGACCACCGAAACCTGATTGCTTATAACCACCAAACGGCGTGGTGATGTCACCTTCTCCAAACGAGTTGACGGTTACCGTCCCGGCCTTGAGCGCGCGGGCAATACGTATGGCGCGCTTGCCGTTGTCCGTGAACACCGAAGCAGCGAGTCCATAGTCTGTGTCGTTGGCCACTGCCACCGCTTCCTGGAGGCTGCTGACGGTGATCACGGTGAGGATCGGACCGAAGATTTCTTCGCGCGCAGGCCTTGCGTCATTGCTTGAGACTTCGATGATGGTCGGGTGTACATACCGCCCTTGGCTGGTCTGCCCGCCGAAGAGCACTGGCTCACCCTGGCCCAGGTAAGAACTGACCTTGCTGAAATGTTCGGTGGACACCAACGGGCCGACGCGGTTGGTCGGATCGAGTGGGTCACCCACATGCCAGTCGTTGGCGAAGTGCTTGATGCGCTCGATCAGGGCGTGCTTGATGTCCTCATGCACGATCAGTCGGGAGATCGCGGAGCAGTTCTCCCCCATGTTCCAGAACGCACCGTTCACGATGTGCGAGGCTACACTGTCCAGGTCACTGACATCGTCCAGGACGATGCAAGGGTTCTTGCCCCCCATCTCTAGTACCACTTCCTTGAGATTGGTCTCGGCGGAGTATTTCAGGAAGCGGCGCCCGGTATCTGTCGAGCCAGTGAAAGAGATGACATCAATATCAGGATGACGGCCAATGGGCTCACCTACCTCAGCCCCGCCCCCGGTCACAACGTTGAATACCCCGGCGGGGATACCGGCCTCCAAGGCCAACTGAGCAACGCGCAGGGTCGTCAACGACGTTTCTTCCGCCGGCTTGACCACCAGTGAGCAACCTGCGGCCAGCGACGGGCCGATTTTCCAGGCCAGCATCAACAGCGGGAAGTTCCAAGGCAAGACCAGGCCAACCACACCGATCGCCTCACGGACAACCAACGCGAGATGACCGTCGGACGCAGGCGATACCTGGTCATAGATCTTGTCGATGGCTTCGGCGTGCCAGCGCAGGCAGTTAATGGTTTCCGGCACATCGACTGTCTGGCAGTCGAAAATAGTCTTGCCGCTGTCCAGGCTTTCCATCACCGCGAGTTCCAGCGCGTTTTCTTCGATCAACGCAGCCAGACGCAGGATCGCCTGCTTACGCGCACCGGGATGAAGCTTTGACCAACGACCATCATTGAAAGCGGCCCGCGCTGCTGTGACGGCCGCGTCCACATCAGCTGACGAACAAGCAGCCACATCGGCAAGGTGCTCACCATTGGCGGGATTAACGGTGCCAAACGTTGCGCCGGAAAGTGCCGAGCGTATTTCACCATCGATCACAGCCTTGTTTGGCAAGGTCAGCTGCCGAGCAATCGACTGGTATTCTTCTGTTGTTTTCAACTGAGTCATTTTGATCTTCCCGCACACTTGTTTTTGAGCGATAGCGTTCCCGGCAACGTCAGTTACCGAATCGGCACAGAGGGGCAGTAGTTGCTAATTCGAATGCTGGTTAGATTCGACACCGAATAACCGGCGCCCAGCGGAAACTGAATTCCTGGCAGGCGAATACGACGCGAACCGCGCCGATATCAACCAGCACTCGCATTTGTTCGTTCAGGAAATAGTGGTCATTCCCTCACCTTGAGACACGCGTTACGTTCTGGGCTCTCAAGGTGAAAGAATAAAGACAGGCGGGAACAGCACACAGCGACTTTTATGTGGAGCAACTGATGATCTGCGGTTATGTACGGGCTTCGTCCGGCTCCTCAAACGCCTCCCTATCGAACTGTGCCAGCAGCCAGTCGCGCAGCTTGCAGCAGCTGGGATCGCGCGCCTTGTCTTCATTGAAGTTCAAATAGTGAAGGGTTTCCTTGTGCACCAGCTTTTCCTCGACCGGGCGCACCAACAGCCCCTTTTCAATCAGCGGCGCTACCAGATGATCCCAGCCCAATGCGACGCCCTGATTGCCCAGCACGAGCTGGATCAGGAGGCTGTAGTCATTGGCGTTGAAAAAGTGAGACGCCTTGCTGGAGCGCGCCTTAAGGTCGATATCGTAGTGAGCGAGCCACCCATACCAGTCCAAATGCTCTGCGACCTGCGAGCGCCCGAAGGGGCTGAGGTTCAGCAACGCGCTGTCGCGAAGATCATGGATCGATTGCAGTTCTGGATGTTGCTCCAGATAGAGCGGCGTGCACACTGGGTAGATGACGTCGCACATTAGAGGCTCGCTGTGGTAGCCGTCGTGGCTCTTCATCATCTTGCAGATGATGATATCCGGATGCACCCCCGTCTCCATCGACAGGAAGTTCTGGGTCACAACCAGGTTGAGGTCAATCTCAGGATGGGCTTCGAAAAAAGCCGGCAGTCGCGGCCCGAGCCAAAAGTTGGTAAAGGCCGGCGAACAGCACAGCGTGACCACATGCTTAGAGACAGATTTGCTGCGCATACGCTCAGCGGCCTGAGCGATGCTGCTGAATGACAACTGCACCACATCATAGAAGTTGGAGCCAGCGTCGGTCAGCTTGACGGCACGACCTGCCCGATCGAAAAGCTCGGTCCCGAGATGCTCTTCCAAATCCCGTATATGGCGACTGATGGCGGCCTGCGTCACGCAGAGCGCTTCAGCGGCCCGGGTAAAATTCTGATACCTGGCTGCGGCCAGGAAAGCCTTGACTGCCCGCAGCGAGGGCATCTTGATCAGCGCCTGATCGGGTTCGGTCTGCTTAACCATGACAGTAGATCATCATTACCCCATAAAAAATGTCGATTCTTCAGGCCTGTGGCCTCGTCCTAGACTGTTTGCAAGCAGTAGCGACCGAAATCCAGGCGCATCCATGCCGTAAGGCTAGCTGAATTGGACGCAGCGTTGAAGCAAGTTCGCAGCGTTACCAAGTAAGCGATTCATCTGCGCGAGCAGAAACGCTGCACTAAGCCCCGATAATAAGGAGTGCATGAAAGAAATGCCTAAGTACACCGACGTATTAGACCTGATCAAGCAGCGCAAACCGCAGCATGGTCTTCCTGGCGCTGCTTATTCTGATGCCGATCTGTATCGCCAGGATCTGGAGCAGATTTGGCATCGGGAGTGGATTTTTGCGGGGCACACTTTTGAGCTAGAGAAGCCAGGCCAATACCTGACCTTGCAGATCGGTGATTACCCGGTAGTCGTAGTACGAGGAAAAGACGGTAACCTCCGGGCGTTCCACAACGCTTGTCGTCATCGTGGCTCGAAAGTCTGCACCGAGGAAAAAGGCAAGGTCGCGAAACTGGTCTGCCCCTACCACAAGTGGACGTTCGAACTCGACGGCAAGCTTCTCTATGCAGGCAACATGGGCCCGGACTTCAACGCCGCCGACCATGGACTTATACCAGCGCATTGTGAAGTGGTGCACAGCTACATTTATGTCTGCGTCGCCAAGGTTGCACCGGATTTCGAGAAGTTCCGCAGCGCCGTTTCGCCGTTCATCGGCCCTCACCATCTGGAAGACTGCAAAGTTGCTTTCGAGGCCCACCTGGTCGAGAAAGGTAACTGGAAACTTGTCTTCGAGAATAATCGCGAGTGCTATCACTGTGACGGGACCCACCCCGAATTGCTGAAGTCGTTTGTAGAAAACGTATCCGTCCAGGGCATCGGCGGTGACGAAGATCCGGAGCTTGCCGCCCATTGGAGCACCTGCGAGGCAGCGGGTCTGGCCAGCCGGATCAATATGGATCCTGCAGGTCAATATCGAATGACCCGGATTCCGCTCAGTGATGGCGCCAGCAGCTATACCATGGACGGCAAACCCGCCGTCACCGGACGCCTGGATCGCAGTGGCGTCGAGAATATCGGTGCGCTGCTCTACTTCAATTACCCATCGACCTGGAATCACTTTCTTGGCGACCACGCACTGAGCTTTCGCGTGTTGCCTCAAGGCCCGGGCCAGACCGTCGTAACCACCCGCTGGTTAGTGCACAAGGATGCACAGGAAGGGGTCGACTACGATATCGAGCGCCTGACCAAGGTCTGGATGGCGACCAATGACCAAGATCGACGCCTGGTGGAGGGCGCGCAGGTCGGCGTCACCTCACCCGCTTATCAACCGGGCCCGTACTCACCGCTGGTAGAGAATGGCGTCAACCAGTTCGTCGACTGGTACTGCGAGGTCATGACCCGTCGCCTGACGGAAGCGGCTTCAAGAGTTCTATAAGCAGCGCAAACCGAGGCAGACCAGCCATAAAACGTCCATTTGATTTAAACGCTTCTATACATAAATAAGAACATTGGCATTGGATACTTCACGAAGTGGCCAATGCCATAACGGGTGCGTGTAAGCCAAGGAGGCATCGAAGTTCAAGGCAGAACTATGACGCACCGCAATGACTCACGTTCGGCATTCGAACGGACTGCCAATATGCGCTTGCCCGCCAGCTGTAATAGCGACTGAGACAAGTTAAATATTTGGTCATAAAGATAAGAAGAGGGTCGTATGAGCCATGACGATGAAATTCTTTCGGTAAAAAACATTTTCAAGGTCTTTGGTTCTAATCCAGACACCGCCATGAAAATGCTGCGCAATGGCGCCGACAAGAACGAGATTTTTGATAAAACCGGCCATGTGGTCGGTGTATTTGACGCAAGTTTCTCGGTCAAGCGAGGCGAAATTTTCGTGATCATGGGGCTGTCAGGTTCTGGCAAATCGACCATGGTGCGCCTGTTCAATCGCTTGATCGAACCCACCTCGGGAAGCATTCACCTCAACGGTCGCGAAATTACCGGCCTTTCCGATAAAACCCTGCTCGACGTACGGCGCAAGGAAATGGGCATGGTGTTCCAATCCTTTGCGCTGATGCCCCACATGAGCGTGCTGGAAAATACCGCCTTTGGCCTGGAAATCGCCGGCGTGCCAGAGAAAGAACGCCACCTGCGCGCCCGGGAAGCCTTGAGCCAGGTTGGCTTGGCGGGCCAGGAACACAGCTACCCTCATCAACTGTCTGGCGGAATGCAACAACGTGTCGGGCTGGCCAGAGCATTGGCCAACGACCCGACGATCCTGCTGATGGACGAGGCATTTTCGGCCCTCGACCCATTGATCCGCAGCGAGATGCAGGGCGAGCTGATCCGCCTGCAGGCTGAACAACAGCGCACCATCATTTTCATCTCCCACGACATCGAGGAAGCCATTCGCATCGGCCATCGCATCGCGATCATGGAGGGCGGCCGGGTCGTGCAGATCGGTACTCCGCAGGAACTGATCAACCAGCCGGCGACGGATTATGTGCGCAACTTCTTCAAGGGCTTCGACAGCTCAAGGGTCCTGACCGCAGGGGATGTGGCTCAACTGGATCCGGAAATGATCTGCCGGGTGAACGGTAAAGCGCCCAGTTTCAAAGCAGGCACACCCTATGGCTACCTGATCAACGAGCAAGATCAACTGCTGGGTGTCGTCGATACCGATGGCCACGGCGGCGTAGCGCAGGACCTGGCAGGTCAACGCCACAGCCTGCATGAACAACGCCCCGTATACCTCGATACACCGCTGCATGACGTACTGGATATCGCCGCGACACTTCCTTATCCAGTGCCGGTGCTTGACCGCGCAGGCGCCCTCAAGGGGACGCTTTCCAAGAGTCAGCTACTTCAAACCCTGAGTCGCCATTAAGTGTCGGTGCAAATAGAAAAGAGGTAGCCACCATGTCGGATTTCAGTTTTCTAGACCCCTTCCAAACGGCGATCATCCCGTTGGGCGAATGGGTGCAAAACGCGCTCAACTATCTCGTCCACAACTTCCGGGACGTGTTCCGGGCGGTGCGCTGGCCAATCGATCAAGTGCTCAACGGCATTGAGTTCATCCTGCAAAGCATCCCGCCGACTATCGGGATCCTGCTGTCGTCGCTCTTGGGTTGGCAACTGGCAGGCAAGCGCATGGCGCTGCTTTGCCTGGTGACCCTGACCCTGCTCGGCATGATCGGGGTGTGGTCCGAGTCCATGACCACGCTGTCCCTCGTCCTCACCTCGGTGTTCTTCTGTGCGTTGTTCGGGGTGCCGTTGGGTATTCTCAGCGCCAGGAACGACCACCTGGAACGGGCCATAAGACCGGCCCTGGACGCCATGCAAACACTGCCGGCATTCGTCTATCTGGTGCCGGTGGTGATGTTGTTCGGCATCGGCAACGTCCCCGGTGTTCTGGTGACCATCGTCTTTGCCCTTCCGCCACTGGTGCGCCTGACCAACCTGGGTATCCGCCAAGTGCCGGAAGACAAGATCGAGGCGGCCCGCGCTTTCGGCTGCACGCCTCGGCAAATGCTCATGCGCGTGCAACTGCCATTGGCCACGTCAACCATCATGGCGGGCCTGAACCAAACCCTGATGCTCTCCCTGTCGATGGTGGTCATCGCTTCGATGATCTCTGTGGGCGGGCTGGGCCAGATGGTCCTGCGTGGTATCGGTCGCCTGGACATGGGCTTGGCCACCGTAGGGGGAGTCGGACTGGTATTGCTTGCCATCTTCCTCGATCGCCTTACGCAGGCCATGGGAGAACGCAGCAAAGCCGACCCAAGTTTGCGCTGGTACCACACCGGCCCGGTCGGGCTTGTCATGCGCCTCTTTGGCTCACGCCAGCCTTCAGCGCGGCGCAAGACCGCTTGACACTTCGAACTTAGAACTGCCGCACTCAACTAAAAAAACGAAGAAAGGTATGTGAAATGCGCGAATTGAAACTCTCCCGCAACATCCGGCGGTGCCTCTCGGCTGTCGCCCTGACCGTCTTGTCACTCCATGCCATGGCCTCGGCAGAGAAGCCCGGCGATGGTGTCTCGATAACACCGATCTTTCCTTCCATCGCCGAAGAGCGCTTTCGGGGTGAGATCGCCATGGAGGGTCTGCGTGAACTTGGCTACAAGGTCAAGGAGCCGAAGGAAACCGAGTACTCCGTCATGTTGGTGGCCTTGGGCAGCGGCGACGCGGATTTCACCGTGCACTTGTGGGACAAGCTCCACGACACCTTCTACCAGAAAGCGGGCGGTGACGAGGACATGATCAAGGCAGGCGATATCATGCCTGGGGTATTGCAGGGCTATCTGATCGATAAAAAGACTGCCGACGCCTACAACATCAAATACCTGACGGACCTCAAGAAGCCAGAGATCGCGAAGCTGTTCGATGTCGACGGAGATGGAAAAGCGGACCTGACCGGCTGCAACCCCGGCTGGGGCTGTGAGCTGACCATCGACCATCACCTCAAGGCCTATGGTCTCGAGAAAACGGTCAGCCATAATCGTGGTTCCTATTTCGCATTGATGGCCGACACCATCACCCGCTACAAACAGGGTCAGCCGATCCTCTATTACACCTGGGTTCCTCAATGGATCGCCGGCGTGTTGGTCGAGGGTAAAGACGTAGTATGGCTCGAAGTGCCGTACACCGACCTGCCAGGCGGCAACAACAAAGTCGACACCTCCTACAAAGGCAAGAATCTCGGTTTCGCCGTAGACAAGGTAGAGGCTGTACTCAACCGGGACTTTGCCAACAAGAATCCAGCGGCCCTGAAGTTTCTTTCGCAAATGCAGATCAGCACTGACGACGAAAGCGCGCAGAACCTGAGAATGCAAAAAGGTGAGAACAAGCCAGCGGATATCACCCGGCATGCCAAGGAGTGGATTGCCGCTCACCGTCAGCAAATCGACGCCTGGCTCCAGGCTTCACGGGATGCAGCCAAAGCCAGCAAGTAACGACCCTCTCCCTCCGCCAGGCGCTTGTCGCCCGGCCACTCAACCTGGCCTTGAATGACGCGCTGTGTCCGATGGTTATCCAGCCATCGACAAAGTAGCGCCTCATGGCTAGGTGAAGTGGCGGTGTATCTGATGAATCAGGATAGGATTTATGACGACTTCACCTTTTTCAATTCCCGCCAGCGCTCGCCGCATCGATCCAGCCCGGCAACGCGCAGCTGCGCTGAAAGCCGACGGCTCCGTCGACGACAACAATCGCGTCGAGATAGGCCCTACACCGCTGGCTTTCGCGGAGTGGGCCCAATTGGGCTTGCAAGCGCCTCATCTACCGACCATGCGCCAATACCGACTGCAACGGATCGTCGACCAACTGGTAGCCCGAGACCTGGGCGGCATCCTGCTGTTTGACCCGCTGAATATCCGCTATGCCACCGACACCACGAACATGCAATTGTGGACGACCCATAACCCCGCGCGAGCCTGTTTCGTCGCGGCCAGCGGCCACGTTGTGCTGTGGGATTTCCATGGTTGTGATCACCTCTCCTCCCACTTGCCGCTGGTTACCGAGTTACGCAGCGGCGCGTCGTTCTTTTACTTCGAGACCGGTGAACACACCGATCGCCATGCCAGGCATTTCGCAGGCCAAATCGACGAGCTGCTGCGCCAACACGCTGGAGCCAACCGACGCTTGGCGGTAGACCGGATTGAAGTGGCAGGCGTGCGCGCGCTGGATGCGCTCGCGGTGGAGATTTGCAGCGGCCAGGAAGTGACCGAGTTTGCGCGGATGATCAAAGGCCCCGATGAAATCAAGGCGATGCGCTGCGCGGTGGCTTCATGCGAAGCGTCCATCGCCGAAATGCATCGGGCATTACGGGCAGGAGCAACGGAAAACGATGTCTGGGCCGCCCTGCACTCCGGCAACATTCGCCGGGGCGGTGAGTGGATAGAAACGCGAATACTCAGTTCCGGCCCACGCACCAACCCGTGGTTCCAGGAGTCCGGCCCACGGGTATTGAACGATGGCGACTTGTTGTCGTTCGACACGGACCTGATCGGCACCTACGGTATGTGCGTGGACATGTCCCGCAGTTGGATCTGTGGGGGGCTGGAGCCAACAGCCGAACAGAAGCGCCTCTATCGAATCGCCCATGACCATATCATCCATAACACCGAGTTGATCAAGCCAGGCGTACGCTTTACCGAGCTGACCGCCAAGGCACACCGGTTGCCCGAACCCTGCCGGGCTCAGCGCTATGGCGTGCTTTACCACGGTGTAGGGCTGTGTGATGAGTACCCCAGCATTCGCTATCCGGAAGACTTGGACTCCTACGGATACGAAGGTGAGTTGCAGCCAGGCATGGCCCTTTGTGTCGAGGCGTATGTGGGTGAAGTGGGTGGGCAGGACGGGATCAAATTGGAGAACCAACTGTTGGTCACGGAAACCGGTTATGAACTGCTCACCCACTACCCTTTCGACGAAAGTTTTCTGCTGGATACGAAGCCCAACTCATGAGTCAATCGATCGAGGCCCGCAAAGCATCGAGCATAGGATTCCTCCTGCTTGATAGCTTCTCCCTGACTTGTTTCACGCAATGCCTGGACGTGCTGATGACCGCTAACTTCATCCAGCCTGGCTCGATAAAAGTCCATACATTCAGTCGCAACGATTGCGAAGTCATCAGCGACCTGGCAATACCCATCAGACCCGATACGCCGCTGACCGATATCAGGATCGCGGCACTGGACCTGATGGTTGTCTGCGGCGGGCTACGCACGCCCAGAGCAGTCCCTGAAGGGCTGATAAAGCTTCTGAACAAACTCGCAAGCATGCCCATTGCGCTCGGTGGGTTGTGGAATGGTGCCTGGTACCTGGGCAAAGCCGGACTGCTCGATGGCTACCGATGCGCCATTCATGCAGAACAACGAATCGCCCTATCGGAATTTTCACCCAACACGACTGTAACCCTCGACACCGTGGTATTTGATCGTGACCGACTCACAGCGTCCAACCCCGCTGGCGCCTTTCAAATCATGATGAAATGGCTTTACGCGGCCCTCGACCATAAAGTCGCAGACGCCGTGTTTGATCTATTGGATTATGACCAGTCTCGGCTCCGGACCTCGGCCAAGGTCCAAGGTCGTAACGTGAGTGCACCGCTGCAAGAAATAATCAAGCTGATGGAGTACAACCTTGAAGAGCCGTTAGGCCTGGATTTGCTCGCAGAATGCGTTCGACTTTCCAAGCGCCAGATCCAACGCCTGTTTCGAGAGCAAATCAACACATCCCCTCAGCGCTACTATCTGGAGCTGCGACTTAGAGAAGCGCGTCGCCTGATACAAAATTCCAAACTGTCAGTCACTGATGTCGCCATTGCCTGCGGTTTCGTCTCGACCCCTCATTTCAGCAAATGCTATAGCACCTTCTTCAACTGCCCCCCGTCGAAAGAAAATCGCTACGAGATATAGCATTGGCCGACAGATTATTCGGCTGTGCCGACGGACGTTCGTATGACTACGGGCGGCCGCGACCCAGCCTGCCTGAACGTTGGCAATGAGTGGTGATGAGTGACCAGTCCGCAGCCGCGATCCCTATTGGTCCGGCGTCAACTTATAACGCAGGGTCATGTATTGCTGTTAATAAATGTTAGTTGTTGCGCCAGCGTTTGCCCCCGTAATCTGCATACGAACCAAAACCGCAACTATTTTAATAACAGGGCACTGTATGAACTTTGATGGCGTGTGGACTCCCGTTGTAACTCCCTTTAATACTTCGGGCGCCGTGGACTTCAGGTCGCTGGAAAACATCATTGACTCACTTATCGAACACGGTGTGCATGGCCTGATCGTCGGTGGTACGACGGGCGAATACTATGCCTTGTCCCATGATGAGCGGCTGGCGCTGTTCGACTTCATCGCCGACTACGCCAAATCGCGTATTCCCTTGATGGCGGGCATCAATGCCACCACCACCCAGGAAAGCCTCACGCTGGGCCTGCATGCAAAAAAAGTGGGCTTCAATGCCATTCTTCTTGCCGCTCCCTACTACTGCCAACCGACCCAACAAGAACTGCTGGTCCATGCCTTGAGCGTCGATGACGCGCTCGACATGCCCATCATGCTCTACAACTTTCCGGCCCGTACCGGGACCGAAATGTCCTGGGAATTCATCAACGGGCTCAAGGGCCGTCCCAACTTCCAGGCGATCAAGGAAAGCACCGGCTCAATTGAACGCATGCACGGCCTGCTCAACGAACACACCGATCAGTTGCAAGTGAGCTGCGGCATGGACGACCAGGTGCTGGAATTTTTCACCTGGGGCGCCCGCAGCTGGGTCGCTGGCGCATCCAACTTCCTTGCGCCAGAACATGTCGCACTGTATCAGGCGTGTGTCGTGGCAAAGGACATGATCAAAGGTCGTGAACTGGCGACCCGTTTGTTGCCGATGCTCAACCTGCTCGAACAAGGCGGCAAGTTCTGCCAGTACATCAAACACGGCTGCGAATTGGCCGGCCAGCCGGTGGGTGTGACCCGTCTGCCTTTGCAACCGCTCAGCGACGCAGAGAAAAGCGCATTCAAGACTGTCTATGAACAGCTGACGGCTCATCGCGCCTGACACATACGGCGGAGGCGCTTGCCATGCAGCTTCAGTGTAATTTCCTACCTCAAAACGATGGCCAACCCGGTTGGTACGAAACGCTGCCACCACCGGCACCCAGCACCCCGCTCAAAGGCGCCGTCAGGGCCGACTGGGCGGTTCTCGGCGCCGGCCTGGCGGGGTTGGCTGCCGCCCGGAGACTGGCCGAACTTTTACCCGAGGCGTCGATTGCATTGATCGACGCCAAGCGGGTAGGTTTCGGTGCGGCCGGACGCAACTCCGGCTTCATGGTGGACTTGCCCCATGACCTGACGTCCCACAGCTACACCTCCGACCGTACCGCCGACCAGCGCATCATTCGGTTGAGTCGTGGCGGCATCGATTTCATGCGCCAGATCGTCCAGCGCGAAGGCATCGAGTGCGATTGGCGCGAGCAGGGCAAGTTGCATGGCGCCGTCAACCCACAAGGCATCGCCGCGCTTGAGTCCTTTGCCAAAGGGCTGAGCGGATTGGGGGAACCCTACACGACGCTGGATGCCGCGCGGATGAAAGCGATCACCGGTACCGACTTCTACAAATCGGGGCTGCATGCCCCCGGTTGCGTACTCGTTCAACCCGCCGCGTTGTGCCGGGGGCTGGCGCAATCGTTGCCAGCGAACGTCACGTTGTATGAAGACAGCCCGGTATTGAACATTGAACTTGGCAAACCTCATGAGCTGACTACCGCCCAAGGCGTGCTTTCGGCGCCGCGCATGGTGATGGCCAACAATGCCTACGCGGCACCGTTCGGTCAGCTTGGACTCAAGGGTCGGTTACTGCCCGTCTACACGTACGCCAGCCTGACCCGAGAGTTGACTGCCCAGGAGCAGGCCCGCCTGGGTGGCGAGCAAAGCTGGGGGCTCATTCCCGCCGACCCGCTGGGCACCACCGTGCGCAGGCTCGCCAATGGCCGGATTTGCATTCGCAACTCCTTCACCTACAACCCGCGCCTGACAGCGAGTCCCCGTACGCTTGAGCGTGTACGCCGCGCTCACCGCCACTCCTTCGAGGCACGCTTTCCAATGTTGTCAGGCGTGCCGTTCGAATACACCTGGGGCGGCGCGCTGTGCATTTCGCGCAACTCCGGCTCTGTCTTTGGCGAGATCGCGCCGGACGTGTTCAGCGCCGTGTGCTGCAACGGCTTGGGCCTGACCCGCAGCACCGTGGCGGGCAAACTGATCGCCGAATACGCCGTGGGGATGGGCAGTGAACTGCTGGACATCATGCTCGATCAACCTGACCCCTGCTGGAATCCCCCGGAACCGTTCCTGGGCTTAGGGCTGCGTTCTTCCATTGCTTGGAAGGAGTGGCAGGCAGGCGCGGAACTCTGAAGAACCCATCTCTCAGATCTCAAGAGGAGCGCAGCACCGTGTCCACTTCCCAGGGCCCTGCACCACGATCCGCCGGATTCCTTTTGTTGGATGGCTTTGGTTGCAGCTTTGGTTCATCTGCGGAGTATTTCGGTGTGATACCTCGTGATGAACGCACTTCGTCGAATGACTATGGGTAACTCCAACGCTTCCCGGGACGGTCACCGTCTCCACGCAGACGGTGACCGGATTTTGATGGGGCCCGAATGCATCGAGCCTTCATCCACCAAGGGTTGGCCTTAGACGGCTTCGACAGCCTGCAAGTGGGCGTAGCTGGCGACAAAGCGACTGTATTTGTGTTGGCCACAGGTGTAAGGCGCGTATTTGGCAGGGTTACTGAGGCTGATGCACGTTGGCACAGTCTCGACAGTCGCGTCGAAGTCCAAGTCGATGAAGAATGGAATGGAGTACCGTTCGACACCGCTGGTATTGATGACGCGGTGCATAGTCGACGTGTAGCGGTCATTCGTCAGGGTTTGCACCAGATCACCGATGTTGACGATGAACGTATCTTCCACCGGTGGGGCGCTTACCCAGTCACCCGCACGATTGCGCACTTGCAAGCCACCGACCTTGTCTTGGAAAAGGATCGTCAGAAAGCCATAGTCCGTATGCGCTCCGATCCCGATTTCCTTTTGTGAAATTTCGCCACTCTGCGGGGGATAGTGCAGCAAGCGCTGGATGGTGATCGGTTTGCGTTGCAGTTTTTCAAAGTAGTCCGCTGGCAGATCGAGGCTCAGTGCAATGGCGCTGATGAGCTTGCGCGCCAGGTCAAGCATTGCACGATGGTAGGCGTCACAGACATCCGAAAAATCCGTGAGCTCAACCGGCATCAGGTTTGCCCCGAAGAAAGGAGACACTTCGTCATAGTGGACGCCATAGTCGAAGCACTCCTTGAAATCGCGGGTATTTTCCGGATCGACGTTTTCCGCGTACATGGGTATGTAGCCGCGAAGCGTGGGACCTGAATTAACCACGTTCAGCTTATTCTTCTTATCAAAAGGCATGGCAAAGAAGCCTTTCGTCTGGGCATACATCGCGTCGATCAAGGCGCGCGGAACTCCATGGTTTTTAATATAGAAAAAACCAACTTTCTCGCAAGTTTCTCCCATCTGGCGCGCAACTTCTCGCGGGTCGCTCCCATCGAGTAACGGTGCGACATCAATGAAGGGAATTTCTTCGAATGTCGTCTGCTTGCTTGTAAGCCTGGTATCGGTCATCTGAACCATCGGTCGATCCTCAACGAAAGCGCCGTGCTTTAATTATCCTGAAGTGAGTTGTAGCTCCTGGGACCAAGCATCTTCACCTTGACCTTGTAAGCTGAACTCATTGTTCAGAACTGAACGGGCACGAACAAACCATTTTTCATTCAATACTCATGAGAAAAAATCAAGTATGAGAATACGACCGCGCCTATATCTTTCGATGTCATACAGGCATAGCCTTTCATGGTTTGCTTAGATCAAATTTCGTCAATTATCATTCGGTCTGGCAGGTCCGGGCAGGCCATTCCGCCATCAAGTCAAGCCATCGCTACTGCAAATTTTGCAAAGCCGTCGTGCGATGCTGTGACGCCTCGTATCTTTTTCCAAAAGTTCGACCGCTATAAGCTCTTCGATGCCAGCACCGGCTTCAACCTTTTCAATAAAATTCAGAATTGCATTTTTCATGAACCAATGAGAGGTGCGATCCAACCTGGCCGACGCTGACTTCAGCCTGGCCCGCGTTTCTTCATCCAACTTGATGCCCTGCGTGGTCACCGCCATATTTCATCCTCTCAATCGCTACCCGAATTCATTCACTTTTTATAACGAGGCATTAATGCATCAAGCCCCACAGTGCCAAAAGTGGAACACCCATCGACTTCATTGCATGGACACAGGATGGGGGATTGAAGACTAAACCTCCTGGTCCAGGATTCCACCAGCCCACGTCCTCCCGGTACCAGTCACCCGGTGACAGCACGAGATAGAACTCGGCAGGCGGGTGTTGGTGATAGGGGTAACAAGTCTCAGGCATCATGAGCGCCAACCCCAAGGTCAAGGTGGAACATTCAAATAGCCCTCCAGGCCCTGCGATCATCCCGTGGCGATGTCGCTCCACGAAAGCACTGTCTTGGCCAGCCTTGGCTTGACGGTTTATCCAGGTGACATGGGGCAAGAGCGTGCCTAGCGCATCCAGTATCGACACCAGAGACTCATTAGCCCTAGGTGCAGCATCAAGCGCCTCGGATAAATGGCGCTCCAGAAAACCTGGTAACGCATTTGAAATTTCCGCAGTCTCCCTGATACTCCATTGGGCCGTATTTAGAGACACGGTATGTGCTTGCGCCTTATCGCAACCACTGCCCGACAGGACGTTCTGAAGCGAACGCCTGAGCAAGTCGCCGTTGCTGATGATGTCCCGATCCCACGATGGCTCTTCAGTGCTGTTTATCATCGTCTTCAGTCCCATTTCCCGAGCAATGTGTCGAACTCGTTCGATGTATCCGCTGCCCTTCACGTTCGGTCAAGGTCAGCGAATTGCAACGCAACTATCGGACAGCAACCGCCATTACTGGGCCGGTGTCGCGGAAGCGGTCCGGCTGCCAAACATCGCCTCGAAACGAGGCTTGTTGGCGGCGTAGTACTCTGCAACGACCTTGTCGGCCGAGCTATCGCGTGCGGCGGCCATCAACGTCTCAAGGTCAGCTTTAGGAATTTTGAAGTTGGCGAAGAACCGGGCGACGTCTGGATGTTCGGCGCTGAAACCTTTGCGTGCAATCGCATGAATTTGCTCAGCGCCACCGAAAATCTGCTTTGGATCATCCAGGTAGCGCAGCGGCCACTTGGCGAACATCCAGTGCGGGCTCCAGGCATTGATCAACGACCATTTGTCACGCTTGAGGTTGCGATCCAACTCGCTCAGCATTCCAGACTCTGAAGAAGCGACCATCTTGTAACCATCGAGTTTATATTCCTTGATGGCCTGCTCCGTGAGTTTGTATTGGCCGTTACCTACTTCCGAAGTCAGGATCTTGCCACTGAGTTTCTCCCGCACTTCTGGCTTATTAAGGTCTTCGACACTGGCAATCTCGCTGGTCGGAATAGAAGTGGGCACCGCCATGCCGATCCGACCCTCATACAGCACACCGAGGTCTTCGAGTTTGTCTTTGTACTTGTCATAGAAAGATTTGTGAGTACTCGGCAGCCAGACCATCGGGATCAGGTCGATGTTGCCGTTGGCCAGGGCCTGGAACTGAATGCCGATATCGGCAAGCACCAATTTGACCGGTTGCTTGAGATGGTCGCGCAATGCCGTGTCTGCCAGTTTTACAGCGATTTCCGTATCCGACCAATTCACCCATCCGATACGGATGGGCATGGGCTCCTCGGCTTGAGCCATCAGGCTACTGGAGGCCATCGCCAGGCCTGCAAGCCAGCCGATACACGTTTTACTGGATAGCTTAACCATGGTGCATCTCCGCGTACTGTATTAATAGTTATTGGCAGGGCAGCAGAAGAATTAACTTCCCTCATAAAAGCAAAATACATCGTGCTCTCAAGAGCTTTTATATGAGGCATGGACAACTTTTAATCGCGCGATGTTTTCAGGTCGTCCGGCCCTCCTCCGCCGTTTCGGCGAAGCGTTATGTGTCCATGGATCGATGCCTGGAATGACCGACCACACGAACCCGATCCTCCCTGTTTCGGCTGGATGTTAATCCTGGTTTTTCCGCCACGCAAGAAAAATGTACACCTGTGTCCCAATCATTGACACACATGAACATTCAACATACCGTTATGTCAAAACCAAGCCTGATGTTCTGTTCCCGGAGCGCAACACCATGTCCAGCGATCCTCTGCTGCAGCCCTATAAAATCAAACACCTGACCCTCAAAAACCGGATCATGACCACCTCCCATGAGCCCGCGTATCCCGTCGACGGCATGCCGAAGGATCTGTACCGGGCTTATCACGTTGAACGGGCGAAAGCCGGCGTGGCCCTGACCATGACTGCGGGCTCCGCCGCTGTTTCCCGTGACAGCCCGCCAGTGTTCAACAACGTGCTGGCGTACAAGGATGAAGTGGTCAAATGGATGAAAGACCTGACCGACGAATGCCACGAACACGGCGCCGCAGTGATGATTCAACTGACCCACCTGGGACGCCGTACGCGCTGGGACAAGGCCGACTGGCTCCCGGTCGTATCGCCTTCTCATCGCCGTGAAGCATCCCACCGGGCCTTCCCCAAAAAGATGGAAGAGTGGGATATCGACCGGATCATCAAGGACTACGTGGACGCCGCCGAACGCATGAAGGCTGCTGGTCTTGATGGTTTGGAATTGCAGGCCTACGGACACCTCATGGATCAGTTCTGGTCGCCACTGACCAACGACCTTGAGGGCCCCTACGGCGGCTCGCTGGAAAACCGCCTGCGCTTCACCTTTGATGTGTTGCGTGGCATCCGCCAGCGCTGTGGCGAAGACTTCCTGCTCGGAGTTCGTTACACCGGAGACGAGGACCTTCCGGGCGGCTTCGGTGCCAAAGACGGCATCCAGATTTCCCACATGCTCAAGGACAGCGGGCTGGTGGATTTTCTCAACGTCGTTCGCGGTCACATCGATACCGATGCGGGCCTCACCGATGTGATTCCGATCCAAGGCATGCGTAACTCGCCACACCTGGATTTTGCTGGCGAGATCCGCTCGGCCACCGGCTTTCCGACGTTCCATGCGGCCAAGATCCCGGACGTGGCCACGGCTCGACACGCCATCGCCTCCGGCAAGGTGGACATGATCGGCATGACCCGGGCGCACATGACCGACCCGCACATCGTGCGCAAGATCATCGAAAAGCGTGAAGAAGAAATCCGACCCTGCGTCGGCGCCAACTATTGCCTGGACCGCATCTACCAGGGCGGCGCGGCGTATTGCATCCACAACGCCGCCACTGGCCGCGAAACCACCATGCCCCACGAAATCCCCAAAGCGCCGGTCAAGCGCAAGGTAGTGGTGGTCGGCACCGGCCCGGCGGGCCTGGAGGCGGCACGGGTCGCCGGTGAACGCGGCCACGACGTCACGGTGTTCGAAGTCGCCGACCAGCCCGGCGGCCAGATCCGCTTGACCGCCCTGAGCGAGCGTCGTCGCGAGATGATCAGCATCATCGACTGGCGCATGGTGCAATGCGAACGCCTGGGCGTGAAGTTCCACTTCAACACCTGGGCCGAAGCCGAAACAGTCATGGCCGAAGAACCGGACGTGGTCATCGTCGCCACCGGCGGCTTGCCCCACACCGAGGTGCTCAAGCAAGGCAATGAACTGGTGGTGTCGACCTGGGACATTATTTCCGGCGACGTCAAGCCCGGCCAGAACGTGCTGATCTTCGATGACGCCGGCGACCACGCAGCGCTACAAGCGGCCGAGGTCATTGCCAACAGCGGCGCAAAACTGGAGATCGTCACGCCGGACCGCTCGTTTGCGCCGGAGGTAATGGCGATGAACCTGGTGCCTTACATGCGCAGCCTGCAAGACCTGAACGTCACCTTCACGGTCACCTATCGGGTCGACTCCGTAGAAAAACGCGACGGTCAGTTGGTGGCCAACTTCGGCAGCGATTATGGCCAGGTGCACAAGCAGCGCGTGGTCGATCAGGTGGTGATCAACTACGGCACCCTGCCCTTGGACGATCTGTACTTCGACCTGCGCCCGCATTCAAGCAACAACGGCGCGGTTGAACAGCACGATCTGATCGCCGGAAAAACCCAAAATATCGTGACCAACCCTGAAGGCCGCTTCCAGCTGTTCCGGATCGGCGACGCGGTGTCGGCACGTAATACCCACGCAGCCATCTACGATGCGCTGCGGCTGGTGAAAGACATCTGAGGTCATGCCCCTGATCCCATGAATCAGGAGCATCTTTCATA